>CAZJBD010000169.1:0-876 GCA_964544265.1 uncultured Eubacteriales bacterium
GTCTCATGCTCCATCCCGCCGCGACAATCGAGAGAAAAATGATCGGAATGACTATGCGTACCGCCCGCTCTTTCACTCGGCGATTGTACGGGCGCCCGGTAAAATATGTCAAGACACGCCTAATTCAAATGGGGGAAAACGGTGCTCCAGGAAATTCGGCCCTCCTTTCCCGAAGCTCAGAGCAGATGAACGCTCGCCGCAGCGCCAAACGCCAGCCGCCGCGCAAATCGACCATCCATGACTACCTCAGTTTTCCCTCACCGCATAGCTAAACCGTTTCACGGATTTATAGCCGTCCTCCGTGGCGATGGCGTAGGCCTTCCCCTTCTTGAGGCGGAGCCCCTCCGACGGAATGGCTGCTTCGGTCCGGGAGACATAGTGGCCTTGGCCGTCGAACACATCCAACACGGTCCGCTCACTTCCCTCGCTATTAATGATCACAAAGAGCCAGCCATCATCGGCCAGGGCAAAGCCCTGGTAGGCGGGCTTGAATTTCGGATATTGGATAAGTCTCAAAGCTTTCTCCGTCACCTTCTCAACTTGAGCCGGAAGAAAACGGAGAAACTCGACTCTCTGGTATTCCTCGAATCGCTCTTTGTCTTTCGCCGTGACAGGGACCGGCTTATAATCCTTTCGGATGGCTCGCGCCGGCTTCCCCTCGGGGGAATAGACCTTGATTTCGTAGGCGTTTGAATACCCAAAATAGATCTCGTCGTTTGAGGCTAAGAGATAGTGGGGCTCCGGCCTGAAGGCCGTATCACTCATCGATGCAGCCAAGGCTCGGGCGATTGAATCCTCTTCCCGGCTGCCTGGCGCTCTCATCTCGTGCATTTCCCGATGGAATATCTCAATCGGCCGGAACGTGTTGTCATAGAG
>CAZJBD010000169.1:886-5201 GCA_964544265.1 uncultured Eubacteriales bacterium
CGTTTCATCGACGGCCATCAGGAAACGGCCGCGAGAGTTGATGTAGATGCTGCTGGAAACGTTTATCTGCGGAAACCCGGTCTGCCTGAGATACCGCCCATCGCGGCCGAAGAATGAAATCCTCTTCTGCGAGATATCCACGACATAGAGATTTCCGTCCTTGTCGAATTCCGGTTCCCAGACATTCTTGAATTCCCCGGGGCCCTGCCCTTCTCCTCCGATGCTGAGGAGGAATTTTCCGTCCGGCCCGTACTTCTGGATTCGCTTCCGGTCCCAGTCGGTGACAAAAATATTTCCTTCGTCATCCACGTTGAAATAGACACGCTCGCCAAACATGTAATTTTCATCGCCCTCGCGGACTCCGATCGTGAGATCCTCCTTGAATATGATCGTGCGCACTTTTTTGTCGGGTGGTTGAGGAATCTTGCCGTTATCTATAATCGGGACCTGGCCGGCCTGCGTCCCGCCGGCTTTGCTTGAAACCCCAAGCCCTGGACTGGGCCAGGCAAGCGAGACCAGGCTGGTTATGATCAAGAGCGTCAGTAATCGCGTCAAACCGATGACGGTTTTTTCCTTCATTCTTATCGCCTTTTCTTTAGATCTCAGTCCTCAATAATGGGTCCCCGATTTTTCTTTATTCAATAAATCCTGAGCCATTGATCGGTTCCGAGGTCAACGCCCCAGAGCTGATGGTTTTCGGTATCCTCGACGATGGCATATTTGCCTGCGCTCCAGATTCGCGAGGCGTAGTGGGATCTGAAGGGCAGCCGGATGGCCTTCTGCTCGGACAGGTTCGCGTCCAGGAAACAGATAGAAGAAACCTTTTCTTCGATCTTTCGCAGCATAATCCTGCCGTCCGACGTCCATTCTAGCGCCTCCGATGGCCAGCGGAGGTCATAGCCCTTGATTTCCTTGACCTGGACAATTCTGCCCTCGGCCAAAGAATAAACCCCGAGCCGGGAGCCTGCAGTAAGGAAGGCCAGCTCATCCCCGGACTTGTTCCAGCGGAAGGCGGTGACAGAGTCTTCGAGATCAACCGTTTGTATTTCGAGCGTCTCAGGATTGAGCACAGCCAAGATCTCTTTGGACGCGGCCTCATCATGTTGGATATAAGCAATCCCGCCGGGGCCGGATGTCCACGTCTCCCGCGGCATGGAGGCGACGTACGGCTTGCGGATCTGGTCGGCGAGTGTCTCGACCCCGCCGGACTCCAAATCAACGCGCAGGAGCCTGGCCCCCATCCGCGCATCCCTGTTCCCCGGCCTGATTCTTTGCACGCAAAGAACGAAGACCGAAGTTTCAGGCCTTCCGAATCCGACAATCATGTAGTATTCGGCATCCGGAATTCCCAGGTCGTAGCCCTTCAGGCCTGACCCATCGCTTCTGACCACCCATAAATCCTCGGCGGTCGCCTTGGGACCATGTTTCACGATAAACGCCACTCTATCGCCGCTGGGAGAAATACGGACAGGATAGATGGTGCCTCCGTAAAGAGGCGAACCCTGATTTTCTGTCCCGACCAGCAGCCGGTCTTCCTTCCCGTCGCTGCTCATGATCCGCAGCTGGGCGAAACCGCGCCATCCCCCGCCATAGTCATAGGAGGTAAAGGCCAGCTTGTCCCCGGCCATGGACATGTACCCCCACATCGATGGATGCCGGGCCAGCTTCTTCGTCTGCCCCCCAGCCAGGTCAAACCTAAAAAATCCCTTTTCCGTGGCGAAATAGAAGGCGTCATTGCGGGCCTCGAGATTGTAGATATAGCGATCTCTCTGGAACATCCCGGTGCCGAATGTAAAGACCGCCACAAGCGCAACGGACGCCAGGATGAACGCCGCCGCGGATTTCGTGAACATCCAGGCTCTGCTCCTGGGCTGAGAAAAATCCGCCCTGTTCAAAGTGACGAGAGAGGCCAAGGCCAGGCTCAAGGGAATGAGGATGCTGAGGATGGAGACAAGCGAAAATGGAGAGTAGAACATCCCGCGGTTGAGTAGCGAAAAGCTGCCCCGGGTCACCGCCACCTGGAGGACAATCCAGACGAAGGCCGCCAGGAAGGCGACGGCATGCGTCTTTTCGGAGAGGATGGAGAGAGAAAAAGCCGTTGTGAAAAGCAGGAGGGGCAGGACAAAAGCCAGGATTCCATAGGATATGTCCTCGTCGAGCAGAGGGAAACTGAACGTGTCAGGGGTGGGTTTCAGCGCCGGGTGCAGCCTGACCAGAAGGGTAAAAAGAAGGATAACGACGGACAGAATCGTGAAGAGAGAGAAATACTTGGCCAGCCAGATCCGCCATCTTTTAACGGGCCGCGAAAAAAGATAGGCCCAGGCCCCGTCCTGGAGCTCGGAAGAAAACCCGCTGGCGCCCAGCAGCAAGGAGAAGACGGGCAGGAAGATGAGAAGGAGCGTGGTGGCCAGGATGTCGAGCGTGTTTTTATCCTTGGAATATCCGGAGAAAGCCAGGGCAAAGAGCAGAAGCCCCGCCAGGGCAAACAGGAACAGCCCGATTTTTTCTTTCCATTCCTTGACAATCATCTGTTTGAACATGGCGCTTCTCCTCAACCGGCGACAAAGCTCCGGAAAACCTGTTCCAGAGTCAAAGGCTCGACGTGCAGAACCGTGGGAGAGAACTCCTCCATCTTTTTCTGTTTATCAGCGGACCAGGGATAGACGACAGCCTCCATCCGCTGACCTTCCCGGGTTTCGCAAAGAACGCCGTCAACCCCAAGAGTCCGGGGAGGCTCGCCCTCGAAAACCAGACGGACCCGCCGGGTAAATTTTTTGACGGTCTCGTATCCTTCGTCCAGGATGAGGCGGCCGCGATGGAGGATGAAGAGGTGATCGACAATCCGCTCGAGCTCATGGACAAGATGGGTTGAGAAAAGGATAGTAGTCCCGGAATCCGCCAGCTCGCGGATGATGTCCTGGAGAAAATCATAGCGCGTCGGGACATCGAGCCCGGATGTGGGATCGTCGAGGACGAGCAGCGCCGGACCGGCGGCCAGCGCAACCGCCATCTCGAGCCGGAGCTTCATCCCGCGGGAGAGCGTTCTAATTCTCGCCCTTCTGTCCAGCGAAAAGCGCTTTAGGAGGTCGGCCGCCCGCATGGCATCCCAGCGGCGATAGAAGGCGGCGTTGAAATCCAGAAGCTCGCCCACCCTCATGCCGCCGTAAAAAAAGGGATCCTCGGGGATGTACCCGACTTCTTGTTTGTAGGCGTCGGATCGATAGGAGACGGCGTTGTCCTTGTACTGAATCTGGCCCGCGTCCGGGGGAATTACGCCCAGCAGGATCCGGATCAGGGTGGTCTTCCCTTCTCCGTTCAAACCCAAAAGCCCATGGACCTTTCCTTCGCCCAGCTTGAGGTTGAGATTACTGAAGACAAGGTGCCGGCCGAACGACTTGATCAAGTTGGTAGTCTTCAGTAGCTCGCTCATTTTCCTACTCCTTCGCTGCGTCTCTCCTGGTTCTTGAGCCGGGATTCGACGATCTTTTTGATCTCGGAGGAGTTCAGGCCGAACTTCCTGGCCTCTGAGATTGCACGGTCAATAACCTCCTCTATCAGTCTCGTTTTTTCCTTTTCTATCAGGGCAGAGGAGTTCTCGGCCACAAGACTAGCCTTGCCCTTGCGCGTGGAGATAAACCCTTCGAGCTCGAGTTCCCTATAAGCGCGGGCTACGGTGTTGGGATTGACCACGAGCTCCGCGGCCAGGTCCCGGATAGACGGCAGAGCCTGGTTGGGCTTGAGAACGCCAAGCGAAACCTCGCTCTTGATACCTTTTTTGATCTGTTCATAGATCGGGATGAATCCCGAGGTATCAATCGTAATCATTTGAGCATCCTCTGTATTATTGTATTATGATAATAATACAGCGTGGCAGATTTGTCAAGTCTTTTTTGGAGCGCTTTTTCCCGGCGATAACTCTTATTCGGGCAGTATTTCTAGGACTGCAACTTCAATTCATCCTCAAAAAACGCCCTTAGAGGAATTGCGGCTGGTGTCCCCCAAGATACACACCGTTCATGATCACTCCTCCGGCCCGATCATCCCACCCGAGAGGATCAAGTTCAGGGCCTCGGGGACGGACCAGTCGGTCTCTTTTGCCTGAGACTCTCGTAACGTCACTACGAACCCCGAGGTCGGATTGGGAGCTGTCGGCACGAACACCCGGATCATGTTCTCTCCCGTATCGCGGTCCTTCACGGTCGCCGTGACGAAACCGATCGACCAGATGCCCGGTCTAAAATGTTCCACCATGACAACCCGCTTGAAAGCTCCTTTCTCGGGAAGAGAAAGCGCATCGGCCAGCTGTCTCCCCAGC
>CAZJBD010000170.1:0-5188 GCA_964544265.1 uncultured Eubacteriales bacterium
TTTGATCATCGCCTCTTGGACCAGTCGGTCAAGGATATCGTGGTCAAGGCCAAGAGGACGGGCGCCAGCGTCGCCGGTCCCATACCGTTGCCGACGCGTATCCATCGGTTCTGCGTTCTCCGTTCTCCTCACGTGGATAAAAAGTCTCGGGAACATTTCGAGATGAGGATCCACAAGCGGATGATTGACATCAGCGAATATAATAACGAAACGATCGAAGAGCTTCAGAAACTGGACCTGCCGGCGGGGATCGACGTCGAGATCCAGGCCTTCGGCACCGCGGGAGACTGATCATGATCGAAGGAATTATCGGCAAAAAAATCGGCATGAGCCAGGTGTTCGATAATGAGGGCAACGTCGTCCCCGTCACGGTCATCCAGGCCGGCCCATGCACGGTCATCCAGAAGAAGACCAAGGCCAAGGAAGGATATTCCTCTCTTCAGATCGGTCTGGTCGAGGGGAAGGATCGAAAGAAGCCCAACAAGGCCGAGCTAGGCCACTTCAAGAAATCGGGCGTTCCCGTCCTGAAAACCCTCCGTGAGGTGCGATGCTCGGAGCCTTCGGAGATCAAGGAGGGCGACCAGGTCCTGTTGGACATCTTCGCTGTGGGCGAGAAGGTCCATATTGTCGGAATGAGCAAGGGCAAGGGTTTTGCCGGCGTGGTCAAGAGGCACCACTTTGCTGGCGGAGACGCCGCCCACGGATCCATGTTTCACCGTGCGCCCGGCTCGATCGGCGCCTCGTCTTATCCGTCCCGGGTCGTCAAGGGCATGCGGATGGGCGGCCACATGGGGAATGACCGGGTAACGGTCCGAAACCTCATCGTCATCGAGTTAGATAAGGAGAATAACCTGCTGGTCGTCAAAGGAGCCGTGCCCGGGGCCAAGGGCGGCTATCTGCTGATCAAGAAGGGGAGTTTTCAGCGCAAGGCTTCCTGACGAAAAGAGTGAACCATGCTTAAGTTACACGTGTTGGACAAAGGCGGGAAGACGGCCCGCGAGATCGAGGTGCCGGAAGGCGTATTCGCTTACCCGGCCAAGGACCACCTAATCTACGAGGCGGTCATCAACTACCGGGCTAACCAGCGCCGCGGCGCGGCTGCGACCAAAACGCGGAGCCTGGTCGCCGGGGGCGGAAAGAAGCCTTGGCGGCAGAAGGGGACAGGACGCGCTCGGGCCGGCAGCATCCGTTCGCCCCTTTGGAGGAAAGGCGCGACGACCTTCGGTCCGAAACCCAAGGACTATTCCTATGAGATTCCCAGAAAGGCCAAGAAAAACGCCCTCAAGTCGGCCCTTTCCTTGAAGTTCAAGGACGACCAGATCCTGGTCATCCGTAAAATCGACATCCAGGAGGCCAAAACGAAGGCTGCGGCCGAATGGCTCAAAACCCTGAACCTGGACTCAGCCCTTGTCGTCGACAGCGCCGAAAACAAAATCCTTTTCCTCGCCCTAAGGAATATCCCCGAAGTCAAGGCCGTGGATCCCAAGCAGCTCAATATTTACGACGTCATGAATCATAAATGGCTTGTTTTCAGCGAACAGGCCTTTGAATCCGTCATGGAGAGATTGAAGTGAAGGACCGTCATTCCATCATCTTGAGGCCCGTCATCACGGAGAAGAGCACCCGGCTCAAGGAAGAGAACCGGGAGGTCTGTTTCGAGGTCCCCCGGAGCGCCAACAAGGTTGAGATCAAGAAGGCCGTCGAACAGCTGTTCAAGACCAAGGTCGATTCTGTCCGCACTCAAAGCAAAATTGGGAAGGTCCGGCGGGTCGGGCGGAACTCGGGCAAAACGAAAGACTGGAAGAAGGCCTTCGTCAAGCTCAAAGAAGGCGAAAAAATGATCGAATATTTCGAGGCTGTCTAACATGGGTACCAAGACATACAGACCGGTCACCGCGGGCCTGCGCCACAGGACGGGCCACACGTTCGAGGAGCTGACGACGGAGCATCCCCACAAGCCGTTGCTCAGGTCTTTTTCAAAATCCGGGGGCCGCGATAGCCGAGGCCACCTCTCGATCCGTAACAGGGGAGGCGGGCACAAGCGGCTTTTCAGGATCATCGATTTCAAGAGGGATAAGATCGACATTCCGGGCGCGGTCGAGACCATCGAATACGACCCGAACCGCTCGGCTTTTATCTCCCTCATCAAATACAGAGACGGGGAGCGCCGCTACGTCCTGTCCCCGTTAAGCCTGAAAATCGGCCAGGAGGTCGTCTCCTCCAACACGCAGGTCGACATCCTGCCCGGCAACGCTATGCCCCTTCGGTTCATTCCTCTCGGCACGATCATACACAATATCGAGATGAAGAAGGCCAAGGGCGGCCAGATTGCTAAGACTGCGGGGGCGGGGGCCCAGATTTTGGCCAAGGAAGGGGATTATGCCCAGGTCCGCCTGCCCTCCTCCGAAATCCGAAAGATCCATCTGGATTGTCGGGCGACGATCGGGCAGATCGGCAATCTGGACCACCAGAATATTGCCATCGGCAAGGCCGGCCGGAGCCGCTGGATGGGTTGGAAGCCCCACGTCCGCGGGACGGCCATGAATCCCGTCGACCATCCCCACGGGGGCGGAGAAGGCAAGGCCAAGGGCGGCCGCCATCCGGTCAGTCCGGAAGGGATTCCGACCAAGGGCTACAAGACGCGCCAAAATAAGAGGACTCAGATGTTTATCGTCAGACGAAGGAGTAAATAGCCATGGGCAGGTCGCTCAGCAAAGGTCCCTATGTTGATCCAGGGCTGATGGAAAAGATCGCTTCCTCCGACGCGAAGAACGAAAAGCGGAAGGTCATCAAGACCTGGTCGCGCCGTTCGACGGTTATCCCCGAGATGGTCGGCATGACGATCGGCGTCCACAACGGGAGAAAGTTCATCCCCGTTTTCATCACGGAGAACATGGTCGGGCATAAGCTCGGCGAATTCTCCCCAACCCGGACGTTCAAAGGACACACCTCCAAGACGGCCCGGCAGCTCAAAGTAGGCAAATAACAATGAAAGACGAAAACACGATCTCTCAAGCCGTGGCCCGCCACGTGAGGATGAGCCCGCAGAAAGGCCGTCTGGTAGCGGACCTCATCCGGGGTCGTACGGTCGGCGAGGCGTTGACCATCCTCCGCTTCTCGGAGAAAAAAAAGATCAGCGGGACGATCGAGAAGGTCCTGCGTTCGGCCATTGCCAATGCCCAGCAGAAAGTCTCCAATATCGACGTCGACAAGCTGTTCATCTCCAGCATCACGATTAACGGCGGGCCGATGATGAAGAGGATCCGCCCGGCGCCGATGGGTCGGGCATACCGTGTGCTGAAGAGAACCAGCCACGTTCAGGTATCTTTGGAAGAAAGTAAAGGGAGATAGGCCGTGGGACAAAAGACACATCCGTTCGGTTTCCGATTGGGATTCAACAAGTCGTGGAGTTCCCGGTGGTTCTCCAAAGGACCCGACTACGCCCGGCTCATCCATGAGGACCTTCTGATGAAGAAGGCCGTCAAGGAGAGATACTATCACGCCGGCATCGCCGAGATCGTCGTCGAGCGGGTGGGCCCAAAAATCCGGATTATTATCCACACGGCCCGCCCGGGGATCATCATCGGGCGGGGCGGCAAGGAGATCGAGAGCCTGAAGGGCTTTCTGGAAGGGATCGCTAAGAAGGACGTCTACGTGGATATCCGGGAAGTGGACAAGCCGGAGCTCGACTCGCGCCTCGTCGGCGAGGGGATCGGAGTTCAGCTCGAGAAGCGCATCGCCTACCGGAGGGCCATGCGGAAGGCCGTGGACATCGCCATGAAAATGGGGGCCAAGGGCATTAAGGTCATGTGCGCCGGACGGTTGGGCGGCGTCGAGATCGCGCGCTCGGAATGGTATCTCAAGGGCCGGCTGCCCCTCCAGACTCTGCGGGCAGACATCGACTATGCATTTACCGAGGCCTTCACGACCTATGGCCAGATCGGCATCAAGGTGTGGATTTACAGGGGCGACGTGGAGAAGGCGATCATGACGTCCCAGATGGCTGAGGTTGAGGAGATCTAGCCATGTTAATGCCAAGCAAGGTCAAGTACAGGAAGCAACAGCGCGGCCGCATGAGGGGCAAGGCCTATCGGGGCGGGACCCTGTCCTTCGGTGAGTACGGGCTCCAGGCCATGGAGCCGTGCTGGCTGACCGCCCGGCAGATTGAGGCCGGACGCATCACGATCACCCGATTCTTGAAAAGGCACGGAAAACTGTGGATTCGGGCCTTCCCCTGGAAGGCGGTCACCAAGAAGCCGACGGAAGTCAGGATGGGAAAGGGGAAGGGGGATCCCGAGTTCTGGGTGGACGTCATCCGGCCCGGCAAGATGCTGTTCGAGCTGGAGGGCGTGCCTGAAGACGTGGCCCGCGAGGCCATGAGGCTCGCCGGCCACAAGCTGCCCATTAAAACTCGTTTCGTATCCAGAGAGGCGAGAGAACTCCGATGAAAATGCGCGAACTCAAGGAACTATCGGAGGACGAACTCAAGATGAAAGAAGTCGATCTTCGGGACCAGCTCTTCAAGCTTCGCTTCCAAAAGTCTATCGGGCAGCTGGAGAACCCCATGAAGCTCAAGAACGTCAAGAAAGATATCGCTCGGATCAAAACCCTGTTGAATCGGCCGGGCAAAGGGACGGAATGAAGAATGGACGCCAAAGAACAAAAAAGGAAGACCACAAAGGTGGGGATCGTCATCGGCAAGAAGATGAGGAAGACCGTCACGGTCCTGGTCGAGAGGCAGGTCCGGCACCCGCTTTATAAGAAGACCATCCGGAGGAAAAAAACCTTCCTCGTCCACGACGAAGTTGACACCTGCAAGGTCGGCGATGTCGTCCGTATCGTCGAGACGCGGCCGATCAGCAAAAGGAAGACCTGGCGGGTCCTGGAGATCGTCGGGTTGTCGACTCGCAGGAGCGAGGCCGTAGAGAACGGGGAAGTCCAATGATCCAAATGCGAACCATGCTCAAGGTCGCCGATAACTCAGGCGCCCGGAGGATCATGGCCATCACGCCCCTCGGGGGCGGGGTGGGCAGGATCGCCACGATCGGTGACGTCGTTTCGGCCTCGGTGAAGGAGGCCGACCCGGAAAGCAAGATCCCGAAGGGGAAGGTCATCCGGGCGGTCATCGTCCGCACCCGCAAGGAGTTGCGACGCAAGGACGGCTCCTACATCCGTTTTGAGGACAACG
>CAZJBD010000171.1:0-5180 GCA_964544265.1 uncultured Eubacteriales bacterium
GGCCAAGGCTGCCATTAAAGCGTTTAAACGTCTGGACAAAGCGGTTTCTCTACGAATCCCGGATGATTTAGAAAGCCTGGCGGAAGCCAAAAATGCTCTCCGGCATAATGATGTCCGGTCTCTAGAAGGAAAACTTGAATATCGGGTGATCTTCGAATGAGACATGGAAAACAAGCGGACAGGCGGATTGGCATCCTGGCTATTGTCCATAGGGGCAGGGCTTATTGACATCGATCAGCATTCGGCAATATCTTTTTACGGTGAAGGACGGGGCCGACCTCGATCCGAAGAGGATGGAAGTGGAGGGACTCATGCGTAAGTCCGTTTCGCTCTTAATTATTTTTTTTCTTTCCGCCCTAGCTTCTCCGCCTCAACAAGGACTCAGGTTCGGGGGAAAATGCAACGTGTGGATGGTGGGCAAGCTCGCCACACTCGATGGTTCCGTCATCAACACTCAGACGGCGGGCACGACAAGAATCTGGTACCATCCCCCGGCCGCCCATGAGGCCTCGGCCAAGCGGATCGTCAAGTGCTATAACGAATACGATCGCAGTTTCATCGGGGAGGAAACGGCGCCGCCGGTCAGGGCGGGCCGGACGATCGAAATCCCTGAAGTCAGCCATACCTTCGGCTATCTTGAGGGGGATTGGTGGCCGCTCATCAATGAGCATCAAGTCTCCATCGGTGAGACGACTCTCGGCGGCTTGAGAAAAGAGCTCTATCCCACGAAAAATTCAGAGGCCAAGCTCGATGTCACCGACCTGACCAGGATCGCGGTCGAGAGGGCCAAGACCGCGCGGGAAGCGATCCAGATCATGGGTTCCCTGATGGAGGAACACGGCTTTGATCCCTGGGGGCTCTATTCCGGCGAGTTTATTTCGGTGGCCGATAAAAATGAGGTCTGGGCCTGGGAGGTCATCCCTGTCGGCCAGGATTGGAAAAAGAGTTCCGGAAAGCCGGGAGCGGCCTGGTGTGCGATGAGGATCCCGGATGACATGTTCGCCGCGAGCTCGAACGAAAGCATCATCGGAGAGATCGACCTGGCCGATCCGGACTGCTTCATGGCTTCCTCCAACGTGAAATCCCTGGCCGTGAGCTACGGATGGTGGGACCCGAAGGGAGGCAAACCTTTCCGCTGGGACGTGGCCTATTGGGGCAAGAAGGCAAACGGCCTCCGGGTATGGAGATCGATCAGCCTGGCAGCCCCTTCCCTGAACTTGAAGCCGAACGCGGAAGAATATCCCATCCCTGTCAAACCCGATAAAAAAATCTCATTCTTCGACCTCCGAAAGCTCTACCAGGATTTTTACCAGGGAACCGAATTCGACCGGACCAAGGGGCTGGCGGCGGGTCCCTTCGGCTGTCCCTGGTGGCCCAGGGGGACTGGCGATTCCTACGGGACCATACCGGATGCGACGGGCCCTTCTTTGGCGATCACCCAGAGCCGCGATTGGCTGCCCAACCCGATAGGCGGTCTCACTTGGCTCGGCCTGGGCGGTTGGGGCGACGGTTGCGTCTATGTTCCTTTCTATGCGGGAGTAACGACGCTTCCCCAAGCTTATACGGTCGGCGTAAAAACGAAATTCGATTGGGATTCGGCCTACTGGATATTCAACCTGGTGGCCAATTGGTCCCGCCTCCATTATTCCCGGATGATGGGGGAAATCGTAAAGGTTCAGTCCGCCGTAGAAACGGCGGAGACAAACAAGCTGGAGGGGATCGACGAGGAGGCCTACACCCATTACCGGACCGATCCATCTCTGGCCACGAAGTATCTAAATGATTATTGCCTGGCGAATGCCGAGGATGTTCTGAATAAATGGAGGGAGTTGGCTTCATACCTGATCGCCTGGTACTCCCACAACTCCTGGTTCGGGAGCGAGATCGAAGTGCCGGCCAAATAATCCCCTACAGCCAGCCTTGTTCACGGTACCAGGCGACGGCTTTTTTCGTCCCCGTTCGAAAATCGACAGCCGGCTGGGAGGCAAGCTCTCTCCGGGCCTTTTCATTGGATAGGGCCTTGGGGTGGAGGAAGAAGCTGAGTCTGGAGCGGCTAAGGGGTGGTTCTTTTCCAAACGGAGCATAGGCCTTCTCCAGAACCCAGGCCGCGGCGATCGCGATAAACTTCGGCAGAGAGAATTTTGAAATTCGGGACCCGCAGGCCGCGGCGATCGCGGACGCCATTTCGCGAACGGTCAGAACCTCGTTTCCCGTTAGGTGATAAATCTCCCCCCTTCCCCCAATTTCCGCGGCGAGCCGTAGCCCTGAAATAAGGTCGTCGATATAGATTGGGGTTTGACACCCGCTGTCTGCGGCGACGAGGGCGAACCTCCCTCTATTAATGGCTTTGATCAGCTTGAAGGTCCGCCGGTCTCCGGGGCCGTAGGCCCATCCCGGCCTGACGACAACGAGGTCCATTCCTTCTGCCGCGAAGCGGAGCGCGGCCCTTTCCGCCTCGAGCTTCGTCCGGTCATAGGCCGTCTGCGGGTTCGGCGGATAATCTTCGGCGGCCAGGAGGCCCTTCTTGACCGATCCGATGACCCCGGCGGAACTGACATGGACGGTCTTCCGGACGCCTGCCTCTAGGGCCGCCCGGAAGAGGGCCTCGGTCCCCTTGACGTTGACTTCAAGGAGCCCGTTTTTTGAGAGCCGCGTAAAGCCTACGGCCGCTGCCAGGTGGAATAGAACATCCGTTCCTCGGAGGGTCTCCTTCCATGGGCCCGGATCGCGGATGTCGCCGCGGACGACGTCGATTCCTTCATAGGGCTGGAGCGGGCGTTCATGGACGAGGGCGCGTACGGTCCAGCCTTTTTCGACAAGAGATTGGGCCAGGCTGCTCCCTATGAATCCCGAGGCTCCCGTGATGAAGGCCCGCATCGGAAGCGTCTCCTATCGAACGAAATTCGCGCGCGCCGTCCTGAGCGAGCGTTCCAATTTCTCTTGATAGGCCGAATAGGTATATTCCCTTTCCGCCAGCTCCTTGGCGGCTCGGGCTCTTTGTTGCGCTTCGGGGCTGGTCAGGGCGAACGAGAGACCCTCGGCCATCGCTCCGGGCGTTGGCTCGACGAGGACGGCGATCCTGTCGTTGACGACCTGGGTATGCGTGTAGAGATTCGTGGCCACGAGCGGTTTTCCCGATTTGAGGAAGGAGTAGATCTTCAGGGGCGTGTTCGTCCCAGTCAAACGGGGAGAAGCGAGGACGTCTGCGAGGGTCACGAAGACGGGGACCTCGGAGGGGGGAACCCGGTCGTGGATGACGACCCGATCGCCGATCCCCAAGGAATCGACCTTCTTCTTCAATTCCGGCCGGTCGGCCGGGCCTGCGCCCAGGAGCACAAGGACCGCTTTCTCCCGGATGAGGGCCGCCGCTTCCAGGAGAAGCGAGACGCCTTGGTAGGGGCCAAAATTTCCCGCGTAGAGGATGATTTTCTCTCCCTTGGGGGCGAGCTCCCGCCGTTTTTTGGCCAAGATCTCCGGACCCGCTTCCCGGGACGGGAAATCGACGACGTTCTCGATCAGGATGGCCTTTTCCCCGAAACCCCCGGTCATCACCCTGGACAGGAGGTCCGGGCAGATCACGATGACGGATTGAGAGCGTTTCAGGATGAATCGCTCAATCCGGGCAAAGAGGTTTCTGAGGAACGTTGACCTTGAGAATTCGAAGTTCTCGAGCTGCTGGGGGAGGCTGGAATGCATGTCATAGATGTGGGCGATTCGGCCAAGGCTGCTCAGGACGACGCCCGGCAAGGCGGCTTCCTCATGGGAGAAGATGAGATCGTATCGTTTTGAAAGGACGCGGAAGCCCGCCCAGATGGTCATGAGGGCATCCAAAGGCACCTTGGCATAGGAAGGCCCGATCTTGATCTTTCTGAACCCCAGGAGGTTGGGGACTCGGAATATCCTCAGGTTTTTGAAGGAGACGTCCTCCCCCAGAGGATAGGTCACCAGGTCGACCTCGTGGCCAAGGTCGGACAGAGCCATCGTCCGGAAATAAACGCTGATGGGCGTGCCCCGGGGCTGGAAGAAGGGCTCGGGGGCGAGCATGAGGATTTTCATGGCCGGTGCCGTTTCAGGGCTGTTCTTTCGTCTCGGAATCCAGGACCTCCCGGATGTAGTAAATCTTCCTTGCGGAAGATTCGTGATAGGCCCGGATCATGATCTCGGCCATGAGCCCGAGGGTGATAAACTGGATGCCGATGACAATGAGGAGAACGGCCAGGAGGAGGAGAGGCCGGTTGGCGATGCTGTGCTTCAGGACGAGACGCTCATAGGAGAGCCAGAGCCCCAGGATTAAACCGACGAAGCCGCCGGCCATGCCAAATAAGCCGAAAATCTGCAGGGGCTTGGTCGAATAGCTCAGGAGGAATTTGACGGTCAGAAGGTCGAGCATAACCTTGGGCGTCCTGAGGATGTTGTATTTGGACTTGCCCCGCAGCCTGGGCCTGTGCTGGACCTCGATCTCGGCGATGGCGATGCCCATGTGGCTGGCGATGGCGGGGATGAAGCGGTGGAGTTCGCCGTAAAGGTTGATGCTCTTAATGATCTCCTTACGGAAGGCCTTCAACGTGCAGCCATAATCATGAAGCTTGACTCCCGTGATGCGGGAGATGAGGCTGTTGGCCAGGATGGAAGGCAGGCGGCGCGAAAAGAAGCGGTCTTTTCTGTTCTTCCTCCAGCCGCTCACGATGTCATAACCGGCGTCCATCTTTTTGAGCAGGGCGCCGATGTCATGGGGATCGTTCTGAAGGTCGGCGTCCAGGGTAACGATGACCTCTCCTCTAGCGTAGTCGAATCCCGCAGCCAGGGCGGCGGTCTGGCCGAAGTTCCTCCGGAACCGGATGACCTTGATCCGGGGGTCCCTGGCCTGGAGGAGCTTTAGACTCTCAAAGGAGTCGTCCGTGCTGCCGTCGTCTATGAAAATGATCTCGTAGGACTTCTTCAGCCCGGCGCAGGCGCGGCGAAGCTCCTGATCGAGCTCCGGGAGGTTCTCGGCTTCATTGAACACGGGGATAACGATAGAGATCTCTATCCGCTCTGTTATGTTCATTTTAGCCACTATATCACAAACCCTCCGCCCCGACAATAGGATGTTTGCGTTCGGAAGCATCTCATTTCCTGCGATATCGACAATGGCGCAGGGGCGATGCCCGGAGGAGGCAGTCGAAGGTCGGAGCGGGCAC
>CAZJBD010000172.1:0-5155 GCA_964544265.1 uncultured Eubacteriales bacterium
AAAATAAGAAAAATCTGCGGGTTCCGCCTTGACAGAGCACGGACGTTCGTTTAATGTAATATATATAATATAAAGGACGTTCTGACGAGCACTTTGACGAACGTCCTAAGGAGGCGGCTTTGAGGAGAACTAAATTCCTGTACCTTTTTATTCCCCTTATCGTGACGGCCTCTCTATTCGGACAAGAACCTCCGGCGGGCTATTTAAAGGCTATCACGGGGACTGCTCAAATCCTTCGCCAGGGAGAGACTCTTCAACCCAAGGTCGGCGATAAGGTCTTCAAAAACGACGTGCTCCGCACCGGAGCGAAGAGTTCTCTGGGGATAACGTTCAGGGACGATACCCTCCTCTCTTTGGGCTCCAACAGCCAGATCGTGGTCAATGATTTTGCCTTTTCGCCTGCCGAAGGCAAGTTATCCTTCGTAGCGAGAATACTGAAGGGCACGGTCGTCTACCTTTCGGGGGTTATCGGCAAACTGTCCCCGGATGCCGTCCGGCTCCAGACGCCATACGCGAACATCGGCTTCCGAGGAACACGGGTCGCAATCCAGATCGAGGGCGAGGCCAAGAATGTCATCAAATAAAATATGTATCGAGCCCCCCTGGAGGCATTGCCGCCGGGGTTTGATCTTCCTTTTGCTGGGTTTATCCCTTTGGCTGTCGGCCTGCGCAGGACGGAAAGGTCTCGTCGTCCTTTTACCCGATCCCGATGGAAAAACGGGAGCCGTAACGGTCACCAATAAGGGAGGGACCGAGACTATTACGGAACCTGGCAAGGCTGCTGAGGTTCGATCCTTCGATAAGGCCCCGAAAACCGCCGTTGTAATACCGGAGTCCGAGATCCGGGCGGTGTTTGGAGAGGCCCTGGACGCCCAGCCTCCGGTCCCGGCTCATTACGTCCTCTATTTCATGAGCAACACGACCGAATTAGCCCCGGAATCCAGAGAAACGCTGAAGGACCTTGTCCTGGCTGTCAAGCGGATTAAGCCCGTCGAAGTCAGCATCGTGGGCCACACCGACCGGGTTGGAGGCAGGGAAAGGAATTATCAACTGGGCCTGGAGCGGGCTCGGATCATTAAAGAGATCGTTATTGCGGAAGGCATATCCGAAGCCTTGATCGATACGACATCTCACGGAGAGGACAATCCCCTGATTAAAACCGAGGACGAAGTTCCGGAGCCCAAAAACAGGCGCGTGGAGATTATCGTCCGTTGATGGGCTGCGGCTGAAAGCCGAATTTCTTGGGGAGCCGGCGCTTCATGCCAAACGAACGCAACGGGGACAGCCGGTGGTTGAAGGGCTCGGCGATCGTCCGGACTTTCCTGAAAAAATCGCCGAAGGCCGGACGTCAATTTCTCTTCGTCGGACTGCTGATCACCCTCCTGTGGACGTTTTTCTATATTTCACCGCCCGATTTCTTCCGCCTTCTTGACCTGAGGATCTCCGACTCTTTTCTGAGGGAAGATTCCAAAGGTGTCTTGGCGGGCGATGTTGCGATCGTCGATATCGACGAGAGAAGCCTTGAGCGCCATGGTCAATGGCCCTGGCCCCGGTATCGCGTGGCCCAGTTGTTCCGCGCCATTCGGGATCTGGGAGCATCGGCGATCGGGATCGACGCGGTCTTCGCCGAAGCCGACCGGACGTCCCTGAGCGTCATCCAGCGGGAGATTCAAAGGGAATATGGCCAGGATATCCCCCTGGGGAAGCTGCCCCTCGATCTTATGGACAATGATCGGGTTCTCGCGGGGACACTCGCGAGGGACCGTTCGTGCTCGGCTTCCAATTCTTGTTTGGGGCCCATAACAAGGTCCCGGAAGGCTGCCGGCTGCACCCTATATCCCTGGCCGTGATCGGGGCCCGCGAGTCCGGAGAGGGGCAAATCCTTTTTTACAAAGCCGGGGGCGCCATCTGTAATCTTCCGGAATTCGATGAGGCCGTGACGGCCTCGGGCTTCTTCAATGTCTCCGCCGACAAGGACGGACTCCTGCGTCGTGCGCCCCTGATTATTCAATATGACGATGGTCTTGGCGGCCCCCGGTATTATCCGAGCCTGGCCCTGGCTGTGCTCATGAAATCCCGGACCATTGAGAACGTCTCCGTTAAGCTCGATTCGGGGAGGGCTACCGAAATCCTCCTCGACGGTTTCCGGGTGCCCATCGATGCCTATGGAAATATGAGGATCCGTTTTCTGGCTCGCGGCGGCCAAGCGTTCTTCACCATTTCCGCCGCGGACGTCCTCTCCGGTCGAGCGCCGAAAGAACGCTTTCAAGGGAAAATCGTTTTCGTCGGGACCTCGTCCACGGGAATCGGCGAACGAAGAGCGACTCCGGTTGACCCCTTCCTGCCGGGCGTGGAAGTCCATGCGACCGTCGCCCATAATATTCTCCGGAATCATCACGTTTTGAGGCCGTCGTGGATTCCGGGACTGGAATTGCTGACCGTCGTGGCGGCGGGACTTCTATCCACGCTCTTGCTGGCGGGAACCGGTGCGGCTTGGGGGCTTTTTGTGCTGGTCGCCGCCTCGGCAAGCTTCTGGACGATTTCCAGGTGGATCTTTCAAAGCCGCGGGATTTTCGTCTCGCCGCTCCTCCCGCTCCTCGTCATCGCCGTCAACTTTGCTGTCTTGACCCTCATGAAGTTCTGGAAGGAGGAGGCCCTCGTCCGGAAGCGCACCGATGAGGTCCTTCTGGCCAACAAAGCGACGGAACAAAGCTTTGAGCGCCTATGGCAGGCGATGCGGGGGACCGTCAAGGCCTTGGCCTCCGCCTCGGAATACCGGGATCCCTACACGGCGGGCCATCAGCGCCGGGTGGCCAATTTGGCCCGGGCCATCGCGACCGAGATGAATCTTCCGGCCGATCAGATCGACGGCCTCCATCTCGCCGGGATCATTCACGATCTGGGGAAGATCTCCCTGCCGGCCGGCATTCTGAGCATGCCGAGGAAACTTACAGAACTCGAGTTCATGCTCGTCAAAACGCACCCTAAATCCGGTTACGAAATCCTGAAGGATATCGAATTCCCCTGGCCGATCGCCAGGATGGTTCTGGAGCATCATGAGCGGATGGATGGATCCGGCTATCCGAACGGTTTGACCGGGGAACGGCTGCTCATCGAATCTCGCATTCTATCCGTGGCCGATGTCGTTGAGGCCATCACAACGGACCGACCCTACCGAGCGGCTTTGGGGATTGATTACGCTCTTCGGGAAATCGTGGACAAGCGGGGCTCCTTATTCGATCCCAACGTCGTGGACGCCTGCGTGCAGCTGTTTCGGAAAGGATATCAGCTGGCTGCGTAAGCAGATTTCCCTCTCGCCGGATATATTTTGAAACCGACTCAGGAGAGGCCGAGAAACTTGATTCCCTGCCGCCTTTAGCATAAAATAGGCCCCTATGAAGGGGCAAAGGAAGATTATGTATATTTCTGTATTTCGGGCTCGTTTTTTACTGATTTCTCTGTTTGTTTTCACGACCTTTTTCTCCGGGACTCTTTTCGCCCAGTGGCAGGGGGAAGAAGAAGACATCAAAGCCATCGAAAAATTGCTGAGCACCAAAATCAGCGCCGTGACCAAGTATGAAAAAATATCGAGCAAGGTTCCAGCTTCAGTGACCATCATCACGTCCGAGGACATCGAGCGTTACGGCTACCGTTCTTTAATCGACGTCTTCATGAGCGTTCCGGGTTTTTATACCAGCTACGATCGGAATTACGATTATCTCGGAGTTCGTGGATTCAGCAGGCCGACGGATTATAACAACCGGATCATGTTGCTTATCAACGGGCATTCTATGATTGAAGGCATGTACGGGTCGGCGCCCATCGGAGGGGACTTGGCTATTGATATGGAAAGCATCGAACGGATCGAGATTGTCAGAGGTCCTCATTCGGCTCTCTACGGAACCGGTGCCATGTTCAGCGTGATCAATATTGTTACTAAGAAAGGGAATACGCTGAATGGTTTCAGGCTCGCAGGAGAATCCGGAAGCTATGGGAGACTCAAGGGTTCAGCTTTATTCGGGAAGAAATTTAAAAATAACACGGACTTCTTTATATCCGGCCAGTGGACGGATATCAAAGGCCAGGACCTATATTTTAAAGAGTATGATGATCCTTCTACGAACAATGGGATTGCCCATGATTTGGATTGGAATAGAAACCACGGATTCCTGACGACGATTTCCCGTGGAGATTTTTCTTTGCTGGCGACGACGATGTCCTACAAAAAAGGAGTGCCTACAGCTGCTTGGGGAATGGACTTCAACGATGATCGGGCGTATACACTCGACCACTGGAGTTTTATCGAAGCCAAGTTCGATCGCAATCTCAGTACCGGGAACTCTTTCATGTTTCGAGCTTATTATAATCATTATCACTATGAAGGAGATTATCCGAGCGGAATTATCTACACGGACCTGACGACCTCCAACCGGGCAGGGGGAGAAGCTCAGTTCCGTTGGGATTTCGGGCCTAACAACCGGCTGATCTTTGGAGCAGAATATCAGAAGTATATCCGGGCAGATTACAGATACTGGAGCGAGGAATCGACGATTTTTGATGGCAATTTTCCTTTCCATGTCTTTTCCTTATACCTTCAGGATGAATATCAAATTAGGGAAAATCTTTCCTTGAACCTTGGGGTCCGCCATGATCAATATTCCACCTTCGGGGGCTTTACGACTCCGCGGCTGGGAATGATCTATAGCCCCTTCAAACCCAGCACGTTCAAGCTGATTTATGGGGAGGCTTTTCGAGCCCCGAACGCTTATGAAGTCAATTATTATGACCCTCTTTCAGGATACAAACGAAGCCCGTCTCTTGGGCCCGAAAAAATCAGGACATCTGAAATCATCTGGGAGCAGAAATGGGGGGGTTATCTGTTTACAACGATGGATTTCTACGATTACCGGATGACGCATCTTATCGACCTGGTCATAGACCCTCTCGACTCCTTGATACAGTTCCAGAATACCGGCCGAGTCAAAGCCCAAGGTTTGGAATTGGCCCTCAACGTCCGTTGGAAAAATGGCTTTTGGGGATATGCAAGCTACACTTTTGAGAACGCGAAGGATGTTCTTTTAGATGAAAGGCTGACCAATTCTCCCCGTAACATTATCAAGTCAGGATTTTCGTTGCCTATCAAGAATCTTTTTAT
>CAZJBD010000173.1:0-5142 GCA_964544265.1 uncultured Eubacteriales bacterium
CATAGAAGGTTTCAAGCATAACGAGATCGGCCGCATGCTGGGCATCCCAGAAACGACCGTCAGGACGCGCCTTCACCGGGCGGTCCGGAGGCTTCGGAAGGAACTGGCCGAGTTCAGGCCGCTGGCCGAAGGAAATCCTGTTTTCGAGGAGGGAAGGTTGTGACCAAGAGCTTGAGATGCCGGGACGTCGAACGCCTCCTGCTTGAAGGCGAGGACCGGGGGGACTTGGCTGGAGAGAAAAGATTCGTCGAAGAACATCTCCGCGGCTGTGCCCGTTGCCGGGGATTCGCTGCCGACCGGGCTTTTCTCTGCGGCGAGCTCGCGGGCATTCAGTGGCCGACGCCGCCGGAGGAGCTCGTCCTGAGGACGCGGCGGATGCTGCGGGACGCAGGGAGGGCGAAAAAAGCCGTCCTGCCGGCCTGGATCCTTGTTGCCCTGGCTGCGGTCACGATCATCACGTCCATCGGGTTGGCAATTACTCTGCCCGACATCAATCCTGATACAACCCTGGCCGACCTGTCCTTTATTGCGCGGGCGGCCATCTTCATCATTGTCCAGAATGCGCTCATGCTCTTCTGCGCCCCCATCGTCCTACGGACGGCCAGGGCGCCGCAGGGGGCAAACCCAAGAGCGCTCGACTAAAGGAGGTCAATATGACTGCCTCGAACAACGGAAAAAGCATAGCCCTTGTGATCATCATCGTTATCCTGGCGCTCTTCGCCTTTCGCTCCATCTTCTTCGTCATGCCGTTCGGGATCTTCCCGGGCTTCGCTCGTTCGGTCAGGGGCGTTGGGCATTCGTTCGGGGATTGGTTCCATGGATTCGGCCCGCTTGGCGAAATCTCTCTTATTTTTTTCCCGGTCGCCCTTATCATCCTCTGGGGCGCGGTCCTCATATGGGTCTACCGGGACGCTGAAAAACGGGGCATGAGCGGAATCCTATGGCTGCTTCTCGTCCTGATCGGCAACGTCATCGGATTGCTCATCTACGCCATCGTCCGGAGCGAAACGCCGGTCAAGCGGAAGGCTGATGACGCGAAGGGAGGCGCCGGTCCGGAAAAATGCCCTGGCTGCTGCAACCCTGTCGATCCGGGCCATTCTTTCTGCCCCTACTGTGGGAAGAACCTGAAGCCGGCCTGCCCGGCTTGCGGGAAAACTCTCGACGAAAGCTGGAAGGCCTGCCCAGCCTGCGGGACAAAGATCGAGCCCGGCCAAGCCCAACAGGTTTGATCGCTCAGCGTTCTTTACCGCATTCGTTTTAATGCTTGGACTTTTTCTTGGAGAACTTGTTTATCAGCAGAGTAAAAACATAAAGGGGCCCGGCGTAAAGGGCGGCGCCCGCGGCAAATCCGACGTTCCTGCCGCTTAACATCTCTATCCCCCATCCGAACTGGTCCTCGTTCACGAGGTAGGTCCAGGTCGAGGACGGCCCTATGAGCCCTTTCGCATCAAAGTCAAGCGGACCTTCCTTCGCTAATATGCTTTTTAAGGTCATGATCACGGCTTCTTCGACCCTCGGCCGGATCTTAAGGAATTCATCGGTCGCCGACCGCTGGAATTCGCTTAGAGGAGTTTTCCCCCCCAAGCTCACCAGGTGGATGCTCTCGCGCGCGTCCTGCACCCAGGCTAAATGGTCCGACCAAGCGTCGTCGATTTGAACCAGAGTCAGGCGTCTTTCCAGCTCCCGGGTTTCCCTCTTCCCAAACCGGGCTATTGCAGCAGCGAACAGATCGGGTGCCTTTTCGGCAACCGGACCTAAATTCGTCTCAAAGCCTTGGTCCTGATTCAGGACGCTGCTTCTCCAGACCTGAATGATCCGCCTCTGCGTCTCGACCAGCTCGGAATACTTCCAAAGAGACCTACGGATATCGAAATTCTGTCCCTCTATGATGCGTTGAGCGTGCTTGATATCCCTAGAGACGAATATATTCTCGACGGCCTCCGGACGGCGGGAGAGACGGTATCTTTTGAACAGCCGGCCGGTCAAGCCATAGCGTTCGAAAAGTTCATCTTCCAGGCTGATGAAGAATCGCGTCGATCCGGGATCGCCCTGGCGGCCAGAGCGACCTCGCAGCTGCGTATCTATCCGGAGACTCTCATGGCGGTTCGTTCCGATGACGTACAATCCCCCGAGCGACGCGACCTTCTCGAGCTTTTGCCCCTCCTCGCCGCCGAGCTTGATATCCGTCCCGCGTCCGGCCATGTTTGTCGAAATGATGACCGCACCCGGCTTGCCTGCCCCGGCGATGATTCGGGCCTCGAGTTCGTCGTTTTTTGCATTGAGAACCTCGCAACCGATGCCGGCTCGCTCGAGGTCACGTGCCAGTCCCTCCGACTCCTGCACGCTCGCCGTGCCGACGAGAATAGGTCGCCCCCCGGGATGGACACGGGCGATCTCGGAAACAATCGCCGCTCGCTTCGCTTCCCTATGCGTATAGATCTTATCCGGTTCGTCAATCCTGATGCTCTGACGGTTCGGCGGGACGACGACCGTGTTCATTCCATATAACTCCTTAAATTCCCGGCCCGCCGGCCGGGCTGTCGCCGTCATCCCGGAGAGACGCGGGTAGAGCCGGAAGAAGTGTTGGAGGGTGATCGACCCAAGGATACGGCCTTTGGTCTTTCGCGAAAACCCTTCCTTCGCTTCAACCGCGGCTTGCAGGCCATCCGGCCAATGCCGATCGACCACGACGCGTCCCGTGAACTCGTCGACGATCTCGATCCGTGAATCACGAACGATGTAGTCTATGTCCCGTCTCAAGAGGGCTTCGGCATGGAGAGCACAATAAACGGCTTCCAGAAGCCGCTGGTTTTTCGCGTCATAGAGGCTGCCGCAGCCGAGGGCTGCTTCTAGCCGGGCCGCCCCTTTGTCCGTGAGGAAGACGTTCCGATGCTCGGCATCGGTCTCGTAATCACGTCCCGGAGCGGAAGCTTTGACGAGTCCGGCCAAACGATGGGTGTCCCAGGTCGCCCTCTCACCCACCCCCGCAATGATCAAGGGCACGCGCGCTTCATCGATGAGAATAGAATCGGCCTCGTCCACAAGCGCCATATGAAAAGGACGATGAACGAGGTCCTCAGCCGAGATTGCGATCCCATCGCGGAGTAAATCGAATCCTGCCTCTTTGGCGGTGGCATAGGTAACATCGCAATCATACGCATGACGTTTGTTTCTGGCTTGAGCGCCCTCCCGGGCGCAACCGACAGCAAGCCCTAGAAATTCGTAAATCGGGCCCATCCAGGCCGCGTCGCGCCGGGCCAGGTAGTCGTTAAACGTCAGGACATGAACGCCCCGTCCTGATAGGGCATAAAAATAGGCGGGAAAGACTGCCGCCAGGGTCTTGCCCTCCCCTGTCGGAAGCTCAGCGATCTTTCCTCCGGCCATGGCAAGTCCGGCAATGAGTTGAGCGTCGAACGGATCGAGGCCCAGAACTCGGCGGGATGCCTCCCGGACAAGGGCGAAAGCTTCGATAAGTTCCTCATGCGGAGGGTAAGGTGCCTTCTTGGCATCCCGTCTATGGACCTTGAGGACGGACCTCGATTCCGCCATAAGGGTCTTGGACCGGATTTTAAGTTCTCCATCCGGAAGCCCCCTGAAATCTCGAAACTTGATCGCTGAAACAACCCGCCGATAAGCGTCGAGATTCATCTCGATCGGGTTTCCTGTCGCTTTATCGAATAAGGCCCTGGTTTTTCTGAAGGGCCGGACGAATTTCTTGATCGAGAGGTTTTTTATTTTCTCTTGATAATGCATACAACTCTCCTCTGCCGGTGGATTTTTGTTCCAAAGGCTCGGGGATAGATCAGACGGACAGAGGCGGGCTCCTGGCGGGGAGAGGCTCTCCGTAGAGCGGAAGGACGGAAACGGGGCCCGGAGGCGCCGCCCTAACTATCGGGACGATCCCAAAGATCAGGGCGATAGAAAACAGGAAAAGAAAGAGCAGGGGCAGAGAGAGGGCGATCATCAGGTAGATCGGGAACATGATCGCAAGACTTCCCGACAGGCGCCCATCTTTCATGGCTTACATTTTACCTGGACTTCCCAGCCCGGTCAACTCATCCGGTCTTTAAATTAAGGTTGAATTAATTACTTTTCTGACGTAAAAATCTCTTTCCGGCGTCCGCAAGCGCCGATCGAAGGAGGAAGACATGAAAAAGACGATGATCCCGGTCGTTCTCTCGGTTTTCTTTGTTTTATTAGCGGCTTGGGCAGAAGATGTCAGGCCCGGCCCTCAATCGGTCAAAACCAGCCTGATAACAGCCGATCTCCTTTCCGGACTGGAATTCCGGAACATCGGACCCGCCCTGATGTCGGGGCGAATTAGCGATATCGTCATTCATCCCAAGGACAAAGCGACTTGGTATGTCGCTGCCGGCTCGGGCGGCGTTTGGAAGACGGAGAATGGGGGAACGAATTGGACCCCGGTCTTTGATACCCAGGCCTCCTACTCCATTGGCTGCATCACTCTTGATCCCTCAAATCCGGAAGTTGTCTGGGTCGGGACGGGAGAAAACGTCAGCGGGAGACATGTCGGGTACGGCGACGGCGTCTACAAGAGCCTGAACGGCGGTAAAACCTGGACGAATATGGGCCTCAAGAATTCGGAGCACATTGGCCGGATCCTCGTCGATCCCCGGAATCTCAATGTCATCTACGTCGCGGCCGAAGGGCCGCTCTGGTCGCCGGGAGGGGAACGCGGGCTCTACAAGACGAGCGACGGAGGCAAAACCTGGGTTCTATCCCTCGAGATCAGCAAAGATGCCGGAGTCACGAGTGTGGAGCTTGACCCCACGAATCCCGATATCCTTTATGCGGCTGCCTACCAGCGCCGGCGTTCCGTGGCTGCCTTCATGGGTGGAGGTCCCGAATCAGGGATCCACAAGTCTGAGGACGCCGGAAAGACTTGGCGGAAGCTCACGGTCGGGCTTCCTTCCGGAGACATGGGCAAAATCGGCCTGGCCGTCTCCCCTCTCGATCCTCGCGTCGTATACGCCACAATCGAGGCCGATTCGGATGAGAAAGGATTCTATCGCTCCTCCAACAGGGGCGAGAGCTTCGAAAAACGGAATTCCTTTATAAGCGGCGGCACGGGACCTCATTATTATCAAGAGATCTTTGCCGACCCCAATGTCTTCGACCGCG
>CAZJBD010000174.1:0-5115 GCA_964544265.1 uncultured Eubacteriales bacterium
GGCGTCGCTCGAACCCTCCTGGGCGGGGAATGACCGGTTCGCCGGCTTCGCTGTCTTCCGCTATAAGCGTGCGCTAGCCGACGACGGCTTCATCGGAGGTTTCTACACCGGCCGCGAATACGACGGCGGCTCGAACCAGGTCTTGGGCGCGGACGGTCAGGTCCGGCTAGGGCGGTCGAGCATCGTCGGTTTCCACGGTTTTGGCTCAAAGACCCGGGATATGTCCGATGCTCCTGTCGAAAACGGCACGGCCCTCGGATTAGACTACCTCTATGACACCCGGGGATTCGCCGCCAGCCTCGGCTTCCATGACATCTCACGGGGCTTCCAGACGGCCACGGGTTACCTCACCCGGAACGGATTGACCAGCCTGAGGGCAACCCTCCAGCCCCGGATCTATCCGAAAAGCCGGTTCTTTCGTAAGCTTACGACTCAAATCTACGCTTTCGTTCTCAAGGATCTTTATTTCGATATGGTTGAGACGAAGGAAGCCTTCACCCTCCAGGCCCTCCTTCCGGGTAATACGACGGTGACCGTGGCGGGCGCATACGCGACGGAAATCTTTCTCGGCCGGAGGTTCAATACGAGCGCCCTGAGCATCCAATCTTCCAGCCAGGTTTCCAAAAAACTTTACCTGCTCGGTCAATACCGGCGCGGCAATGCCATTCGCTATGCCGACGAACCCTACCAGGGCTACGGGAACCGGGTCTTAGGAAACGTCATCTATCAACCTTCGGAGCAGTTCAAGCTGAGTTTTAACCTGACCTATGTCGACCTCTTCCGGAGGGAGACGAAGGACAAAGTCTTCGACTACGCCATAGGCAGGGGCGTCGTGACCTACCAGATGAACAAGTATCTCTTCTTCCGGACCATCGTGGAGTACAACACATACCGGAAAGAATTCTTGACGGACCTTCTTGCTTCGTTCACTTACATCCCCGGGACGGTCCTCCAGTTCGGCTATGGATCTCTCTACGACAAGCTTGAGTGGGGGGAGGGGGAGTACCGTCAAGCCGACCGCTTCCTCGAGATGAAGCGCGGCCTCTTCTTTAAAGCCTCCTTTCTCTGGCGGCTTTAGAAACGGGGTCGAGCGCATCCGCTTTTAGAAGCTCATAGCGTGCCCAAGCCTCGCCGCCTGGACGTAAGATTTACTCAGCCCTTTTTAAGCAGCAATTATTGACAATAACTGTTAATAATCTTAAATTATAATCAACAAGATAAGGCGGGCGTATGCGTAACCATATCAAGGGGAGGGTTTCCCTTATGAAGAAATCAATCGGCGACATTCTGACCATCGAGGAATTGGCAATCTACTTAAAGATCCCAAAGTCAACACTCTACAAACTCGCCCGGGAAGGGAAGATCCCGTCTCATAAAATCGGGCGTCGTTGGCGCTTTTGGAAAGGGGCCATCAAGAGATGGCTTGAGCGGGAAAGGAGGTCCGATCCCGGCTCAGGAGGAAACCGATAATGACGAAGCCCACAGCCTCATTTGCGCACGCTTGGGGTGGAGGGCGAAACCGCGTCGTCCATGCGATCGCCTGGTGATAAAGGAGGGTAGGGCATGAATAAAGGCAAACCGATCCTCGTTTTGCTGGTGGATGACGATCCTGGTCACTCCGAGGCCCTGAGGCGAGCGCTCAAAGCTTCAGGCATGAGTGTTGTCATCCGGCAGGCTGGAACCTTAAAGAAATACCGTGAGATCGCGGCCGTCGATCGGCCTGATATCGCCATTCTGGACATCAGCCTGCCGGACGGGCGAGCCGTAGAAGTCCTGACCTCTCCGCCTGAAACGGGTGCGTTCCCTATTATTATCGTGACCAGCCAAGGTGATGAGCTGCGGGCCGTGGAAACGATAAAAGCCGGTGCTATGGACTACATCGTCAAGTCCACCGAGGCTTTTTCCCGCATGCCTCATACCGTGGAACGTGTCCTGCATGAATGGCATGTCCTCCAGGAGCGGAAGCAGGCGGAAGAGGCGCTGCGGGAGAGCGAGGAGAAGTATCGGGCCATCATTGAAACGAATCAGGAATGGATTTGGCAGATGGACAATAAAGGGATCCATACCTATAGCAATCCAGCGATAGAACAGATCTTGGGCTACTCGGTCGGGGATATCGTGGGGAAGGACGCGACGGTTTACATGAATCCGGAGGACCGCCGAAAAATTGGAGGGATGCTTCCGGGATGGATTGAGAATAAAACGGGATGGAGCAATCTGATCGTACGATGGGTGCATAAGGACGGCAGCATGCGCTGGCTGGAGAGCGACGCCGTGCCGCTGTTGGACGCCCGGGGTGAATTGATCGGTTTTCAAGGGTCGGACCGCGACATCACCGAGCGCATGCAAGCGGAGGAGGCCCTGCGGGAGAGTGAGGAACGCTATCGTTTGATCTCCGATCATATAAACGATATCGTATGGCAATTGGATACGGGCCTGCGTTTTGTCCATGTCAGCCCGGCCGTTAAGCGCGTTCTGGGATATTCGATAGAGGAAGCCATCGGTCTTCATGTGACCAGCCTTATGACTGAGGAAGGCGTGGCTCAAATGAAAAGGGTGATTCAATCCCAGCGGTACCGTCATGAAGGCGTTTCCGTGCCGAATGAATACAAGATGAAACACAAGGACGGCCATTGGGTGGATGTCGAAGTTGTTTCCTCGCCGGTATTCGATAAAGACGGGCGTCCCATCGGATTCGCGGGAGTCACCAGAGATATCACCGAGAGGAAGCGGGCGGAAGAGGCTCTACGGGAGAGCCAAGATCGTTACCGGCTGCTGGCGGAGACGACCCAGGACATGATCTGTGTGATTGACCTTGACGAACGCGTCGAGTACATCAATGCTGCCGCGACCCAAGCGATTGGAAAGCAATCCCAGGACATTATTGGCAAAGCATTCGCCGACTTCTTTCCACCGGAGATTGCCAAAGAGCAAAGGCTCGGTACGCAAAGGGTGTTTGAGAGCGGCGAGCCGTTTATGACCGAGACGCGGGTCATCGTTCCTCACGGCGAGATGTGGGTCAGAGCACGGTTGGTTCCCCTCCGTCGAGAAAGAGGAAAAGTGACGGCGTTAATGGGCGTCCTGCATGACATTACGGAGAGCAGGAGATTAGAAGAAACTCTGAGAAGTGAGCGGCGGGAACTCGAGCTCATGATCAATACGTCTCCCATCATCGTTTTCTATAAAGACAAAGAAGGAAGATTCATCCGGGTCAATAAGACATTTGCCGAAGCGCTCAATAGATCTGAAAAAGATTTTTTGGGGAAAACAGTCTTTGACCTTTATTCCCCTGTGATTGCCCAAGGCATGGCAGAAGATGACCGGGGTGTTTTAGAATCGGGGCGTGCGAAAGTGAATATCATAGAACAATATGAATCTTCAGGCGGCCCACGATGGGTGCGGACAGACAAGTATCCAATTTTTGATGAGAATGGTGTTCCCGTCGGTCTCATAGGTTTTGCCCAGGACATCACCGAGAGGAAGCAGGCGGAAGAGGCGCTGCGGGAGAGTGAGGAAAAGTATCGGACTCTCTTTGATAACGCCAGCGAAGGGATCTTCGTTGTGCAAGGCGGAAAGCTCGTCTTTTGCAATCCGATGACAACCCGAATGATAGGTTATTCCAGTGAAGAGCTCAGGGCAAGACCCTTCACAGAGTTCATACATCCCGATGACCGAGCTATGGTCGTTGAACGGCATACAAAACGATTAAAAGGGGAAGAATTACCCGAGGTTTATAGTTTTCGGATCCTTAGCAGCGACGGCGGTGCGATTTGGATAGATCTCAGGGCCGTGCGCATCAATTGGCAAGGTCAGGCGGCGACTCTGAATTTCGCCAGCGACGTCACCGATCGCAAGCGAGCGGAGGAGGCACTAAGCAGGGCCGAGGAGAACTACCGGCGGACTCTGGATGACTCCCCCCTCGGGGTATGCATCGTTACTTCGGAAGGAGAGACAATCTATGCCAACCGGGCCATCCTGGACATCTACGGCTATGACACCATTGAGGAGCTGAGGGCGACGCCCATCAAGAACCGTTACACTCCGGAGAGCTATGCCGAATTCACGATCAGGCATCAAAAAAGGAAGCAGGGCGAGGATGGTCCGTCCGAATACGAAATCAGTATCGTGAGAAAAAATGGCGAGGTCCGCCATCTCCAGGTCTCCCGAAAGGAGACGCTCTGGAACGGCGAAAAGCAGTATCAAGCGCTCTACCACGATATCACCGAGCGCAAGAGGGCGGTAGAATCACTGCGGGAAAGCGAGGAAAAGTACCGCACTCTCTTCGATAACGCGGGGGAAGCCATTTTCGTAGCCCAAGGCGGCAAGCTGGTATTCAGTAATCCGATGACCTTCCGGTTGTTAGGTTATTCCAGGGAGGAAATCAAGGTCAAACCGTTCGCTGACTTCATCCATCCCGATGATCGAAAAATGGTCGTCGAACGCCATGCGAAACGAATCCAAGGTGATGAGGTGCCCCCAGCTTATAGTTTCCGGATCATTGACAGAGACGGCCATACGCGCTGGATCGATATCAAGGCCGTTATGATCAACTGGGAAGGCCGGGTCGCGACCCTAAATTTTGTGAGCGACATCACCGAGCGCAAGAGGGCGGAGGAAGCCATCCAGGCTTCCTTGCGGGAAAAAGAAGTCCTGCTGCGTGAGATCCATCACCGGGTGAAGAACAATATGCAGGTGATCTCCAGCCTCTTCAACCTTCAAGCCGGAGTCATCAAGGATAAGGAAGCCCTGAGGATTCTTAAAGAGGGGCAGACCCGCATTCGCTCCATGGCCTTGGTCCACGAAAAACTCTATCAATCTGGCGATCTGTCGAGAATCGACCTGGCCGGCTATATCCAGGCCCTGTCGGCCCACCTGTTCCACGCCTATCTGGTCGATTCAAATCAGGTCCGGCTGGAAACAGAGTTTGAGGACCTGCCTTTGGATATCAATACGGCCATGCCCTGCGCGCTGATTCTAAACGAGTTGATTTCCAACGCGCTCAAGCACGCTTTTCCCGCGGGCAGGAAGGGAGTCCTCTCAATCAGGCTCAGGCGTGGGAAAGACGGCGTCGTGGAGCTTCGGATCGCGGATGACGGCGTGGGTTTCCCTGAGGGA
>CAZJBD010000175.1:0-5077 GCA_964544265.1 uncultured Eubacteriales bacterium
GGAAGCCTTGAAGCAGGCCGATACGAACCTCAAGGTCGCTGCCGACGATGCCAAGCGGATGCGCGAGTTGGCCGCCAAAGGCAGCGTAACCCTCAAGCAGAGAGACGACGCCGAGGCCCGTCTAACCGTAGCCCAAGCTCAACAAGCCCAGGCCCGAGAGGCTCTTCAGAAGCTCAGGCAGATGTCAAGGCCCGAGGAAATCCGGGCCGCCGAGGCCCGACTCGCCCAGGCCGAGGCTTCGGTCGACCTTTTTAAAAAGACGATTTCGGACTCCACGATGACCTCCCCCGTAAACGGCATCATCACGCGCCGTCCCGTCGAGGCCGGCGAACTTGTTTCGCCCGGGGCGACCGTGCTGACGATCTCAGAGCTGGATAGCGTCCATGTCATGATTTATGTCACGGAGAAAGAGCTGGGCCGCGTGGGTTTAGGGCAGGAGGCTGAGGTGACGATCGACTCGGCGCCGGGCCGGACGTTCAGGGGCCGCGTAACCTATATTTCTCCGGAGGCTGAGTTTACGCCGAAGAATATCCAGACCCGGGAGGACCGGGTTAAACTTGTATTTGGGGTCAAGGTCGAGGTTCTAAATCCGGACGGCCTCCTCAAGCCGGGGATGCCGGCCGATGCTTTCTTGCCCGTGGGTCGAACGAAAAACTAACGAGGAGAGCTCCTGAAGGATGTCGGAAACAGCCCCGATCATCGAAACCTCCGGCCTGACCAAACAATTCGGTCCGATCCGGGCCGTGGACGGTCTCAACCTGGCCGTCGGTCCGGGGGAGATGTTCGTCCTCGTCGGCCCCGACGGCGCCGGAAAGACGACAACCATCCGGATGCTTTGCGGCATCCTGGCCCCGAGTTCCGGCTGGGCCCGCATCCTCGGCCGGGACCTGGTCAAGGAAGCGGCAGCGATCAAAAGCGATATCGGCTATCTCTCCCAGCGGTTCAGCCTGTACGGAGATCTGACCGTAGACGAGAACATCGAGTTCTTTGCCCAGGTCCACAAGGTCAGGGATTACAAGAAACGGCGCGGGGAGCTCCTCGAGTTCACCCGTCTGGCGCCTTTCCATACGCGCTTGGCAGAGAGGCTCTCAGGTGGGATGAAGCAGAAGCTGGCCTTGGCCTGTACCCTCATCCACACGCCGCGCCTTCTTCTTCTCGATGAGCCCACAACGGGGGTCGATCCGGTTTCGCGCCGGGACTTCTGGAAGATTCTCTCGAACCTTCTTGCGAACGGGATCACGATCTTCATGTCCACACCCTATCTCGATGAGGCCGAGCGCTCATCTCGGGTCGGATTGATGAACAATGGGCGTCTTGTGGCCGCAGACACGCCCCAGGCCGTCAAACGCTTGATGAGGGGCCAAGTCGTCGAGGTCGTCTGCGATAGGATCCGCTTGGCCTTTGATGTCCTCAAGGGCTGGCCCGGGGCCTCGGAAGTCCAGGTCTTCGGCGACCGGCTGAACATCGTGGTTGATAATGCAGAGAGGGATCTTCCCGCCGTGGGTGCGAGATTGCGCGGGGCGGGAATCGAGATTCTGGACTGGAGGGTTATTCCTCCCTCTCTGGAAAACGTTTTCATTTCGGTCACCAAGACCGCATAGACGGAGGTTGGCCATGATTAAAATCCAAGGCTTGGCTCAGACTGCGGCTTTGCTGGCTTTAGCCCTTTTCTTTTCCGTCTTATCGGCCGCTGGCCAGGGGACCCAAGAACCAGCAAAGAAAGTCGTAACCCTTGAAGAATGCGTCGAGATGGGCCTCAGGGCGAGCAAAGCGCTCCATGCTTCGGAAGCCCGCGTTGAAGGATCGGCCGCAAAGGCCAAAGAGGTCAACGCTTCGCGTCTGCCGTCTCTTAAACTGAGCGGCGGCTACACGAGGCTGAGCGAAGTCCCTCCTTTCGAAGTCCACCTGCCGTTTCCGCCGGGCTTCCCGGTCCCCTCTACGTTCGTCGTTTCGCCCAACTACTTCGACAATTACTCGGTTCGCTTGGGATTTCAGCAGCCGCTTTTCACCGGATTCCGGCTTCAAAGCGCAGCCGCGATGGCTAAGTTCGACACCCAGGCCGCCGAGCAGGACCTGGCCGGCGACAGGAACCAAGTCGCCTTCGTGGTCAAGGAAGCCTATTGGAATCTCTTCCGGGCCAGGGAGTTCAAAAAGGTCGTGGACGAAAACGTGACCCAAGTGGAAGCCCATCTTGCGGACGTCCGCAATTTTTTCGAGCAGGGGCTCCTCACGAAAAATGAGGTTCTTAAGGTCGAGGTCCAGCTTTCCAGCGTGAAACTCGCCCGGCTCGATACGATAAACAATGTCGAAATGGCCGCCGTCTGGCTTAACAACCTGATCGGCGCCCCCCTCGATGATCCGATCGAACTGGCCGCGACGACCGAAGACCTTGCGGCAAGAGCGCAAAAGGCGCCTGAGGAGGGAAGCGGCATCGATAGCCTCGTCGATAAAGCCCTGGGCGGACGGTCGGAGCTCAGAGCCATGAACCTTAGGGTCAAGGCAGCTGAGACGGGCGTCACCTTTGCCAAATCCGGCTGGTACCCCCAGGTCGCGCTGACCGGGAACTATTATAGTTTGAGGCCCAATCCGAGACTTATGCCGGCCAAAAACAAATTCTATTCAACCTGGGACCTCGGAATCAGCATATCCATGGACCTTTGGAACTGGAATGCGACGCTGAGACAAACCCAACAGGCCGAAGCCCGGCTTGACCAGATTCTGGAACTATTCGGCGAGCTGAAGGATGCCGCGGTTGTGGAGGTCCGGCAGAATTGGCTGGCCCTCAAGTCAGCCAGGGAAAAGATCGGTGTTGCCGCGGACGCGGTTGGCCAAGCTAAAGAGAACCTGCGCATCACGAACGAGCGGTTCAAGGAAGGTGTCGCCCTCAATTCCGATGTCTTGGACGCCGAGACGGGGCTCCTTCAGGCGAAAATGGGGCACACCCAGGCGCTCGTGGATCACGAACTGGCTAAGGCTAGGCTGATAAAGGCAATCGGGGAATGAGGGATGACCCGGCGATGACGGATCATTCGATTGTGGTTCACGATCTGACCAAGATCTTCGGGAAGTTCTCAGCCGTGGACCATGTCACATTTGACGTCCGGAGGGGTGAGATCTTCGGCTTTTTGGGCGCAAATGGCGCGGGCAAGTCCACGACGATTCGCATGCTCTGTGGCTTGCTCCGTCCGACCTCCGGGGCGGCGACAGTCGGCGGCTTCGACGTCGGCCGTGAGCCCGACCGGGTCAAGGAGCGGATCGGCTATATGTCACAAAAATTCTCCCTCTACGAGGATCTCACGGTCGACGAGAACATCTCTTTCTTCGGGGGGGTTTATGGGCTTTCCAGGGACAGGATCCGGGAGAAGATGCCCTGGGTTCTGGAAATGGCCGGCCTCAGGGGTCGGGAACGCAGCCTGACCCGGGAGCTCTCCGTCGGCTGGAAGCAGAGGCTGGCCCTGGGCTGCGCCATTCTCCATGAACCGGAGATCGTCTTCCTCGACGAGCCGACGGGCGGAGTGGATCCCGTGTCGCGGCGGAATTTCTGGGAGCTCATCAACCGTCTTTCCGGACGCGGGGTGACGATCTTCGTCACGACCCATTACCTTGACGAGGCCGAATACTGCAATGACATCCGGCTCATCCACGCCGGACGGTTGGTCGCAGGCGGGAGCCCGGGGGAGATGAAGAGGACGTACATCCGGAATCCCATCCTGGAGGTCGAGTGCGACCGTGTTGTGGATGCCATGGCGATCATCCAGAAAGAAGAGGGAGTTCTGGGGACTTCGATCTTTGGAACCTATCTTCATGTCAGCGTCGGGGACGAATCAGAAGGCAAGGTGATGATCCGGCGCCTCCTTGAAGCGAACGGGATCGCGGTCATGCGCTTAACCCGGATCGTCCCATCGCTCGAAGACGTCTTTATCCAACGCATCGAAGAGGAATCGGCGGGGAAGGATATGACCCTGAATTCTCCTTCCGGGTCCAAGGGGACATCTCGAGGAACGACATGATATCCAAGAATGTTCCCGTTTTCTATTGCTTGAGGGCGGTCATTAAAAAGGAGTTCCGGCAGATCCGGCGGGACGTCAGGACGCTTATCTTCCTTGTCGCCATGCCCGGGTTTCTTCTCTTGATGTTCGGATTCGCTCTCAACTTCGACGTCAAGCACCTTCCGCTTGCGGTATGTGATGGAGATAAAAGCGCAGCCAGCCGCGCATTCGTAGGGAACCTCATTCACTCCGAATACTTCGACCTCAAATATGAGCTCGACGATCCGGCGGAGGTCGACCGGCTCCTGGGAGAAGAAAGGGTCAGGGTGGCTCTGGTTATCCCGCGCGGCTTCGCATCGGACCTTGCAGCCGGACGTGAGCCGGCGGTCCAAATCCTGCTGGACGGCGCCAACGCCCTGATCGCCTCCACGGCGGCGGGCTATATCGGCGCGATCGTCCAGAGCGATGCCGTCCGGATGACAACCCGGCTTCTTTCAGAACGGGGTTTTAAAAGCTTTGGAATGCTCCTGGCGAGCGATGTGCGCATCTGGTACAACCCGGAGCTCCGGAGCGCGATCTTCCTCGTCCCTGGCCTCATGGCCTTTATCCTGATGGTCATCCTGGTCATCTCCACGGCCTTTTCCATCGTCCGGGAAAAGGAAAGGGGAACGATGGAGCAGATTTTGGTCTCGCCCCTCAGGCCGGGAGAACTTATCATCGGTAAGACCGTGCCCTACATTCTCATCTCCCTCCTCTCGTCCCATCTTGTTTTGCTCCTCGGCTGGGGCCTCTTCGGGGTTGCGATCAAGGGCAACTACTTCCTGCTCCTTCTGACGATGACCCTCTTCCTGATCGGTGGATTGGGCCAGGGCCTTCTCATCTCCACGGTCACACGAACCCAGCAGGTCGCCTTCCAACTGGCCGTTCTCTCGACGTTCCTGCCCACTTTCATCCTGTCAGGGTTCGTCTTTCCCGTGAGAAACATGCCGCCCATCATCCAGGCGGTGACCTACCTGGTCCCGGCGAAGTACTTCTTGGTGGCGCTAAGGAGCATCATCATCAAGGGTGCGGGTTTGGGGGCGTTTTGG
>CAZJBD010000176.1:0-5055 GCA_964544265.1 uncultured Eubacteriales bacterium
AGCCAGACGAGCTTGAAGATGTCCGAAGCCATGGCGCCCATGGACTTGAGGATCCCGATCTCCTGGCGCCGCTCCATGACCGACATCAGGATCGTATTGACGACCCCCATCATGGCGATGAGGATGGCGATGAGGGCGATGGACAGAACCATGACTCGGGCCGTCGAGACGAGGGTCATGATGGTGTTCTTGACCTGGGTCAGGCTGACGACCTGGACGTCGGGAAGGCTGTACATCCTCTCCTCGAACTTAGCGATGTCGGCGTCCTTGCGGACCTTGATCCCGATTCCGGTGAGCTCATCGCGGATTCCGAAGACCTTCTGGACTGTGCCGATAGGAAGGAAAATCGTGCCATCGTCCTGGGTTCCCGTCCTTTCCAGAATGCCGACGACTTTGACCTCAATGTTTTTCTCCGGGATGAGATACATGTCGCCGACTTCCCTCTGCTCAAGCTCGGCCGCTTCGTAGCCGAAGACTGTCTCGGCGGCTTCCGGGGAGGAGAACCAGTTCCCTTCTCTAAACTTCAAGAAGCTCTTCATTTTGGGGAATGTCTTGGGATCGACGCCTTGGTAGACCGCGAAGCCGCCGCTCTCGCCCTTATTGGGATCGAAAACGACCTGCATGAGCATCGGGGTTATGCCGTCGACCTCGGGCTCCCGGGCGATCTGGTCGGCGATCTCCTGCTTCAGATACTTAAGCCCGGTTCCGCCCTTGAGCATGAGGGTGGCCGCTTCATAAGGGCACCCCTTGGCGATGACGAGCATCTGGAAGCCAAGGTTATCGATGTCCCGGTTGAGAGAGGTTTCATAGCCCTTATTGAACCCAAAGAGACTGACCAGAACCCAGCCAGCCAAGGCGATCCCGAGGACGGTCAGGATGCTCCGGGTCCTCTTGCGCAGAAGATTCTTGTAAGCGACTTGAAAGATGCTGATCTTCATGTCGGACCTCCCGCCGATTTGAGATATTTCAGGCGCCTGTTCCCGAGCAGAAACTCGTCCACCAGGATGAGGTTTTTCTTCGCGGCCCGCAGGGCGGCGCGGAAATCCGGCTCGGCCTCAGGGGAAGGGTTCCGGATGCCGCTCAGCCGCCCGGGCGGCGTTTCCTTTCCGGAGACGACATCATAGGCATAAAAATCCTTGAGGCTGAGGCCCTCGAACTGTCTCCCGAAGCCCGGCTCCCTAAAGAGCTTGGCCGCCCTGGAGGTCAACTTCTGGAAATAAAAGCCCCGGATCGTCCCCTCGGTATCGAGCGCCAGGAAGACCTGGATGCCGCCGTACTGTCCCTTCTGGTTCACCCCGTGGATGTAACCGATGAGCCGTTCCCCTTGGTAGATCTCATACATGGTATAAGGCACGTCGGCGGTTTCGAAGAGACCCTTGAACGTATCACCGAGCCGCCGCTCGATTTCCCGAAGCAGGGCATCGCCGCCCTTCCGGGCGATGGAAACATAGAGGGTTTTGTAGCCCGTAGACTCGGGAAAGAGGCGCTTTACGTCCCGGTCGGGATCGTTGAGGTCGCAGCCGACCGCCCCGTAAAGCGCGACCGCGGTGGCAAGAAGAAAAACGATAATAGATGTCTTCATGATTCGGCGCCCTAAATGCTTTTATAATAGTAAGCCTGAAAAACGATTCGGGTGTCCTTTCGGGCGCTCTCGCGCTGGACCATGGCTCGGAGGGCGAGATCGGTCGTGGCCTGGAAGGCGACTCCGCCGGAAAGAAGGATCTCCCAATCCGCCGCCGCTTTCATGACGACCGGCTGGACCTCTATCTTCAGCCGGCCTTCTTGGAGGAGATTCGCGCCCAGCCGTCCGAAAATGGCCAGGACGTTTGTCCGGTCCTTCCTTCCCGCCAAGACCTCGGCCCGCCCTTCCAGATTATTCCATAGATACGTTAGGTCAGCGGAGACGCAGCGGAAATCAACCGGCTCATCAAACATCAGTTGGTAGCCCATGATGTCGAGGATCTTGCCCCCTGCCACGGATAGCCCGACCGAGTAATTGTCCCGGCCAAGAGCCCCTTTGGACACCCGGGCGGCCGCGAGATAATTCCCCTTGAGGCGGAGCGGCATCCCGCTGCCGGCGGTCAGGGAAGCGGCTGCGTTTCCCCAGGCAAAATCTCTGGACAGGCCGGCCCCCCAATCCCTATCGAAACCGTAACCGATCATGGCCAGGGTGGGCAAGAGAAGGGCATGACTATCCAAAGAGGAGGACAAGCCGAGAGCCGGGCGACTGTGCCCTGCCCAGATATCCGCGAACCCCCCCTTGTACTTGAAATAAGCATTATAGAGCTGGAACTCGGCCTTGCCCCCTTCTTCGGGATCAAACGCCAATCGGGCCTGAACGGCGAGGGCGCCAATATCCCCGGACCTTCCCGAAAGCCGCAAAATATAGTCGAACCCGAGCCCCGGCTTCTGCATGACATCCTCGCGGGAGAGGGAATAAAAAATGGCTTTTTTTCTGCCGGTCGAATAGCCAGCGATACCCTGGACCTCGAGGAAAAAAAGATGACTCCAGGCCCAGGCGTTAGCGGCTCCCAAGACGGACAAGAAAACAACTGCTAACAGTTTTTTAAACATTAAATTTGAAACGACCCCTGAAAATGACTTCTTTGTTTAGGGAAAAAACGAGCCGAACCTCCCATTCCCCCGGCATGACGATGTTCACGGGAAGAAGATAATCCCCTTTCTTGTTGAGCTTGAACAGAACCTCCCCTGAATCGTGGGCGCCGCTCATAGAAGGCATATCAGATCGGCCGCTGATATCGAGACTGGTCGTCCTCTTTCCAGTCTCATCATAAAGCCGAATCTTAAGGATCGCCATGCCCATCTTGGGAGTTTTGTCGAATTCGTAGGTGAAGGTGTAGGTCACTCCGATCCGGCAGGTCTTGCCCGGACCCGGAAGGAGCTCGAAGACGGGTTCGGTGGTTTGGGCGAAAGCGCCCGCCCAGGCTAAGAACAAGAACAGGAGCGCCGATTGCATGGACTTTCTCATGCTCCCCTCACTTGCAGAATTGCTCTAAACACTATTAATTCTATAGGATTAATCTAGACCTGTCAAGACGATGAAATAAGAATGGGGAGTTCAGCTCTCCCGGACCTTGGCAACGGCTGAGACCCGGTCCTTGTCCTCGAGGTTGATAATCCTGACGCCCTGGGTGGCCCGGCTCAGCGGCCGGAACTGGGTGGTCTTGATCCGGATGACCTTGCCCTCCATCGTGATGATCAGGAGTTCCTCCTCGGCTATTCCGACGATGGACAAGGCGTTGCCGATCTTTCCCCCCACCCTAAGGTTCAGAACGCCCTGGCCGCCGCGACGGTGCCGCGGATATTGACCGATCTCCGTTTTCTTCCCGTAGCCGCGTTCGCTGGCCGTGAACACGAAGCGATCATCGTCCCTGGCCACGATCATGCCGATGACGGCATCCTTGGGTTTCAACCGGATGGCCTTGACCCCGGCCGCCTGGCGGCCCATGGAACGGACCTCGCTCTCCTTGATGCGGATGGCCCGACCGAGCTTGGTGCCGATGATGATATCGTTTTTGCCGGAGGTCAGCCGGGCGGTGAAAAGCTCTTTCTTCGGCTGGATGGTCATGGCCAGAATGCCGCCCTTCCGGACGTTCTTGAACTCGCTCAGCCGGGTCTTCTTGATCAGGCCGTTGGTGGTCAGCATGATGACAAACTGGTCCTCAGGGAACTCCTTAACGGCCACGATCGAACGGACCTTCTCATCCGGGGCGAAGTCGATGAGATTGATGATGGCCTTGCCGCGGCCGGCCGGACCGACGTCCGGGACCTCAAGGGCCTTGAGCCAGTAGAGGCGTCCCTGGGTGGTGAAAACCAGGAGGTAGCTGTGAGTCGAGCAGATGAAGAGGTGCTCGACGACATCCTCGGCTTTCATCTCGATGCCCTTGCGGCCCTTGCCACCCCGGCTCTGGAAGTGGTAGGAGCTGAGGGACGTCCGCTTGACGTAGCCGGTGGACGTGTAGACGACGGCCACATCTTCTTCCTTGATCAGGTCCTCGGGCCTGAGGTCTCCGACAACCTCGTCCCGGATCTCGGTCCGCCGCTCGTCGCCGTATTCCTCTTTGATTTTCTTGAGCTCCTCGACGATGATCTCCAGGACGAGCTTTTCGGAGCCGAGGATTCTCTTCAGCTTGACGATGAGGAGTTTAACCTCCTCGTACTCCTGGACGATCTTCTGACGCTCGAGCTGGGTCAATCTCTGGAGTTGCATCTCCAGGATGGCTTGGGCCTGGATCGGTGAGAGCTTGAAGCGTTCGATAAGCCCCTTCTTGGCCTCCTCGACGCTCTTGGACGAACGGATGAGCTTGATGATGGCGTCCAGGTGGTCCAGGGCGATCATCAACCCCTCGAGGATGTGGGCCCGGGCTTCTGCTTTCTTCAGGTCGAACTTCGTCCGCCGCCGGATAACGTCCTGCCGGTGCGAGATGAAATATTTCATCATGTCGATGAGAGTCAGGACCTTGGGCTGCTTGTCGACGATGGCCAGCATGATGATGCCGAACGACGTCTGGAGGGCCGTGTGCTTGTAGAGGTTGTTGAGGACGATCTCCGGAAGCTCGCCCCTTTTTAGTTCGATGACGACCCGGATGCCTTCCCGGTCGGACTCGTCCCGGAGGTCGGCCACACCCTCGATCTTCTTGGCGTTGACGAGCTCGGCGATCGTCTCCAGGAGCAGGGACTTGTTGACGGTGTAAGGGATCTCGGTGACGATGATCCTGTCCTTCCCGCTCTTCTCGCCCCCCCTCTCGATCTTGGTTTTGGCCCGGAGGTGGATGACGCCCCGGCCTTCGCGGTAGGCGTCGCGGATGCCCTGGCGGTTGAAGATGTAGCCGCCTGTCGGAAAATCGGGGCCGGGGATAAAGTCCATGATTTTGTCGAGCGAGGCATTCGGGTGCTGGACGAGGTAGATGAGGCCGTCGGCGACCTCGCTGAGGTTGTGAGGCGGGATGTTGGTCGCCATGCCGACGGCGATCCCGGACCCGCCGTTGACGAGGAGGTTCGGGAACTTCGAGGGCAGGACCTCGGGCATGGTCA
>CAZJBD010000177.1:0-4998 GCA_964544265.1 uncultured Eubacteriales bacterium
CGGTATACGTTGCGAGAAGAACGCTATTCGGATGTCCCTAAAAATCAGCTCTGAAAACATCCCCCCTTGCGACAGTTGAAATACGCCAAAATGCGACAATTGAAAATCAGCATAACATGCTTGACAATTATTGATTATATTTGTATATTATTAAACGATATGATAACTATTTATATATAATGTCAAAAATAGATTATATTTTAACAAATCATGCGAGAGAGAGAATGGTGAGCAGAGGGATTTCCTAAAGCGAATTAGAATTGGTCTTGAATGATGCTGAAATACAACATCCTGGACCGCATGGCGATATTAATATGATAAAAACGATCAATGGAAGGAAAATTAAGGTTTCTTATGTCATGGCTGGAAAAAAGAAAAAAGTCATAACGGCTATGATCGTAAGTTAACGGGAGACTAAACATGAAGCTTTCGCTTGATCGAAATGCAAATGCAGCCTATATCAAAATATCAAACAAGCCAATAAAAGAAACAAAACAAGTTTCGGATTATTGTAATGTCGATGTCGATGAAATCGGGCATATTGTCGGTATAGAACTTTTATTTGTAAGCGAATATAGCTCCGATCTAAAAATATGGCTTGATGTGGCCAGTGCTGCAGAATATTTGCAGAAATCAGAAGAAACCATCAGAAGATGGACAAAAGCCAAAGAATTGCCATCTTATAAGATCGGGGGAGGATATTCTTTCCTCTTGGAAGACATCGATAATTTTATTAAAAAGAACAAATACGCGTAGTTTTCGAAATATTTCAACCCGGGTTGTGACCGAATAACGGGCTCAATTGACATTCCGTACATCGGAAAATACAATGTTTTTGCCGTGTTGGAAAATTTCAGGGAAAAATTATCCCGAACCAGGCAGGTTTTCAAGAAATTCGAGGACCTTTTCCAGACCGGAAAGCGCCGCGAGGAGGTCCTGGACGACCTTGCCGAGGCCATGATCCTGGCCGACGTCGGCGTTTCCACGACAGAAAAAATCATCGAAGCCATGCGGAAAAAAACGAGTAAAGACGACTCTCCGCAGGCCCTAAAGGAGGCCCTTAAAGAGGAGCTTTTGACCCTACTCTCCAGGAATCCGGGAGTGCCGCCGTCGCCAGGTCCTGGGCCGTCGATCGTCATGATGGTGGGCACGAACGGCGGCGGAAAGACGACCTCCCTGGCCAAGCTTGCCCGCAGGGCGCAGAAAGAGGGGAAAAAGGTCATGCTGGCCGCCGCAGACACCTTCCGGGCCGCCGCCCAAGAACAGCTCGGCCTCTGGGGAAAGAGGCTGGACATTCCGGTCGTCCGGAGTTCGTACGGAGCCGATCCGGCCTCGGTCGTCTTCGACGCCATCCGTTCCCTAAAAGCTCAGGGATGCGACCTCCTCCTAGTGGACACCGCAGGCCGCATCCACACCAACGCCAACCTCATGAAGGAGCTGGAAAAAATAAAGCGGATCATCGGCCGCGAGGTCCAGGGGGCGCCCCAGGAAATCCTTCTTGTCCTGGACGCCACGATCGGCCAGAACGCCCTCGTCCAGGCCAGAGAGTTCCTCCGGCTCTCCGGCATCACCGGGATCTTCCTGAGCAAACTCGACGGGACGGCCAAGGGAGGCGCCGTGATCGGCATTTCGGACGAACTCGGGCTTCCCATAAGATACATCGGGATCGGAGAAGGAGCGGAGGACCTGGTGGAATTTGAGGCCCGAAGCTTCGTTGAAGCCCTGCTCTCATGAACATCCGGACTGACCTCGCCTACCTCGAAATGGCCTATGGCCTGGCGGAAAAGGCCCGGGGCCGCACGAGCCCGAATCCCTGTGTCGGGGCGGTCATCGTCAAAGACGGCCGGATTGCGGGATTCGGATACCATGAGGAGGCGGGAAAACCGCACGCCGAAATCCTGGCCCTGGCCCGGGCCGGAAGACGAGCCAAGGGCGCGACGATCTACCTCACTCTCGAACCCTGCGTTCATTGGGGCCGTACGCCCCCCTGTATTGACAGCCTCATCCGGGCGGGGCTCAAAAGGGCCGTCATCTCGGCCGTCGATCCCAATCCCCTCATGAACGGCCGCGGAATTAAGGCTCTTAAGAAGGCGGGGATCGAGGTCTCCTGGGGGCTCCTCGAAAGAAAGAACGGAAAGCTCAACGAGGCTTATATCAAGTTCATCACCCACAGAGTGCCTTTCGTCACCCTCAAGGCCGCGGCAAGCCTGGACGGCCGGATCGCCGCCAAGACCGGACATTCCCGCTGGATCTCATCGGCCCAGGCCCGGGAATCCATCCACCTCCTCAGAGGAGAGCACGACGCTATCCTCGTCGGGATCGGCACCGTGCTTCGCGACAATCCTCGACTCACGGTTCGCCACGCCCTGTGGCCGGGAAAACGGATGACAAGAGTGATCCTGGATACGCAGCTTCGCATTCCTCCGGACGCCAGGGTCCTGTCCTCTCCGTTCCGTGGAGCGGTGCTTATTTTCGCTGGCCCGCAAGCGCCGGAGAGGAAAGCCCGGGCCCTCGAATTGAGGGGAGCGGAGGTCATGCGCGTCCCTCTTTCAGCCGCCGGTCTAGACCTCAAGAGCGTTCTGGCCGAGCTCGGGAGACGGGACACGACGAGCCTTCTTGTCGAGGGAGGAAGCCGGGTCCTGACGTCGTTTATCGAAGCGAAGCTCGCCGACAAGATCATTCTGACGTTTTCACCCAGGCTCATCGGCGGCAAGACGGCCCTCTCCTTCCTGGAGGGGGAAGGCGCCGCCTTCATCAAGGATTCCCTCCAGGTCAAGAACGTAAGATCCTTTCCGATCGGGAACGACCGGATGATCGAGGGGTACTTCTGATGTTCACGGGGATCATAATTTCCACGGGATTATTCAAGGGTTATGGGCGAGGCAAGCACGAGTTGCAATTAGAGGCCTCCGACCTGGCTTCGATGCTCGAGTCCGGGGCGAGCCTGGCGGTCAACGGTGTCTGCCTGAGCCTGGTCAGCAAGAACAAAGGGCTCTTATCCTTCGACCTCTCCCAGGAGACGCTAGACCGGACCAATCTGGGCGCCCTCAGGCCGGGAGCCCGGCTGAACCTGGAGCTTCCCTTAACCCTCGGCTCCCCGCTCGGCGGCCACTTCGTCTCCGGACACGTCGATGCGGTCGGAAAAGTCGTGCGTCTCGTGGAAAAGCGGCCGGGGAAACGGTTGATTGTCTCCTTCCCCTCCAATCTGAGGCCGTATTTCATTCTCAAAGGGTCGGTGGCCGTAAACGGAGTCAGTCTGACGATTGCGGCTCTCAAAGCCGCAACGTTCGAAATCGAACTCATCCCGCTGACCCTCAAGCAGACGAACCTCGGCGACCTCCGGAGCGGCGACCCGGTCAACCTCGAATGTGACATGCTCGGCAAATACGCGTATAATTGGATGATATCGGGAAAGAATCGAAGATAGAACATGAGAAAAGGGAGTCAAACGATATCCGTTGAACAGGCCCTTAAATCCGTCAAGGCCGGGCGGCTGGTCATTATTGTGGACGATGAAGACCGGGAGAACGAGGGCGATCTTATGATCGCCGCTGAAAAGGTCACGCCCGAGATTATCAACTTCATGACCAGGCACGGCCGGGGCCTCATTTGCCTCCCCCTGACCCAGCAAAGGATGGCGGAGCTCGACCTTTCCTTGATGGTTCTCGAGAATACGGCCCGCTTCCAGACCGCTTTCACCGTGTCCATCGATGCCAAAGAAGGCGTAACGACGGGCATCTCGGCCTATGACCGCGCCAGGACAGTCCTCGTGGTGATCGATCCGAAGACGAAGCCGGAGGACCTGGCCCGGCCCGGCCACGTCTTTCCGCTGCAAGCCCGGGAGGGCGGAGTTCTGGCCAGGGCCGGACAGACAGAGGCAACCGTGGACCTGGCCCGTATGGCCGGCATGGCCCCGGCCGGCGTCATCTGCGAGATCATGAACGAGGACGGGACCATGTCCCGCATGCCCCAGCTCGAGGAGTTTAGCCGAGCGTTCGACATCCCAATCCTGACCATCGCCGAACTCATTCGCTACCGCATGAAGCACGAGACCCTGGTCAGGAAAGTCTGCGAGGCTGAGTTGCCCACGAAATACGGCCACTTCCGGATCGTCGACTTCCAGGACATCATCCACGGCGATCATCATGTCGCCCTGGTCAAGGGGGACCCTCGTAAAGACGAGGAAACGCTCGTCCGGGCCCACTCCCAATGCCTGACCGGAGATACGTTCGGATCGGCCCGCTGCGACTGCGGCGACCAACTCCACATGGCTATGGAGATGATTGAGAAGGAGGGCCGGGGGGTCATCCTCTACATCATGAACCACGAGGGCCGGGGGATCGGTTTGACCAACAAGATCCAGGCCTATTCGATCCAGGACCAGGGAGCGGACACTGTGGAGGCCAACTGCCGGCTGGGATTCAAGCCGGACCAGAGGGATTACGGGATCGGCGCCCAAATCCTGGTCGCCCTGGGAATCAAAAAAATTCGCCTGCTCACCAACAATCCCCGCAAGTTCATCGGGCTGGCGGGCTATGGACTGGAGATTGTCGGCAGGGTCCCCCTCGAGGTCGAGCCGGGCAAAGAAAACCTCCAGTATCTTAAGACCAAGAAAGAAAAATTGGGCCATATCCTGGACCTCGTCTAGACGGGAGTGCTTAGGGAGTTGAGAGATACCGATCCCCCCGAGCGGGACGATGGATTGATCCGGGCCGCTTTTCTGAGGAAGATCGCTCTCACCGACGACAAGCAGAAGAGGCTGAAGATCCTCAGGGCTTATGCCCGGCTGGATACGCCCCTGGCCGGAAGGGTCCTCATCGATGCCTTGGGCGATCCCTGTGAAGAGATCAGGGACTTCCTCGTCAAGGAGCTGGGGGAACGGGAGTCGTTTGACCCGGACCTGGCTTACGCCAAGCTCTCTGGGCCTCCCTGGTATGCCCGTAGCGCCGTCCTCCGCGTCCTGGGCGCGAGGCGGGTTCAAGGGGCAATTCGGCACAT
>CAZJBD010000178.1:0-4924 GCA_964544265.1 uncultured Eubacteriales bacterium
CCCCACACCTTAATGGCATCCCCCCCAAAAGTCAAGGTAGGGATGGCGGGTGCCCCAGGGGGCTCACGTCTCCGGTCTTCTCTTATTCAGGCCTTTTCGTATTGTAGGAATGCAGTGCCTCTAGCCGTTCCGTATAGAGCCGTTTTCTCTCGGCAATGCTCCGGACTTGGTCTTCTTTAGAGGCGCGGTTTTTCGATCTCCCCTCTGAAACAGCGCCCGGCAGTTTAGGGACTGCCGCCAGTAGCCGCCTTGCGTTTTCTTCGCCGGGGCAGGACTCATAGACTTTGAGGGCCTTCTTTACGTAGGTTCGAATGCGATCACATTACGCTATCCCTCTTTTCGCCTTCATGGCGAGGGATTTTCATCCATCCCCGAGGGGGACGTTCAATCGAGTTTATGAACGGGATAGGGCCGCCGCAGACTCTGCTCAAACATCTTCGCCAGAGTGGGCTCCTTCGCCTCTTTTAGCTTATTCCCTATACAATCAAGGACCGCAGCCTTTTTGTTCTCATAAGAACAAATAAAGTCGAACACCTCTTGTTGCTCGGACAGTCTCAACTTCTTTAGTTCTCTAAAAGCCAGATCCGCCTGCTCACAGAAGAACTTGGCTGCAATATCTCGCAGGCGATATCCGGCCTCGCAATCTTCGCCGAATACCGGCTCCGTTCGCGACAGATTCAGAATAATAGCGATGCCACATTGCGGATTGTCATCAACGGCATCCTCGATGAGCAACATGAATGTTAGTGAACGACGTGTTAATCCCTCCGGGCCATCATGGCAGAAGACCTCATAGAACTCCGAGACCTCCCTGGGAAAGTCCTGAAGATACCGAGTCCAACCCAATTCGTCCAAGGGCGACTTGAAAATCGCGGCGGCATCGTCGTAGAGAGCCGCCGCCCGTTTCCCCAGTTGATTCCTGTCTATTTTGAGAAACCCATCGTAAACGCTGACTTTGATCTCAGTCCTACCCTCGAAAGTCCGCCAGTTTCTTTCGAGATACCGATTATTGAACTTCTCCAATTTCAGGGAGTCAGAAGGCCGTATCGCTTCTTGGCACGCGGCCGATTGAGAAGCCATAGCAAGGAGGCTAACCATGAAAAGCGCGACGCGTGGGGCTTTGAAGGCCGTCATGTTCTTGGGCTCCTATATGACATGGTTGATGCTGAACAAGGCGTTTGATACAACCCTGGCGATGAAGTTTGGGTCCCAGCTTATATTTACGGTTATCTCTGGGAAATCCGCGATTGATAGCAAGGAAGCGAATCCAACCATGACGTTCACGACTGGTGAGGGAACGCCTATTTCTGCCGCGGACATTGCATCGATCATAGCTTGACGTGCGGGATTTGAGAGGTCCCCGCTTGTCGGGTCTTGGCTAAAGCCGACCAAGATGCATCCTGTTGAATCATCGATAGTCGTTCCGTTATGGATGTAAATTCCACTGCGGGTGCCCAGAAGTTCATCATTCGATAATAGAATGGCGTCGACAGGCGGGTTGTTCCCGAAGACTGCTCCGCGCACGATCTCTCCTGAGTAGGTCCCAGCCTCAATGGCACTGCCGCTATCCGCCGTCCGCGCAAGATCACTCCCCAGGTAGGGGCGTTCTAGGGTGTGGCCCGTCAGAGTTTCCCAAGGCGTCTCGAGCGTGAAGGTTCCCATTATTCCCCCGTTCGGGGCGATGCCTGTGCGAACTATCGTGATAGTTACTGGGTAGCAGCCATTAAGATCAATATAAGAGATCGGGTTTCCTCGGGAGTAAGAATATAGGTTCAAGAGCTGGGGGCTAAGGCCTGGATTCCTGTAGGAGATGGGGTCAGTTGTCAAGAAACGGTAACTCGTCCTGTCGTAATACCTTGCCCCGAAGTAATCGAGGTCCGACTCCGCATCCCGCTCCTTGCCCGAGAACTTGAGCGCCGGGTCATACGAGCTAACCCACGTCTTCTGGATCCCACCATAGGGCTCATGGGCTGCGGAATAGACCACGTTTCCGAGATTATCGGTCACGATCCGAGTGGAGTTAATCTGGTCCGAGGCGTAGTAGAGGAGCCGGGATTCCTGGTTCCGGTACTCGGCGACGAGCATGCCGGCAAAATAGATATACTCGCGGACGATCTGGCCATTAACGTCGTACTCCGCGAGAAGCCGGCCGTCGAAGGCATAGATATAGAACGTTCCGGTCGCGGGAGCTCCGGACATCGTCTTCGCGCCTGTCCCGTCCGGCTTGGGCGCCCGCCCAGCTGTGGCCGGACGCAAGCCTCCCGATTCCTTCTTATCGGCCCGCGGCCGTGAGCCGCCCGTCCCACCTCCGTCCCAGCGTTTCTGACGCTCGTCCGGATCGCTTCGATCCTCCTTGGGGGCTATTCCTCTGGCTATCTGTCCGGCTTCCCCGGCCGGGACAATGGAGAAGCTCTCCCGGCTCACAGAGTAGGGCACTCTCTCCGGGAGCGAGAACCGCTTCGCTGCCTTCCCGGGCTTTTCATTCGAGGCCTCGAGGCGGAACGACCTCGAGCTCGAGGCATAGACTCGGTCGTCGACTTCGGAGCGGGCTGGCCTATCGCCCGTTTCTTCTGCCTTGGAAGCCAATATGCCTTCCACGGCCGCCTCCGCCTTCAGCGTCCCGACTTGCCGAGCCTCGCCGCCTTCGGCCCTCCATCCTCCCTCATGGGGGAAGAGGGCGTTCTCGTAACGATTGAAATTGTCTCTGAAGAGGCGGCGAGATTCAAGCTTCGAGGGGTCTTTTCCAGTGAGGCTAGCGTCCTCGAAGCCGACCTCGACGTCGTCGATCCAAAGCCCGATCGGGACGGATGCGCCCCGAGTGAGAGAGATCTCGGGCCGGTCCTGAACATTAAGATCGGGCTGGAGGGGCACGCCGAAGAGGACTGGCTCGCCGTCGATCCAGACCGAGCCCGAATATCGGGTCATGTCATAGACGATCCGAGCCCGGTGCCAGCGGCCAAGGAAGGCCTCAGAGCCCTGGATTTCCCAGACGGCATGGTTGAAGAGCAGGTTCTCGGTGCCCTTGAGGCCGTCGGGGGCGAAGGCGATCTCGGCGACTTGGTAGGTCTGGGTCTTCGGATCGGGCACCCCGGCCCTGAAGACGAAATGCTCCTCTCCTTCAGGGATCTCCCCTCCCAGAGTCGAGATCCTGAAGTTGAACTCAAAGGAGATGACGACCGGGAGGGTCGGGGCGCCCTCGGCGTCGCTTATCCTGACGAGGCAGGAACCGGAGGCCTCGGTGGGCACTCTCCAGGGGAAAACGCCGATGTTAGCCGCCCTCTCGGCGATCGTCCGGTAGGTCGAGCCGTTGTCGGCCGAATACTCGATCTTGACGTACCTTGTCTTCTCGCCGCCCGCCCAGCGGATCTCCTGGAACGACCCCGCCTCGAGCATTTCGCCTCCCACAGGGGAAAGAAGCGTAAGCTCCGAGTCGTCGATGATCTTGTCCGGGCCGTTCTGGCCCGTTCCGACGAAGGTGACGATGAGAGGATTCTCGTCGGGATCGCTCGACCAGATCGTCAGCGTGATTTCCTCTGATTCGGAATCATTTCTTCGGGTTTAGCCTCCTTTTTATCGCCTCCGGGTCAATCATGTACCTTTTCACCTCTTTATCGATTTCTGGCATTAGGGCGACAAGTTCGGCGTAAGCATCCCTGAACTTGCTGAAATACTCTGCTACGGCCCTCCTGTAAGCGGTTCTCTTAACGTCGTCGCTGGTTCCAGAAGGGCAAACGATGGCAGGATCTATCGCCGCTCGAAACAACTGAATCGTTCTGCCAATCATCCTCCGCAGGGCATCGTGCTTTCCTATATATGCAAACGGCGGATTCTGCAGCGCTTCTCCCATATCAAACGATTTGTCGCTGAGCGCGGTCAATTCATCATTAAGACCGGAGTCACGCACGGCCTTTTGGGAAGCCGCGCCAAAGGAGCCCGTGCCGGATGCCTCTTCGATCTCGACAATCCGTTGGCAGACAAGATTGGCCATCTCGGCTTCCTTAGAGACGTTGACGACTGCCTTAATGAATAAGGCCCCGTATTCCTTTTCAGTGAGAAGGATTCCCGGAAAATCGCGGCTTTGCCTTTCAAGACATTCCCTAATCTCCCTGAGGCACGTATCCCGCAAGTCTAAAAGCTCTGCTTTCGTTACCGTCTCGAGAGCTTTGATTCGCATTTCCAGCTCGTACCGATCGGCCTCTTCTCGGACATCGCTGAAGTCGAGGCGCGATTCGCACAAAGGATAGCCGAGCTCCTTGATTCGTTTGCCATTGGGGGCGGCTCTTAGTTCCTCCAGGAATAGCTGGGGCTGGAACCTTATGGAATCAGCCATTATGGCATCGATTTCCATGGTAAAGAGGCCCCTTGAGTAATCATAGAGCGCGAAGCCGAGCTTGGCCGCGTTCCGGTCCCCCGTAAAAATCTGCCGTGCCAGAACGCCCAGGTTATCGAGCACATAATCAAAGAGCCGGTCGAAACGCTCCACGTCCGGCCGCCGGGGCTTTTGAAGGCCTAAATAGAAAAGGCGGGCGTTTTCCGTAGAAGGATAATTGAAGTACGTCCTTGCGGCCATTTCTAGGGTATCCCAGTCCGAATACTGCCCCTGGCTGACTAGGCTACATCCCAGCAACAATATGGCGACGACGACAAATCCCTGGGCTGAAGGCCGCCTCAAAGCGGGGTATTTCTTCATGCGCCCACTCCTTTGCCTATGGCTTCTCTGGACGCCGTCCCAAATCGTCATAGACGTAGGACTTCGTCCCCCCGTACTGGTTCCATTCGGCCTCCACGAAGCCGTATTTGGAAACGTTCCTGGTGTATTTCAGAAATCCCGGCGCCGAGGCCTCTCTTTCCACGCCGTATCGGTAGAAAACCTGGCTCGTCCCCGCCGCGCCCGGGCCGTCGACGGAGACGGTGACGTTCTCCG
>CAZJBD010000179.1:0-4835 GCA_964544265.1 uncultured Eubacteriales bacterium
AATTCGAAAACGAAACCCCACCTCAGATCTATCCGCTTTTTTTGAAGCCTCGGATAGACGTATTATTTCTTGGAGAGGATGAAGCACAAAAGGAAATTCGTCTTACGGATATCTATCCTTTCGACCCCAGCGAATACGTCCCGATCATAGGCAAGCTCAGCCGGCTGGATACAAAGATTCGGGCCATAGTTCTCGTTCTAGTGAAGGAAGGTTGGAAAGGTGACCTAATATTTTCCGCCCTCCTCATAAATTCGGGGTCCGGCGAACAAAAAAACCTTCCCATTTTAGGATTGAGCCACGAAAAAACAAAGTTGGGAATAGATCTCTTTTCCCTTGATATTGTGGTCGGCAGCCTGAACCTTGGAGTTTATTCTTTGCTTATTCTCGTTGACGTCCCGGAGCCTGGTGTCAGGCTGTCGGCCCGTGTGCCCTTTTCCGTCGAATAGTCCATATCTCGATTTCGGCGTCGGTTTATTTTAGCGAGAATCTTGATGGCGGGTATCTTAATAGAGCATAATGGGATTTCAATCGAGTGATGCCATGATGCCTAGCGGCGGCTGCAATGAGTGCATGCAGGGAAGAAATCCGGTCGAAGGTCGTCTAAATGATAAATATTGAGTTTTAAAAAGGAGGCAGTTTAATGATCCGAAAACAGGGCATGGACCGCAGGGGATTCATCAAGGCTTCGGCGTTCGGACTGGCGGGCGTCGGGACGGCGCTCAAGGCCGGGCCATCTCAGGCCGCCGGGGAGAGCGCCGGCGAAACCCCAAAAATCAAGTCGTACCGGACGCTCGGCCGGACCGGATTCAAGGTTTCGGATATCGGGATCGGGACCTCGCAGACGTTTCCCCCCGCGGTCATGGCGGCCGCCATGGACGCCGGGGTCAACTACATCGACACGGGCGAAGGCTACGGCCGCGGGGCGGCGGAAAAGAGCATAGCGGAAGCCATCAAAGGCCGGGATAGAAAATCCCTGTTCATTACGACCAAGATCCGGATGGACGGAATCGCCGGAAAAGCCCAGGTCGTAGAGAAGGCCCGCCAGGCCCTGGAACGGCTGCAAACGGACTACATCGACTGCCTCATGCCTTCGGGTCCGCCAACGGTCGCGGCCCTCAAGAATGAGGATTTCCACCAAGCGATGGACCAGCTCAAGAAAGAGGGGCTGGTGAGGTTCGCGGGCGTGGCCAACCATGGAGGCCGCGGGCCGGGGGATACCATGGAACAGTTCATATTGGCCGCGATCGACGACGGCCGCTTCGACCTCGTGCTTTTCGTCTACAACTTCCTCCAGAAAGAGGCCGGGGAGAAGATCCTCGAGGCCGCGGCCGCGAAGAACGTGGCCACGACGATCATGAAATCCAACCCCCTGGGCCGGTACTTTGATCTCAAACAGCGCGCCGAGCAGCTGAAGAAAGAGGGCCAGCCCCTTGACGAGAGGATGACTAAGTCTCTGGCAGAGATGGAGGAGACGGCCAAGAAAGCGGAATCTTTCCTTCAGAAAAACGGCCTGAAAACGCCGGCCGAGATCAAGGCCGCCGCCCTCAAATTCGTCCTGGCCGATCCCCGCGTCCATACGCTGAACCTGGCCTTCAATACGTTCGACGACGTCCGCGACATCCTGGCCCTCTCCGGAACGACCCTCCGGCCTGCGGATAAGGGTCTTCTCGCCGCCTACGAGAGCGAATGCGGCCGGCTCTATTGCCGGCATGCCTGCGGGATTTGCGAGTCCAGCTGTCCATATTCCGTGCCGGTCAACACGATCATGCGCTACAACCATTATTTCGAGACTCAGGGCAGCGAGAAATTCGCCCTGGAGAAGTATGCCGGGCTGCGGACGGCCAAGGCCGATCTCTGCCGGGATTGTTCGGGCCTCTGCGAACCGTCCTGCCCCTACGGCGTTCCCGTCCGGGGGCTCTTGAATCTCGCGCACGCGCGATTGACGCTGGACGAGAGGGGATGAGCCCCGCCGCCTGCTGTTGAGAATCGCTCGTCGGGGGATTCAAGGGGGGGTACCCCCCCCACGTTGACTCAGTGCGGCGTTCTTTGTATAAGAAAGTGGGATCATGATCAGAGCTAAGTCTAGAACTCTAGTTCTCGAGCTCTTGTTGATAGGGTTTGCGGCAACCGGATGGTCTTCTGTTCCGCCGCAGGAGGAGGCTGCGGCCCCCAAGGACGTCATCGTCGCGGCCGCCTATTACCCTTGGTACAAAGGCACGGGGGAAGGCTGGATCCAATGGGTCGGGAGCAAGAAGGTCCGGACGGCCTACACCCCTTTGCTCGGCTATTATGACAACCGGTGGCCAAAGACGCTTTCTAAGCACATCACGTGGGCGACCGCCTATGGCGTCGACGCGTTCATGATTGAGTGGTGCGGCCTTGCCGGAGGAGGGTTCCCGGCAAGTTACGATGACGTTGTCCAGCGCTTCCTCGACAATCCCGACTTCAAGAAGATCAAATTCTTCTTTGTCTATTCTTTCAGCCAGGCTCTCCGGAAATACGGCGAGCCGACAGCTCCCGTCATCAACCTTGATGATCCGGAACGGGTCAGCAAGCTCGTTTCAGATTATAAATACGTTGCTCAGACCTATTTCAATCAGCCCAATCAGCTCAGGATTAACGGCCGACCCGTAACCTATCTATGGGCTATCAGGAATACGAAAGGGAATTTCAGGGCGGCCATGACCAAGCTGCGCAGGGCCGTAAAGGCGGTTTGCGGTAGCGACCCCTACATCATCGGAGACGAGTTGTCTTACCAGTCCCCGCCCGACCTGGTCCGGACGCCCTATCTCGACGCCGTCATGCCCTACGTGATGTTAAAGATAGAGAACCCGATCCGGAACTACAAGATTGAGGAGACGATTGATGATATCGCCGGCCAGTACAAGAGCGCCCGGCTAGTTTGCAGTGACATCGGCGTCAAGTTCATCCCGACGTGTTTCGCCGGATTCAACGCGGTCGGCGCTCCCTGGTGTTATGACGACCAGGGAAAGCTGACGACGCCGGTCGTGGCCCGCAGCGTCTCGGGTTTCAAGAGCTTCGTCCGGAAAGCCAAGGAGGCGATCGATCCCGACCTCCGCATGTTCCTTCTGACCACCTGGAGCGAGTGGAACGAGGGCACGAACATTGAGCCGGCCAAGGAATTCGGCCTCAGGTACCTCAATGTCGTCAAGAGCGAGCTCGCCAGTTTCATTCCGGCTGCCTTGCCCAAGGACACAGTCAAGTTCGCGTTCAAGCGAGTTTGGAATCCTCCCGGGCCGGACAACCGGCTTTTGGCGGCCGCGTTCGACAAGGTCGAGATTCTGGACGCCGCCGCGAAGGTCCTTCTCACCATCGACATCGGCGCCTCGGCTGCCCGGTCCTCGATGGGGATCGGATTCTCCTATGATGAGACGGGCTGGGAGGGGGCAGACAACTTCTGCTGGGCCGGCGATCTGCTCAAGTACGCAACGCTTCATCTCAACCTTCCTGCCGGGGCTGCAGCCATCCGGTTCAGGGTTGCTCAGATCCCGGACCAGTACATCGATGTCTTCTTGAACGGGAAGAACCTGGGGAGGTTTCTTGTCCAAGTGCCTCGGGGATGGACGGTCTATACGGCAAGCCTGAACTGAGGGCTTCGCTATTCGGCCGGTCAATGGTGGTTTTATGTCCCGACGTGCGCGGGATGCCAGAGCGTTTTCACTGGTTTTGCGGCGGCGTTTGACACGGCCTCGCAGCGGGCGATATATTGTCGGCATGGTTTGGAGGGGAGTTTGAGGAGGCTGGCCGGGCTGCTTAGCCTTGCCTGTGTTTTTCTTGCGTGTGCTCAGGCTTCCCGTGCTCAGGAGACGGATGCGGCCGTCGCCCTTGAACCCATCGTCCTGGCTCATTATGCTTCCTGGTACGCGGGTCGGAAGGGCGGCTGGTTCAATACTCTAAACGGCAAAACGATCCGGCCTTACTATACGCCCCGGCTGGGATATTACGACTTGCAGACTCCGGCCATCCTCTCCCAGCATGTCGCCTGGGCCAAAGCCTACGGCATCGATGCCTTCATGGTGACCTGGGACGGCAATCCGACCAAGACTTTTCCCTTGAGCAACGAACATATGGTGACCCTGTTCATCCAGAATCCCAATTTTCTGAAAATCAAGTTCTTCTTCGTTTATGGAGTCAACACCTCATTGAGAAAGAAGGACGAGGTCGTCGACAGCCCGGTCGACCTCAATGATTCCGCCAGGGTCAATAAGTTCATCGCCGACATGAAATTCGCGGCCTCAAAATACTTCAATTTGCCAAATTACCTGAAAGTCCAGGGTAAACCTGTCATCTACGTCTGGGCGACCGGATGGCTCCGGGGGGATTTGAAGAAAGCCTTGACCCGGATCAGGGCGTCGGTTAGGTCCCAGTGCGGGATCAACCTCTACATCATTGCTGATGAAATCGGATGGGAAGCGACGCCCGTTTACGCCAGAACGCGCCTGTGGGATGCCGTCATGCCTTATATCATGCTTAAAAAGCCGGAGCCCCTCCGGAACTACAAGCTCGACACGATAATCGCCGAAATGGTCTCCCAGTATCGGAACTGGAAAAACATCTGCTCAGATCTCGGGATCGGGTTCATCCCGGCCGTCTACCCGGGAGAAAACGCCCGCGGGGCTCCCTGGCTCTATGGCCAGGATGGAAAAATGACGGTTCCGGTCGTCTACCGGAGTCCGGCCGCTTTTGAAAAACTCATCCTGGAAACGAAACCCTTGACCGACCCCACCCTCCGCCTGTTCTTCATCACCTCCTGGAACGAGTGGAACGAAGGGACGAATATCGAGCCGTCGACGCAATTCAAGTTCGATTATCTC
>CAZJBD010000180.1:0-4763 GCA_964544265.1 uncultured Eubacteriales bacterium
CCGACGGAGGGCGCGCCCCGAGCCTGAATTCCTTCTCACATGAAAAGATGCTTCCAACACGTCGCGATATCATGAAATTGCCGATCAACTGCGGGCCAGAGAGCATCACTTCGGCTTATGGAACGCTTCTTTGATTTCTAGGATCCCCACTCCCAAGGCTTGCCTGGCGATCCTGTCGAGCGACTTTTCATCGCCCTGGAAGTGCATCGTCGTGTGAACGTGGCGCACCGAGGCCCCGGGGGCTAGGGCCGCCGCGGGAGAGGAGGATTCGAGTTCGTAGAACGGCCCAAGAGGCTTAGCGCCGGGCGAGGCCAGCCCATCGTTATAGCTATTGACCACGTCTCCCGCGAACGGATCGTCCTGGATCTCCCACATGGAGTTGACGTAATCCGCAGCGTTTTCCGGGAGGGTCAGGTGGACAAGAGTCAGGACGCCGTTGGCGGCATCGTAGCTCCCGGCGAAAGGTTTCGCCCTTTTGGGCGAAAGGCCGATCTTGCTGCGGAACGCCCCATCGCCGCTGAAGAAGAGGACCCCCTCCTTGACGATCAGGCGGTCGGCAGGGACCTTGCCGAAATAGGCGTCATTAACGGCCGGTCCGAGCTCGGCCTCCGGGCCCGGTTTGAACGGGATAACAATCGTCGTGGCGGGAGAAGGATTGAACATGCCCAGAATCCATATGGAAAGGAGCCCCGTGTTCTTTGTCCAGGCGGTTGTCCCCGTGTTCGTAACCGTATTGTCGGATTGGAAAGCAACCAGCTTGATGCCGCCTGGGACCGCGATACCCAAGGCGGCCGCTTCGGGCCCTCCGAGGAGTCTGACCGCGCGGTCGGCGATCAGGTCGAAGACGGCGTCGGAATAATTGACCAGATGAATGGCCTTCCGGAATTGAACGGCTCCTTTGTCCCGGGAAACGACGTCGAAGGAGCCCTCGTTGACGGCGGGCGGGGTGAACCAGTGGTCAAGGTCGAAAGGATCCCCCTTCTTGAAGAAGATGGAGAATTGTCCGCCCTCGGGGCCGAGCCAGAATCGGTCCTCGCCGCCAAAGGCGTTCATGTGCAGGTTGTTAACGCCCGAGACGAGGAGCTCGCGGTTGATCCAACCAAAACTCAGACCGTCCGGGCCTGCGGCCGTGCTGGTCATGACCCGGCCTTGCAGGTCGGGGTTTAGGGCCACCTGGACGTTTCCGTCCTCGCCCGAGAGCACGAGGACTTTTGTATGCTTTGTCAGGAAGTCGATGTCGTTTTTGAAGAGGATGGCCTGAGATCGCGACACTTTGGACGGCTTCGCGCAGGCGGCCATTAATATCGAGAGGCAGATGATCATCCAACCCGAGTTTTTCATAGGACCTCCTTGGGGATACTATATCCAAAACGCTGGCGGCCATCAAATAAGAAGGGGCTTTTTGTGGCTATTGACACGCCAAAGGGCCGGCGATATACTCCAGGCGTGGCAGGGAGGAGGGATTCAAAGGAGGGGGCGATGTATGCACCGCTTTTATCTCGTCTCTGTTCTTTTTTAAACTCTGAAGCCGGGAAATGCGTCGGCTAATATTGTCAGTGTGTCACGAAACCGCTGGATTGAGGTTATAGAATAAGGAGGCAAGAGTGCTCCCGGTTAAAGCGAACAGAGAATCTGGCGGGCTTAGGAAGGGGTCAATTTAAACAAAAGGAGGAAGAATGAAAAGGATCGTCGGGCTAAGCGCTATTTTCATCTGTTTCCTTGCCGTCGGCCTGATCGCCGGACAGTCCGTGATCTTAAAGGTCAAGGTCCAAACGGCCAACGTCCGCTCGGAACCCGATTTGTCGAGCGGAGCGGTCGCTCAGGTCAAGCTCGGGACTCTGCTCGAGTCCACCAACAAGGTCGGGAGTTTTTATGAGGTTGCGGTCATCGATAAGGATGGGAAGACCGTTTACGGCTTCCTTCATGAGAGTGTCGTGGACGTCGTTGGAGGGGAAAAAGAAGTCCCGAAGGAAGTCGAAAGGGCCGTAGAACCTGAACCCAGAGCCGCGGCTAGGCCGCAGAAAGTGGAACCCGTGTCTGCCGAGTTCAAGAAGATAGGCCTCGGCCTGTTCGTCGGTTTTTCGAGCACCTCGGAATACGGCAGCGGCCTTGCCTATGGCGCCAATTTCTATTTGGGTGTCACGAAAAACATCGGCCTCGAAGTCAGCGGGCTCAGGTTCCAGACGACGACCAAAGACAGCGACGATGAGACAAAATTGAGCAAGGGCAAGCTGGCTGTGATGCCGGTGCAGGCCAGTCTCATCGTGCGTTTTCCGGTCGGGACCGGCGTCGTGCCCTATGTCGCCGCCGGCGGGGGCTATTATCTGAACAGCTTTACCCTGGATGCGGCGCTGGTCGGGTCTTGGAACGATCTGGGGATCGATATCGACGAGACGATCGATAACGCTTTCGGTTTTCATTTCGGGGCCGGCCTGGATTATTTCATTAAGCCCAATATCGCCATCGGCGCCAACGTGAAATATTGCCTGGCCAAGGCCAAAGGCTCGTGGACGATGAAAGATCAGGTCTCTTCGGAAGAGACGAAAGGGACCTTGTCCAATCTCAAATTGGACGGGCTTGTTTTCGGCGCCGGCCTGAAATACTTCTTTTAAGGCTTGAAGGAGAAAAACGACCATGAACAAGACAATTCGTCGCTATGGATGGCTGGCTTTTACCGGACTCATTGCCGTCACCCTGCTCCTTCCGGTAAAAGCGAGAGTCCAGGAAAACCCCCAGGGGATGGTCTTCACGCCCCCCCCGCCCAGCCTTCCGAACAACCTTAATCCCAAGCTGGATTTCGCCCTTCAGCGAATGACGGAGATTTATGCCGCGGAGGGGATCGAAAAGGTCCGGGGCTATGCGGTTCAGCATAAGATCGACGTCAAGGACGATTGTATCCGCGTCATTGCCGAAACGGATTCCAGCAATCTTGGTAACTCCGGAATCCAGGCCAGAGTCTCCATCGTCTCCGCCAAGATAGAAGCTCTCGGCGGCCGGGTGGAGATGTCTTACGGGAATCTCATCCAACATCTGGCTCACCCGGGGATCGTCCAGGCGATCGCCCGGCTGCCCGAGGTCAAATTCTTGAGACTTCCCCTCAAGGCCTTCCCGACAACCTTGACCAGCGAGGGCGTTGCGAAAACGGGCGCAGATACCTGGCAAGGCGTCGCAGCCTATAGAACCACGGAGAAGGTCAAAGTTTGCATTCTCGACGCCGGTTTCCAAGGATACACGGGCCTCCTGGGAACGGAGCTCCCGTCTTCAGTCACCGTGAGATCATTCCGGGCCGACGGCGACATCGAAGCCAGTCAAGTTCACGGGGCGGCCTGTGCCGAAATCGTTCACGACATGGCCCCCGATGCCGACCTCATCCTCGTGAATTTCAGCACCGATGTCGAGCATCACCTGGCCGTGGATTGGATTATTTCCGAGGGCGCCAAGGTCATCAGCTACTCTATGGGCTGGTGGAACGCCGGGGACGGAAAAGGCACCGGGCCCATCTGCGACGACGTCAAAAAGGCCTACGATGCCGGGATCATCTGGTGCAGTTCCTCCGGGAATGATGCCGAGAATCATTGGGAGGGGACGTTTTCCGATCCCGACGACGATGGCTGGATGAATTTTCCAGGTTCGATTGAGTACCTGTTGGTCTATGGCTCAGAATGCTATGCCTATATGAACTGGGATGATTGGGGCACATACAACGGCTCGAATTACAGCGGCTCAAATAATGATTATAACCTGTACCTTTATTACTACTCCGGAGGCGCCTGGCATCTCATCGATTCTTCTTCAAATAGCCAGAACGGCAATGACTGGCCGACGGAGTCTGTAGGCACGTATGCATCGGGGCCCATCTACTGGGCCCTATGCGTCTATAAGCATTCGGCCACCCGGAATTGCAAGCTGGAAATCTTTACCGCTGGCAGCAACTATATCTACGATTACCCTGTCCCTTCGGGAAGCCTCGATATTCCAGCGGATTCCCCTTATGCCGTTGCCGTGGGTGCCACGGACTGCATCACTGATGCCCTCCATTATTATAGCTCGCGCGGACCGACCCATGACGGACGGGTCAAACCGGATTTCACGGCCCCATCAGGGGTTACGACCCAGACCTACGGCTATCGTGATTTTTATGGAACTTCGGCTTCGGCCCCCCATATGGCCGGCGCTTTCGGCCTCATCCTGGGGAAAACTTCCTTTTCAACGAGCCAGGTTAGGGCGATCCTGGAAAGACGGGGTTTGGACCTCGGAAGCGATGGAAAAGACAATTTGTATGGTATCGGAAGGTTGAAGCTGACCAAGCCTGACTAGGGCAAAAAGGAGAGGAGCCTTTTTACCTCATGCTCAGGAGGCCCGTTGGCAGCCGCTTTTGCAGTGGGACACTCTCGGAACCATATAACGCTTCATGAGAGCTCCTTTCGTTATTTCTACACATATACTATAAAATCCGGCCTTGCGCGAGTTTCCGGCCGAGCCACTGCCAGATACCTTTGTTGAAGGCAAAACTCGGCGGGCTTCCCTCGAGGAGGCCCTTGAAGCTGAAGAGTCCGTCTTTGGGTGACTGCCTGAACTGGGGTTCATTTCCCCAGAGCATCCGATGCTCCGGATGGAATTGGACGCCCAGGACATTGGGATATTCTTCATGGGCCACGGCCTCTATGATCTTCCCATCCATGGATGTGGCGATCGTTTTGAGTCCCTTGCCCAGTTTCTCCAGAGCTTGATGGTGGGAGCTCAGGATGCGGGGATGGTCGTCC
>CAZJBD010000181.1:0-4683 GCA_964544265.1 uncultured Eubacteriales bacterium
AGGGCAATGGGATAGTTGATCTTGGCCATGTTGACAAATGGCAGGAGCTGTTCGGCTGTCATGCGGTCCACCGAGAGCCCAAGAATCTCGAGGCCTTTGTCCTTGTTGGCTGCATAGGCTTCGATGAAGTCCGGGATTTCGGCCCGGCAGGGAGGGCACCAAGTAGCCCAGAAATTGAGGATCAGGACTTTTCCTTTATAATCGGCGAGCCTGACGTCTTTTCCTTGCAGGTCTTTCAAAACAAAGTCCGGGGCGGGGAGGTTCTCGCCTTGGGCCCTCAAGACGGTCGCACCTGCCGCCAATAGGAAGAATATTCCGGTCCATAAGGGTAAAGTCTTTTTCATAAGCATCTCCTCCGGCTTCGATAACCGGTCAATATCTATTCTAGCAGGTCTTGTTCAGCTTTTCCCACTTCTGGTCGACTTCGGCCTGCATCCGGGCGATTTCCTCTTCTTTGAGGTGGCGGAATCTCCCTTGGAGCCGCACGTAGTCATTGATGGGTTTTTTCTCCTTAAGCTTGATATTAATGGTATATTTTTCCCCGTCCTCGATCTCATAGAGAGGGAAAATTGCAGTCTGGACGGCCAAACGGGCCAGCTTGACAGTATCCTCGGGTCGGCTCTTCCAGCCTGACGGGCACGGCGCGAAGATATGCAGGAACTTCGTCCCCCGGATCTCTTTGGCCTTTCTGGCCTTCTTGAAAAGGTCCTCCGGATAGGCCACGCTGGCCGTGGCGATATAAGGGATACGGTGCGCGGCCATGATGCCCGACATGTCCTTCTTCGGCCGGTCTTTGAAATGCTTGACCGGGGTCGTCGTGGTCCACGCCCCATAAGGGGTGGCGGAGCTTCTTTGGATCCCCGTATTCATGTACGCTTCATTGTCATAACAAACATAAAGGATATCATCGTTCCTCTCGGCCGCGCCCGAGAGGGCCTGGAGGCCGATGTCAAACGTTCCCCCGTCCCCAGCCCAGGCCATGACGGTCGTTTCGGTATCTCCGAGCATATCCAGGCCGGCCTTGACGCCGGCGGCCGTGGCCGCGGCGGCCTCAAAGGCGCAGTGGAAGATCGGGACACCCAACGAGGAGTGGGGGAAAGGCCCATCGATGACCGCCCAGCAACAGGCCGGGATGCAGACGATGGTCTTCTGCCCCAGGGCTTTGAGGACGTACCTCATGGCCATCGTCGCGCCGCAGCCCTGGCAGGCGAGGTGCCCGGGGCTCATCAGTTCTTCTTCGGGCAGGGATAGTTTCATCGTTCTTTCTTTTTTCATCGCTTGACTCCTATCCAGCCGATCTCTTCATAGGGTGCGTTCTTGGAGGATGCTGACTGGTAGATATCTTTGAAGTCTCCCGGCGTGATGTCCCTGCCGCCGAGGCCGGCGACGTAGCCGAAAACGGGGGGCGTTCCGTCCCGACCATAGAGGGCCGATTTCACCTCCTGATAAAAAATGCCGTGGTGGCCGTAGGAAAGGTTCCTGTCGACGACGGCCACTTTTTTCACGTTTTGAACGATTCTTCTGACCTCGTCGAAAGGAAAAGGTCTGAAGACCTTCATCCTGAGGTTGCCGGCCTTGACACCTTCCCGGCGCAAATCATCTACGGCCACCCTGGCCGTAAACCCCGGCGTCCCGGATGTGATGAACAGGAATTCCGCGTCATCGCATAGGTATTCGTCGACGAGCCCGAGATAACGGCCGAAGATGCTTTCGAACTCACGCCCCGTCTCTTCGATCAGGGCGGGGACCTTTTCCATGGCCTTCTGAAGCTTGTATCGAAGCTCAAAATAATGGTCCGGCGAGGTGAGCCCAAAGAAAGCATGCGGGTCCGAGGGCGTAAGCCGGAAGGGGGGGTTGAACGGAGGAAGATACGCGTCCACGTCCTTCTGCTCCGGGATATCGACGATCTCGTATGTGTGCGAGAGGGCGAAGGCGTCTAGAACGACCATGCTGGGTATGAGAAGCTTCTCAGAGACTTTGAAGGCCTGGATGACGGTATCTAGGACTTCTTGGTTCGAAGAGCAGTAGAACTGAATCCAGCCCGTATCCCTTTGGGAGAGGCTGTCGTTTTGATCCGTCCAAATGCTCCAGCCCGGAGCCATGGCCCTGTTGATATCCCCCATGACGACGGGCAGCCTGCCGCCCGAGGCCCAATGGAGGAGTTCGTGCATCAGGGCAAGCCCCTGGGCAGATGTGGCCGTGAAGGTCCGCGCCCCGGCCAGCGAGGCCCCGAGGCTGGCGGCCATGGCCGAGTGCTCGGACTCGACCTTGATGAACTTGGCGTCGAGCTTCTTAGACGCGCACATCTCCGAGAGAAGCTCCACGACCTGAGTCTGAGGCGTAATGGGATAGGCCGCGATCACTTGGGCGCGCGACAGCATGGCGCCATAAGACAGGGCATGATTGCCCATGATGACTTTTTTCATTTCACCTCCTCGACCATGACGATGCACTTGGTGGGGCATTCTTCGGCGCAGATACCGCACCCTTTGCAGAAGTCATAATCTACGACCGGCCAGTTGTCCACGATGTCGATGGAGGCGTCAGGGCAGTACTTCCAGCAGATGCCGCATTGGATGCATTTGGTCCGGTCGACCTCCGGCCGGATATTCCGCCAGGCCCCCGTCTTGTTGTGAAGCATGGAGCCAACCGACATCGCCGTGATCGGCATTTCACTTTCTGATTGGAAGACGATTTTTTTCGTTTCTTTCTTCTTGGTCATTATTTTATGCTCCTGAAGCCTTCTCATAGGCTTCTCTGGCGGCCTGGACGTTCTCTTCCACCTTGATTGGAACGCCTTCACGGATGGCCGCGACGAGGGATTCGAGCTTCGTCAATCCCATAATCTTAACGACGGCGCCGACAACGGCGGTGTTGACAATGGGTGCTGCCAGCGTCCCCAGCTTGTTTCGGACGGCGATTTCCGTGGCGTTGATGGTTGCCACCTTGAACCTGGACGGGAACTTGAATTCGGAGGGCTTCTTGTCGCTGTTAATGATGATCCAGCCGCCGTCCTTGAGCCCCTCCGTTACGTCGATCGCCTCGACCAGCGTTGGGTCCACAACGACGACGTGATCCGGGGCGTAGATCCGGCTTTTGTCATAGATAGGCTTTTTATCAATCCGGATGAAGGCGAAAACGGGGGCCCCCCTCCTTTCGACACCGAACTCGGGATAGGCGTGAACGTAACTCCCTTCTTTGGCCACGGCGTCCGCTAGGATTTTAGAGGCGACTACGGTGCCCTGGCCGCCTCTCCCGTGAAATCGGATCTCTATCATGACCTTCTCCTTTTATGCCTCCCTCGAGGGGAATGATTGACCTGTTTTTTTACTCTGGGCCCAGAAGAGCTTTTTGAGCATGAGGGCGTCGCTTTCTCTGTTCGGACTCTCGCAAATAACCATGCCCTGGACATCAAAGTCTCTGAGCACTTCGATCCAGTCATCGTAACAGAAGTCGGAATCCCTGAGGTCGAGATGTTTGAGCTCGCCGGCTTGGCTGTAATGGCTCCCGGAGATGTGAAGGTGGGCATTCCGGAGTGCGGCCCGGCTGAGTTTCTTTTCGACCTTGGATAGAACCCGGGAAAATTCATCATATGTGTTGAGCCGCCCCTCCCGTGCGTGGAGGTGAGAGAAATCCAGGCACGGCTGGAGGCCGTCGATCTCCCGGCAGAGGCCGAGGACTTCCTCCAGGCTCCCGAACTGCGATCTTTTTCCCATAGTCTCGATCCTGAGGGTCACCGGGACTCGTTCCGTCCGGAGTATCGAGGCGACCTGAGACAGCTCTTTTTGGATCCCCTGATAGGTCTGTTCGGGAGAGGTTTTACCGTAGAATCCGGCATGGAAGACGACGTTTTCGGCCCCGCAGGCATGGGCTATCCGCGCCGATGCCAAGATTCGTTCCTGGCTCTGGAGCCGTTTCCCCCGGTCCTCGGAATTGAGGTTGATGAAGTAGGGTGCGTGGACGCTGAGATGTACCTTCCTGGCTGAGGCCTTGAGGGCGACCTTGCGGGCCGTATCCAGTCCCATCTTGACGCCGTTAACGAATTCGATTTCCTGGCAGTCCAATCCGATCTGAAAGATGTGTTCAATCCCTTGGATGGTGGATTTATCAGCGCTGGTCAGCGGGACGCCCGCCGTGCCGAAGAGAAGCTTTTTAGGAGCAGGAGACATCGGCCTTTCCGGTGGAGCCCAGGAATTCGCTGACCAGGCGCATGGCGCAGAACTCCCCGCACATAGAACAGGCTTCCGTCTTGGTTCTCCTCTTTTTGCGGATCGCCTCGAACTTGTGAGGGTCGATGACGAACCGTTTTTGTCCCTCCCAATCGAGCTTCTTGCGGGCCACGGAAAGCTTGACGTCCCTTTGACGCGCTCCCGCAATCCCTTTAACGATATCGGCCGCGTGGGCGGCAATCTTTGAGGCTACAAGACCCTCCCGGACATCGTCGATCGACGGGAGGCCCAGGTGCTCGGACGGCGTGACATAACAGAGGAAATCGGCGCCGGCGGCCGCCGCGATGGCGCCCCCGATGGCCGCAACGATATGGTCGTAGCCTGGGGCGATGTCCGTGACAAGGGGACCCAAGACGTAGAACGGAGCTTCGTGGCAGACTTCTTTCTGGAGCCGGACGTTCATCTCGATCTGGTCGAGCGGAATGTGACCGGGTCCTTCGACCATGACCTGCAC
>CAZJBD010000182.1:0-4614 GCA_964544265.1 uncultured Eubacteriales bacterium
GCCGCTCGTCAACGAATCAATCGAATTTAATCCGGAAAGATAGCGCGGGCGTCCCTTAACGGCCATAAACAAGGACATTTCTTTTCCTGCCGCTCAGCCGCCCCGTTTGTGCGCAGGATCAACCGGCCGCGGAGAGCAAAAAAGATGATAAGAAATTTTACATTATCCGCTGGCGACGAACCGGATTCAGAGTAAACTATCGTTATTATTGGCATGAATATTGCTGAATTATGGTTCCGGATTTCATCCGGGTGGAAAACGGCCATAAAACGGATCATTCCGAATAAATAAAGAATAGCTGAAAAAGAAGAGCAAACAATGAGAAAAATGAGAAAGAAGGATCGGGTTGCAGCCTTCGCCGTTTCGATTTTATGCGCTTTCTCGATAACGTTTGCAGCGGGGCCGGAAGAAATCTTACCCGCTCAAGTCGCGTTCGACCCGCAAAAGACGCACCCGGCCGAAGCGCTCAAAGAGGACCTCGAAATCCTTTGGAATGTGCTGGAGGAGGGACATGGAGGGTTCGATCGTTACTCCCCCAAGAGCCTGCTCAGAGAGCGCTTCAATAGCGTTCTCGAGGGCCTGACGGGTCCCAGGACTGAGTTCGATTTTTATCTGAGTCTCCTGCCAGTCGTGGCGGATATCAAGGACGGGCATACAGGACTGCGGCTTTCTTCCGGAGCCACGGCCTACCTCGACTCGCGGCCCGTCTTTTTCCCCTTCGGACTCCGTTTCCTGAACAGCAAGACCTATATCTTCCGAAACCTGAGTTCGGATTCGGGCATCAAGGACGGGACAGAACTTCTGGCCATCAACGGAAGGCCCATGGGAGAAATCCTCCCGGAGCTTGTTTCGTTTGTTCCCAATGACGCCGGAATCCTGACCCGCCGAATTCGTCTCCTTGAATTTCCGGAGACTTTTGGGAGACTCTTGGCCCTCCGGTTCGGCCGCCCGGAATCATTCCGGATCCGCCTCCTGCCGGATCAGGGAGAAGAGGTCAGGGAGCTTTTGGTTCCCGGGATCGCAAAGGAAGACGTCGCCCGGATTCTCCGGGAGCGTTATCCCGACGCGGCCGTGCGCCGCCCTCTCTACGAACTGTCCTTCCGGGGCGAGTCTGCGATCCTCACGATCCGGAGTTTCGGCGATGACCCAGAAAAAGGAAGCCCTTCTTATCCGGAATTCCTTAAAAACGCTTTTCGCACCCTCGAAGAAAAGAAGGTCGCGAACCTGATTATCGACCTGAGGGGCAATGGCGGCGGCCGGGATGAATACGGCAAACTTCTTTTTGCCTATGTCATGGATCGGCCGTTCATTTATTATAAGGCCCTGGAAACCAAGAAGGATCATTACGATCTCTTCCGGTTTACCGATATCTCTCAAAAGGACGTGGAAGATCTTAGCAAGCGGGTCAAAAAGAACGCCCGCGGCTGGTTTGATGCCCTCGGCCATCCTAACCTCGGGCTCCAGCAACCGCAGAATCCCCGCTTCACAGGACGGGTGGCCATCCTCATCAACGGACTGAGCTTTTCGGCGACCGGGGAGACGACATCCCTCTTCCATTTCCATAAAAAGGCCGTGTTTTTCGGAGAAGAATGCGGCGCCGGCTACTATGGAAACACGTCGGGATTCATGGTCATGGCGACACTCCCCAACACCCGGATTCAGGTCCGAATTCCGCTCGTCCTCTACACGATGGCGGTGGAGGGCTATCCCCTAGACCGGGGGATCGTTCCCGAGGTTCCCTTGACGCCGACAATCGAAGACCTGCTGGCGGGCCGGGACCCGGTGATGGAACGGGCCGTCATGTTTCTGGAAAAGAAATAGATGCAAATAGAGGAGAACGAGAGGATGAGAAAGATCGTAACGCTTTTAATCCTGACCTTTCTTTTCATGGGAGCCTTGCTCAACGCTGGGCCAGGGCCGTTGATCCGGAAAGTCAACCTCGAGCCGCTGGCCTTCGTGACCTATGTTCACTATCCCCACCAGGAAGACGCCGTCGCCATGTTGGTCGACAGCATCCGAACCTGGGGTGGAGAATACCGGGATAATCCCATCTATGTCGTGCTAACCGGTCCGAAGGCGTCGGGATTCCGCCTGAAGGGTAAAAACGTCGAGCTCGTGCCCCTCGAACTGGAGGAATCGGTCGGGACATATCCGTTTGCGGCCAAAGCCTATGCCGCCGCCAAGATTGAATCGCAGATCGCCGGGAAAGTCCGGACCCTGGCATGGTTTGACCCGGAAACCATGCTCCTGCGTCCGCCCGCGGAGATGGACCTGAAAGACGGGATTTCCGCGGCTGTCGCTCCCGTGGCCTTCATCAATACGGGGCAAGCGGAGGACGAGCCGGTCAACGCTTACTGGGCGGCCATTTATAAGAGGTGCGGTCTGGACCTTGGGAAGCTCTTTGCCGTGGAAACCAAGGTGGACTGCAAAAAGGTCCGGGCCTGGTTGAACTGCGGCATGTTTGCGGTACGGGCCGATCGCGGGCTCTGCCGGGAATGGGCCGAGGTCCTGGACGAATTCTTGCGCGATAAAGAGTATCAGCGCACGGCCATCACGGACGCCGTTCACAGGACGTTTTTGCACCAGGCGGTCATATCGACCCTCATCGTTTCCCGTCTGGACCGGCGGGAGATTCACATGTTTTCCCCCGGCTATAATTATCCCCTGTACTGCCACGACCTCGACTTTGAAGTTGCCAGCGGGACCTACAAAATGCCGACGCATAAAAAGGCCCAAAAGCTCAATGACCTGACTTCCGTGTTCATCGAATCTTTATTTATTGAGCATCCGGATTGGATGAAATACGTACCGCCCGTCGACGGGCCCCTAAAAAAATGGCTGACCGAGGAAGTCACGCGGGCGATGTCCTCGTCGTGGGCCAGGGTCCGAGAGGCCGCGGATAAATATGACCTGTCCAAGGTTGCGGACGGCCGAGGCTGGAAGGTCATCAACCGCGAGGTGACCACAATCGAGGACGGAGGCCGCACGGCGGCGCGGTTTGACGAGCGGCCGGGTCAAGGCCTGGCCTGGCTGGAGGGGGTGAAGTTCGGAGAGGGAACGATCGAATTCGATGTCCGCGGCAAGGACGTCGAGCAAAGGAGCTTCGTCGGGATCGCTTTCGACGGGGCCGATGACCAAACGTTCGAGGCGGTCTATTTCCGGCCGTTCAACTTCAAGAGCGCCGATTCGGCAAAGGCAGGCCATGCCGTCCAATACGTGTCTCACCCTGAATTCAAGTGGCAGAAATTGCGGGCTGAGCGGCCCGGGCAGTTTGAACAGGCCGTCCGTCCCGTCCCAGATCCCAACGGCTGGTTCCACGTCCGCCTCATTGTCGATCGAGCGAAGGTCAGCGTTTATGTGAACGGCTCCCCGGACCCTTGCTTGACGGTCGATAAGCTGGGCGGGCTGAAGGAGGGGATGATCGGGCTCTTTGTCGGCAATGGTTCGGGAGGAGATTTTTCCGACCTCAAAATCGTTTTGAGGAAGAGCGACAAATAGAAGAGAAAGGGTGGCAAACTCATGAAAAATTGGATATTCCTGGCGCTTTGGCTCTGCTCGCTGGCCGCATTTTCGACCGAGCTTTTTTCCCAGGAGATCTTCGACGCCGTTAAGGCGGGCGATTTGGCCAAGGTCAAGACGTTGGTCGAAAAGGATCCGCAGATCATCAACGCGAAGGGCCGGGGCGGAATGACCGTCCTCTTCGCCGCCGTCGGATACCGTCAGGTCGAGATCGCCGAGTACTTGATTTCCCAAGGTGCGGAAGTCAATGTCCGTAACGATTTTAACAGCACGCCTTTGCACTTAGCCTGCGGGAATGGGCTGCCCTCCGAATTCATCAAACGTCTTGTCGAGAAAGGGGCTGACCTCGACGCCGTCGCGAAATATTCGGGGAGGCCCCTGGACCTGGCCTTGGATGGCGGGGACGCCGCCGTTATTGACTTATTGAAGTCCAAGGGCGCCCGCTCGACCCCCCTGGAATTCGAAACCTTTCGTCTGGCCGATAAGGTCCATCGGATCGCGTTCCCCTGGGGGATGAGAAACAATATCATCGTCTTCTCCGGTCCGGAGGGGATCCTTCTTGTGGACTCCGGGTTCAGTAAGCATGCTGTCGACGCTCTCAAAAAAACGATCTCCGGACTGGCCGGGGGTGAGATCAAGTATGTCGTCAGCAGCCATCCCCATGGAGACCATATTGCGGGAAACGGGATTGCTCCTTCCGAGGCGAACGTGATTGGCTTTCAGAACCTCGATGGCCCGGAATTCAAAAACCTCATCACCAAGAACGGTCAGCCTCTCCGCGGCCGGGCCGGCCGGGAACTCCAAGCCCCATACGTGATGCCTTTCAATGGAGAGGACATCCAGATTATCCCCAGCCCCGGTCTCCATTCCCAGGCCGATATTCTGATCTATTTCCCGAAATCAAAAGTCCTCTGCATGGGCGACCTGTTGCTGTCCCAGAACTGCCCGGCCGTGCAGGATGTCGCCGGTTATATGGATTTTCTGGAAAAGATTCTCGACGTCTTTCCGTCCGGAGTGACCTTCGCCGGCGGCCACGGCAAAGATCTGACGACGGACGGCCTCAAAAAATACCGAGATGACCTGGCGGGGATGATC
>CAZJBD010000183.1:0-4565 GCA_964544265.1 uncultured Eubacteriales bacterium
GCAGGTCTGGATGAGCCATGGCGACAAGCCCGAGAAAATCCCGCCGGGTTTCCGGGTCACGGCGAGCACGCCCAATACGCGGGTCGCGGTTGTTGAGGACCGAGAACGGCGCTTCTGCGGCGTCCAGTTCCACCCCGAAGTTATCCACACCCGCGAAGGCAGGAAGGTTCTTTCAAATTTTCTCTTCCGGATCGCGGGACTTAAAGCCGACTGGAACATGGCCTCGTTTGTCGAACGAAAGGTCGCCGAAGCCCGTGCCGAAGTCGCCGGTGGCCGGGTTGTCTGCGGCCTGAGCGGCGGCGTCGATTCGCTGGTCACCTCGCTCATCATCCATAAAGCGATTGGAGACCGCCTGACCTGCATCTTTGTCGACAACGGCCTCCTTCGCATGGGCCATTACCATGAGCTTATGGAGAAGTTCCGGTCGAAGTTCTCCTTGGATGTCGAAGGCATCGATGCTTCGAAAGAATTCCTGGAGAGACTCCGCGGCGTCATTTCGCCCGAGAAAAAGAGGAAGATAATCGGCGGCCTGTTCATAGAAATCTTTGAGCGGGAGGCCAAAAAACTCGGAGGGGCTGATTTTCTGGCTCAGGGGACAATCTACCCCGACGTCATCGAATCGAACCCGGTCAAAGGGCCCTCCTCGGTGATTAAGTCTCATCACAACGTGGGCGGGCTTCCCAAAGGCCTTAGGTTCAAGCTCATTGAGCCCCTCCGCGAGCTCTTCAAGGACGAGGTCCGGACCCTGGCCCTCGAGCTTGGCGTGGACGAGGATTTTGTCACTCAACATCCCTTCCCCGGCCCCGGGCTGGCGGTGCGCATCCTGGGGGAGGTTGATAAAGAGGGCCTCGATATCCTTCGCGAGGCCGACGATATCCTGCTCCGCGAGGTCCGGAGGGCCGGGCTTTACAACAAGCTCTGGCAGGCCTTCGCCGTGCTCCTTCCCGTCCGCTCGGTGGGTGTGATGGGCGACCGCAGGACCTATCAGCGTGTCGTGGTCCTCCGGCTCGTCCAGAGCACCGACGGCATGACCGCCAACTGGTACCCCGTTCCCGCTCCTCTCCTGGCCAGGATATCTACCCGCATCGTGAACGAGGTCCGGGGCGTCAACCGCGTGGTCTTGGACGTCACGACCAAGCCGCCTGGAACGATCGAGTGGGAATAACCATGTCGTTCATCCATCTGCACAATCACTCGGAATACAGTATCCTTGACGGCTGCCTCAGGATCCAGGACCTGGTCAATGCGGCTTACGACCATAATATGCCGGCCGTCGCCCTCACCGATCACGGCAACGTCTTCGGAGCCGTCCAGTTTTTCAAGGCGGCCAAGGCCAAGGGAATCAAGCCCGTCTTCGGCTGCGAGGTCTATGTCGCGCCCGGAAGCCGTCTTGACAGAGGATCAAGCCCAAGCGAGGAGACCCACCACTACCACCTCATTCTTCTCGTTAAAAACGAGAAGGGCTACCGGAACCTGTGCAAGCTCCTGACCCAGGCGTATCTCGAAGGCTTCTACTACAGGCCGCGTATCGATAAGGAACTCCTGGCCGAGCACGCGGCCGGACTCATCGGGCTTTCGAGCTGTCTCAAGGGCGAGATCAACTTCCTCCTGACCCGCGGTCAGGATGAGCGGGCCGAGGAGGTCGCTCGGACCTACGCCTCTTTCTTCCCCAAAGGCGACTTCTACCTTGAGCTCCAGGATCACGGCCTCGAGCCGCAAAAGGAGATCAACCCGAAGATCGTCCGTCTGGCCCGGAAGCTCGACCTGCCGCTCGTGGCTACCAACGACGTTCACTTCCTCCACCGTGAAGACGCGGAAACCCAAGATGTTCTGCTTTGCATTCAGACCAACCGGAAGGTCAGCGAGACGGACCGGATGCGCTTTGCCAGCGACCAGTTTTATTTCAAGTCCGGGGACGAGATGGCCAAGCTCTTCAAGGAGATACCCGAAGCGATCGAAAACACGATCCGTATCGCCGCCGCCTGCGATTTCGCCTTTCCTTCCGGCCGTTTCCTCCCCGTCTTCCAGCCTCCTGAGGGCAAGTCCCTGAGCGGGTATTTCGAGGAGGTCGCCCGCGCAGGGTTCCGGGAGCGGATGGAAGAGATCCAAGCAAAGAAGAAGGCCAACGGCGAGTTCAGCCACCCCCGGGAAGAATACGAAGAGAGGCTGGCCAGAGAGATCCGGCTCATCAAGGAGATGGGGTTCGAGAGCTACTTCCTGATCGTCAGGAACCTCATCAAATGCGCTAGGGAGAAAGGCATTCCCGTAGGCCCGGGACGCGGCTCGGCAGCCGGGAGCATGGTCGCCCACAGCATGGGCATCACGGCGATCGATCCCATCGAGTATGACCTCCTGTTCGAGCGATTCCTCAACCCGGAGCGCATCAGCCTGCCCGATATCGACATCGATTTCTGCGGCCGGCGCCGGCAGGAGATGATCGAATACCTCACGAAGACATACGGCCAGGAGAACGTCAGCCAGATCATCACATTCGGGACGATGGCCGCCCGGGCCGCCATCCGGGATGTTGGCCGCGTCCTCGAAGTTCCCCTTCCCGAGGTGGACCGGATCGCCAAGCTCATCCCGGCTTTCGGGCCCGAGGCCACTCTGGACATGGCCGTCCAGAAAGTCCCGGAGCTCAAGGACCTTCGGGATAAGAATGCCAAAATTGCCCAGCTCATCTCCATCGCCCAGAAGCTCGAGGGCCAGGTCCGCCACCCCTCGATCCACCCCGCGGGTGTCGTCATCACCCCGAAACCGCTGGTGGAATTCCTCCCCCTCTACCAATCGGTCAAAGGAGAGATCACGACCCAGTTCGAGATGGGCGACATCGAATCCTTGGGCCTCCTCAAGATGGATTTGCTGGGCCTGCGCAACCTGACGGTCATCTACGATGCTCTCGACCTCATCGAGAAGGACACGGGGGAGCGGCTGGACATTCACCATATTCCCCTGGATGATCCCCAGACGTTCGAGCTGTTCCAGGCCGGCAATACCGACGGTGTCTTCCAGTTCGAAAGCCCGGGGATGAAGGACCTCTTGCGGAGGTTCCGGCCCGAAGTCTTCCGGGACCTCATCGCCCTCAACGCCCTCTATCGGCCCGGGCCGCTCAAGAGCGGCATGACCGATGAATTCATCCACCGCAAGAACCACCCCGAGCGGACGACCTATGAGCTCCCCGAGCTCGAGCCCATCCTGAAAGAGACGCGGGGGATCATCGTTTACCAGGAGCAGGTCATGCGCATCGCAGTCTCGTTGGCCGGGTTCACCCTGGCCGAGGCCGATATCCTGCGCAAGGCCATGGGCAAGAAGGTCAAGGAGATTATGAAGGCCCAAAAGCAGCGGTTCATCCAGGGCGCGAAGAAGAACGGGGTTGCCCAGAACAAGGCGATTAAGGTCTTCGACCAGATTGCCCAGTTCGCTGAGTACGGCTTTAACAAGTCGCACAGCGCCGCTTATGCCTATCTGGCGTACCAAACGGCCTACCTCAAAGCCCATTTCTCACGTCACTTCCTGGCGGCCCTCATCACGTCCGAGGCCGAGCGAGGGGCGACGCCGCAGGTCGTCAAGTACATCACCGAGTGTCACGAAATGGGCCTCAAGGTCCTGCCGCCCGATATCAACAAGAGCGACTATCCCTTCACCGTGGAGGATGGGAACATTCGCTTCGGGCTGTCGGCGGTTAAGAATGTCGGCGAGGCGGCCGTCCGCGAACTCCTGGCCCTCCGGAGGGAACGCGGGACGTTTGCGACGCCGTTCGATCTATTCCAGGACACGGATTCCAAGATCGTCAACCGAAAGGCCCTGGAGAGCCTGATCAAGGCCGGTACTTTCGACTCCTTGGGCTGGAGACGATCCCAGTGCTTCCATATGCTGGACCGCATGATCGAATACGGGCACGAGGTCCAGAAGGCCGCGGCCCAGAAGCAAAACCTCCTGTTCGGCGGAGGGGTCGTCGAACCACCCGAAATCCCGACCGAAGTCCGCGAGATGAGGGAGTGGAACGAATCGCTCCTCTTGTCTTATGAGATGGACGCCCTGGGATTCTATATCACGGGCCATCCTCTGGCCCGGTACAGAGGCCGGCTCCGAAGCCTCATTTCCCACGAAATCGGCGAGCTCGACGAGCAGCGGGACTTCGATAAAGACGTCCGGGTTGCCGGCATCATCGCCGTCGTCAAACCGCTCAAGACGAAAAGGGACGAACGGATGGCCACTTTCCTTCTTGAGGACATGACCGGTCGTATCGACGTCGTGGCCTTTCCCGAGGCCTATAGCAAGTCCAGACCTTACCTAAGGGAAGGCCAGCTCGTCTGGATTAGGGGCAAGTTCGGGGGGGAAGGGGAAAGCCGCCGGATCAGCCTCAACTTGATGATGCCCCTTGCCGAAGCCCTGGAAAAGCAGGCCAAGCGGGTGATCGTCAGAATCTTCCTCCCCGGTCTTGAAGACTCTATCCTGGACGAGCTTAAGTTAGTCCTCGGCAAATACGAGGGGAAGTGCCCGGTCTTCTTTGAGCTCGAGACGCCGCACGCCTACCGCATGGTCACCCAGTCGGCCGAAGTCCA
>CAZJBD010000184.1:0-4510 GCA_964544265.1 uncultured Eubacteriales bacterium
TCCGATGATATAATTGATCTGGTTGATGGCCGCGCCCTCGATTTCATAAGCGAATAGGCGTTTGTGGTAGGTATAAGTCCATTTGCCCTCCTGGGGGGCGATCCAGTGATCGTGGACGCCGTCGACGACCTCCTGGCGGTAGATCTCCAGGTCCTCGAGTCCGCCGGGGAAAGCGCGGTGGATGCGGGGCTCGGCGAAAGGATCCTCAGCCACCCAGAGGATGGTGCAGTCCCTGCTCGGGGGGTCGCCGGGCTTGTCATACTCGGTTTTGACGGCAACACCCTGGTTCCAGCAGGCCAGGACCGCCTTTTCCCAAGCTTCGGGCAGCGTCTCGCCATAAACGTACAGGGTCGGGATGTTTCCGTTCATTGCGACCTCTCTTGGCTCGAATTCAGGACCTGACGATATTGTCCGATCTTATCGATGAGCTCGCTCTTTTTCGCGTTAACGGCCTTAAGCCCTTCTTTGAGGAGGAAGCCGCTCTTCGCGAAATCGAGGGTGCCGATCTCCGGGAAGTTGAAGTCGATAAGGACGGTCGGAGGATGGGAGGCCAGCATCAGCAGGGTCTCCGTATATTCCATGATGTCCACGGTCCTGGAGATGATCTCGAATAGATTCGGCAGGGGCCGTTCTTTTGCCGCTGCTCCTTTTTTTGCGTCCAGCCACTGGTCGGCTGCTTTCAGCCAGCCCTCCGCCCGCCCGCTTCCGATGAGATTGCGGACGAGTTTTTCCACTCGGGGGGTTCTTAGCGGAGCGCGGGAACTTGGGCGACCTCCGGGCTTGAGGCTTTTGAAAGGGATAAGGCCGAGCCTCCCGAAAGCAGGATGGAGGCTGACGGCGATCGTGAGCTCGGCCCCCATGTCCTCAGCCACGTTGATCGGCAGGGGATTGGCCACTCCGCCGTCGATAAAAAGCGCCCCGCCAATTCGGGCCGGCGTGAAGATGCCCGGGATGGACATGCTGGCCCGGATGGCGTCCAGAAGGTTTCCCTTCCTAAAAACGACCGGACGGCCGTTGTCGTAGTCGGTCGCCACGATCCCCAGGGGAATAGGAAGGTCCTCGATCCTGGTTTGGCGGGGAATATAGCGGCTAAAAAAGGCGATGGCCTTCCTGCCGGCGAACAGGCCAGCCTTGGAGAGGGCCGGGTCGAAAAACTTAAAGAAATCGTCCCGCTTCATGGAGAGAAGGTCCTGCTTCAGTTTTTTCAGGCTCCCGGTCGCATAGACCCCGGCCGCAACCGCCCCGATGCTCGACCCCGCGATAAGATCGACGGGAATTTCCATTTCAGGCAAGGACTCGAGGATAGGAATGTGGACAATGCCGCGCGATCCTCCGCTGCCGAGGACGACACCGACCTTGGGCCGGGCGGCGCGCTCTGATGAGGGCGTTTGTTTCGTGGGCATGGTCGGCCCTAAAAATAGCACAGCCGCCGAGATATAACAACCAACCGGGTCATCCCAAAATGGACTATATTTGAAATATTCCCGGGGAACGGCTAAGATATCGAAGAGGGACAAAGATGACGAATGAACTCTTCGAAGAAGTCAAGCGCAAGAGGATCGCCCTGCTCATCGACGGGGACAACGCCCAGCCGTCGCTGACCGGGAAGATCCTGACCGAAGCCGGCAAATACGGTCTGGTCACCATCCGCCGGATCTACGGGGATTGGACGACCGTCAACATGCAGGGTTGGAAGCACATACTCAACGAAAACGCCGTCCAGCCCATCCAGCAGTTCCGCTACACTGTGGGCAAGAACGCCACGGACAGCGCCATGATCATCGATGCCATGGACATCCTCCACGGCCACCTCGTCGACGGCTTTTGCCTCGTTTCGAGCGATAGCGACTACACCCGGTTGGCCACGCGGATTCGCGAGATGGGGTTCTTTGTCATGGGCATCGGCAAGCAGACGACACCAAAGGCCTTCGTCAACGCCTGCAATCTCTTCATCTATACCGAAAATCTGGTGCCCAAGAGACGGCAGAGGAGAGAACGGCCTCAGGGCCGGCGTTCCGAAGGGGCGCAGGAGCCGGAAAGGCAGGAGGAGCGGGAGGAAGAGGAGGAGGGAAAGCCGAAGAGGCTCGATCCGGTTCCCCTTCTCAGGGGAGCCTTCGACATGGCGGTTGAAGAAGGAGGCTGGGCGAGCCTCAGCACGATCGGCTTCTACCTCCGGCAGCTCGACCCGGGCTTCGACCCCAGGACCTACGGCCATAAACAGCTTTCCCAGCTCATCAAGTCATACTCCGAGTTGTTCGAGATGAGGTTGCTGGACGACAAGGGCCGGACCAACGTCTACATCCGGCCGAAGGAAGCCTGAGGGGGCGGGGATGCCGGGACGGCCTGGAAAAACGGACGGGAAAACGGGGACGCCCGAGAGTCCGGCCGTTGCTTATTATCAGTCTCCGATCGGTACGATCGAGGTGGCGGGGACGGAGCGGGGAATCTTGTCCTTGAATTTCGCGGACGGCGCGAAGGTCCAAGCTGGGCCGGGCCCTTCCGTCCTTGATGCGTGCTTGAAACAGCTTGAAGAATATTTCTGTGGCCGAAGGAAAGCCTTCGCCCTTGCCCTTGACCTTCGGGGGACGGATTTTCAAAAGGCGGTCTGGCGGGAGCTCCTCCAAGTCCCCTTCGGGAAGACGACGACTTATGGATCGATCGCCCGGGCCCTGGGAAACGGGAAGGCGTTGCGCGCCGTCGGCGGCGCCAACCACAGGAATCCGGTCTCCATCATCGTTCCCTGCCACCGCGTCGTCGGGGCAGACGGGAGCCTCACCGGTTACGGCGGCGGGCTCTGGCGCAAGGAATGGCTCCTGGCCCACGAAAAAAAACACGCCTAGGAGTCGATCGGAACGATCCCGGCCATGAAATCTCGAGGGTAGCCCAGCGAAAGGCCAGGGCTAATTTATTTTGCCCGATCAATCTGAGTCATTTGGAGCTATCCCTCTCTAATTGTTCGACCCGCCGGCGCATCCCGGCGACCTTGGCTTTAGTATTGTCTATAATTTGCTTGAATCGCTTATCGTCACGGATATTTTCGAATAGAAGGTATCTCGACGTATAATTATAGTCCCACCATCCGGCGTCGACGGCCTTTTCGAGCCACCTTAGAGCTTCTTCCTTGTTTCCCTGGACAGCGTAAATCGCGGCTATGGAAACCCCGATGTAATTGCTTTCGTCGCCTTCTTCAAGCCGCTTATTCAATCGATCTAGGGTTTCCCGAAACAGTTTCTTCGCCTCATCCTTTCTCCCTGCTTTCCAATAGATATACCCGAGTTCCACAGGCTGTGTTGCAATTTTTTGATAATATTCTTGAGCCTTTTCGTAATGGCCGGAAAAGAACTCGGCCAGGGCGGCATACTCTATCATCCAAGCGAGGGGATTGCCAAAAACTTTGCATAGATACAGCTGGCTTTGGTCGATCGCTTTATTGTATTCCCCTAAGTTGAGGTAAAGATCTATTAGCCCTGCGTGTGCCACGTCCAAGTCAGGTTGAAGTACAAGAGCTTTCTTCAACCACTCCTCAGCTCGCACAGGGTCATCGAGGCCACAATAGACGCTTCCCAATTCGCTACACGGGAAAGCATCTACCGGACTCAGGGCGATCGCTTTTTTAATAAATGGGAAGGCCTTATCGAACTCTCCGATCGTGGCATAGCATTGGCCGAGTGAGGTGGACGCGAATGCGCTGTTGGGATTCGCTTCGACCGCCATTTTGAAGGCCTCAAGGGCTTTTCTCCACCATCCTTTCCCAAAACCATAGGGGCCGCCGAGGGCTTTGTATCCTTCCGCGAGGTCCGGGTCAAGGGAGATGGCTTTTTGAGCTTCCTCGACGGCTGCGTCGAACCATTCCGCCTCAGGGAATCCAAATCGAATGATCCTTTGAGAATAGGCATCTGCAAGGCCTGCATGCGCTAGGGCATAATCAGGGTCAATCTCGATCGCCTTCTTGAAAAGCTCAATCGCTTGCTCATTCTCTTCATTTTTGTATCGAAAGTAGTATTCGCGGCCTTTGACGTAATATTCATAAGCCTTGATATCCTTGGTCGGTTTCTTCTCGACCCGCTCTTTTTCAGCCGGCGTGAGCGTCGCCTTGAGGGCTACGGCGATCTGCTGAGCGATATCGCTCTGGATGGCGAAGATCTCTTTCAAGTCCCGGTCGAAGGTATCCGCCCAGATATTTTTGTCTGTTGCGGTGTCGATCAGCCGGGTCGAAATGCGCACCTTGCTGTCAGCGCGGCGCACGCTTCCAGCGAGAATATGGGCGACATTGAGCTCCCGGCCGATCTCTTTTATTCCAAGGCTGCTCGTTTTATACCTCATCGCCGATGTCTGGGATCGGACGTCAAGCTCGCTGATTTTGGAGAGCTGGGTGGTGATATCCTCGGTGATGCCGTTGCTGAAGGCTTCATCCTCTCTGGGAGCGCCGATGTTTTCAAAAGGGAGGACGGCGATAGAGCGTTTTGAAGGGGCAGCGGGGGATACCGCTTTCTTGGGCAGTCCTTTTATT
>CAZJBD010000185.1:0-4452 GCA_964544265.1 uncultured Eubacteriales bacterium
GCGCCTGTCTTTATCCTTAAGAATATACATCTCCACCGTATTCCTATAAAAATTTATAGCACGGGACCCTAAAAGTTGTCAAATGAAGCAGGCTCCTCGAAATCGACGCCGGGCCTCTTAAATTATTCTAATCCCAGCATATCCGACGACCTCGCGATAGTCCCCGGTCACATCTCCGGAGGTTTGATAGCGGATGAGCTCGGCTTTCAAGGCCCCGAGATCCTTTGCGGCAATTAGGGCGGCCGTGACCGGCTGAAAGCCACACATGCTGATATTCTCACGGACGACCGTCCGGTAGAGGCCTTCGGCATCGAGGGCCAGGATCCTGTCTATTGCTTGGCTGTCCTTCTTCTCCGCAGCTTCCCGGCTGATGTAGTGGCTCATATCCGTGCTGGCGACGATAAGAACCTCGCTGCCAAATTTCCTGATCGCCTCCGCCAGGGCTTTCCCAAACCCGGCGAGATCCTCATAAGAAGCTTCGTAGGAGACAGAGATAGGGACAATAGCGATGTCTTCCCTAAAAAATTGAAGGAACGGAACCTGGACCTCCAGCGAGTGCTCGTGAAGGTGGGCGGATACGTCTTCTTTGACCAGAGGCTCTGACCTGATGATCGCGTCGGCAAGATTTGTCTCAATGGGCACGTCACCGAGAGGCGTCGTCCATGAGCCGGACCTCTGGATAGCGAAGACGGGAGCGATTCCTCGATGGGCCGGCCCCAGAATGATGATCGTCCTTGGGAGCAAAACGGAGGAAAAGACCGCGCCCGCCACCGAGCCCGAATAAACATATCCGGCGTGGGGAGAGACGATGGCGATCGCTCTCTCTTTACGGGCCCGCGGGTCGATCATCTCCCTGATCATTGCCCTTAGTTCTCCGGCCCCACCCGGATAGAATTGTCCGGCGACGAAAGGTCTTCGCTTCATGTTCGCCCTCCGAACAGGCGTTTATAACGTCGCTTGTTCTTCCTTGAATTCGACGCCGTGGTTCTTCAGCTCATTAAGGATGGGCTCATAGATCTCAGGTTCGATCGGCGTTCGAACGCCCGTCAGCTTAATTTTCCCCTCCAGGATGAAGCGGGCGCCTATGGCCGCCGGCAGCCCGACAGTCCTGGACATGGAGGAATCCCCAAAGGGGACGCCATAATCGATCAGGGTCGAGGTCATCTTCTCCTTTTTCCCGTCCGGCCGAACGGCCAGGAACATGTGCTTAAGGATGATCATATCCCTCTCCCCCTGACCGTATCGGAGCTTCTCGATCATAAGTCCGGTCAGAACGTCGAGTGCCGTGCTCTTGCCCGCCTTGATCGGTTCCTCATCGAGGAGGCCCAGCCAATTCATATTCCCGATCACCGTTGATCCCGGCTCCAGGTTCAATGCCCGGGCGAGCGCCCCCTTCAAGTCTTCCCTGGGAGTCGCCCGTGCAAGCTCCCTCAGGAAACCAGCATAGGTCATCCCGGAGAAATCCCTCTCCGTCTGGTCAAGAAGTCCCAGGTCCCCAATTTTTTTCATGGTCCGACACCAGCCGGGGTACCTCAGGGTGCCGCGGAGCATGGTCTTGGTCTCCTGAATACCGTAGGCTTCTGCATAAGGAATGGAGTCGCGGTTCGGGTAGGCCTCGAAGTCTCCCAGGCCGGGAACGGGGAAGATCGTGAAGCTCTCAAAGAGCTTTTCCGCCGGAATAAGGACGATTTTCCCGTCCTCGAGGAAACGGGCCGAGTTTTTGCCTGCCAGAAGCACCCCCTTGGGACTCCAGGAGAACTTGTAGCCGAAGGGGTTCGTGTTCGCTTCGGGAGCCGGCAGGCCCCCGCAGTAAGAAATGAAACTGACGTCCCGCCCTCCCCTAGCCTTGATGGCATGGATAACCCTAATCGCTTCCATATGGTCGATTCCCGGATCGAGGCCCAGCTCATTTAAGAGAATGACGCCTTTCCGCTTGGCATCCTCATCCAGGGCTTTCATGGCGGCGCTGACGTAGGAAGTCGTAACCATGGACTTGCCGTGGGCGACGCAAATCCGGCCGAGCAGCGGATGAAATGTAAAAGGAAGGATGCTGACCACAAGGTCGGCACGGGCGATCTTGGCAGCCAGCAATGCCTCGTCCTGGATATCGATCGCAACGGCCGCCCCGCGCGGGTGACCCCCAACGACTTTTTCAGCTTTCCCTGGCTCTACGTCCGCGACTTCGACCTGAAACCCGGGCTGGTCCAGAAGGTATTTCACGAGAGGACGGGCGACAAGCCCGGCGCCTGCGACAAAGATCTTTTTCATGGGTGATCCTCTTTTTCCATTTAAGACACGAATTTACTGAGGTATTCATAAGATGGGGTCAGCTTCCCCCGATAGACGATGACGGCCTTTTTCAGCTCAGGGGGGAGTCCGCAGCGGCTGAACTCGCCGCGGAAATCAGCCGCCAGGATAGCTGGAACGTATTTCTTGAGGCCGCCGCTGAAGTACGTCGATGACTCGAGCGGAAGTTCAGCCGGAAGGTTATAGACGGCCATGACGACCGGGCCCTTCCCTTCGATGCCTATCACGGCCTGGTCCTTCGCGGGATCATAAACGTAGATGGGATTCTCAGAGTCGGTAGCTTTGATTGTGCATTCCACCGAACCGTTGATATCGCAGGTGATGTCGCCAATGACCCTCAGGCGGGGGATGCCCTCACCCCCATAAAGCCTCCGGAGAAACGGCTTGGTGATGAACTTCGGGAATTTCGGCGTCCAATAGATACCGACAATGAGCACGGTCAGGTATGGGACGTGCCCCTCCATTATGGGGGCGTAGTTCTGGGGATTGTTATAATAATCCTGGAGATCGAACGCCTTTAGGGGGTCCACGGGTTTGACGATATCTTCTTCCTTGAAGACGACCTTGTAAAGCCCCCTTGCCGCGGGCTTCCCCTTTTTAAACAGCCCCGGCAGGTCCCGGGGCGAAACCTCTTCGGACGGAAGGAGGTCGAACGTCTCCTGGGCGCCTTGGGAAACGTGCCCGTAGCCCATAAAGCCGCAGACGAAGGGTTTCAATTGGGGAGGGAGTCCATTTTTTTCTATGGCTTTCCCGACCGCTGCGACCTCCTCCTTGGCCTCGACGAGACTCTTATAATTAATAGTCTGTTTGAGGCGCAGGAAAGGAGTCTCGATCCCCTCCAGTTTCAGCCGTCGGCCTAGGGTCCAGAGAGTATCGATCATGCCTGCCTGGCCGGCGTATCCGCCAAAGAACAGGAGCCTCTGGCCCTTTTCGTTCACGATCTTCTCATAGTCGATGATCGTGCAGCCGAGCTCCATCATTCTCTTGAGCATGGGCATATTTTGCGGCTGCCCTTTGGCTGTATGGGAGAAAAAGGTGTAAATCTTGTCTTTCTCGATCGTCTGGATCGGGATCTCCTTGATGGCAAAGATGAACGGGCACGGACAGATGTCCTCCTGGACATGGGACCCTTTCATCTGGAAATCCCGGTCAGGAAAGACTCTGATTTCCGACGGCTGGACATAGACTTCGATGGATTGGTCCCTGATAAGTTCCCGGAGGTGGGCAGGGATCAAAGGGACCCTCCGCTCCCACTTGTTGACGTCCTCACGCCGGATGCCGATCCTCTTTTGTAACATTTTTTTACCTCTTATGAATTAAGGATTAAAGAGCTATTATTATGGCACAAAATGCGGCTGTTGGTCAACGATAAGGGGTAGTTGAACTTTTGTTTGACGGGCATACCCGGGATTGGCCATAATAAGAGACCATGATCAGGTTTTTCAACACGATGAGCGGGAGGATCGAACCCTTCGAGCCTCTTTCCGCCGGGACCGTCAAGCTTTACACCTGCGGTCCCACGGTCTACGACTACCAGCATATCGGGAACTACCGGGCTTACGTCTTCGAGGACCTGCTCAAACGGTTTCTCCTGTTCATGGGTTTCAAGATCAACCACGTCATGAATATCACCGACGTCGATGATAAAACGATCCGAGGGGCCAACCTCCAGGGGGTCACTCTCGGCGAGTATACCCAAAAATACCAGGAAGCTTTCTTTGAGGACCTCCGGACGCTCAGGGTTCTGCCCGCGGACGTCTACCCCCGAGCCACGGAGCATATCCCCGAGATGGTGGCGATCATCCGGGGCCTGCTTGAGAAGGGATACGCCTACCGCAAAGAGGGTTCGATCTACTTCAGCATCGCTAAATTCCCCGCCTACGGGAGACTTTCCAAAATCCGGGTGGAGGAGCTTAAGCCAGGGCAGAGGGTGGAGGCCGACGAATACGAGAAGGAGAGTGTGCACGATTTCGCCCTTTGGAAAGAGCCAAGGCCCGGCGAACCCTTCTGGGAGACCGAGGTCGGTCCGGGCCGGCCGGGCTGGCATATCGAGTGCTCCGCCATGAGCTCGAAGTACCTCGGGGAGACATTCGACATCCATTGCGGCAGGGTGGATATCATCTTCCCCCACCACGAGAACGAGAT
>CAZJBD010000186.1:0-1603 GCA_964544265.1 uncultured Eubacteriales bacterium
GTTGTATAGAGATGGAGCTGGGCCAGGGGTTGAAGCTTCAGGGAGATTTTCTCCTCGGGAAGCCGGCCCTGGATGATTTTAGATAGCCTCGACTCCAGGCCCGTAATATCGGCATCCTTTCTCAGGAGGGCGAAGGTCAAATAATAATGGGCACGCCAGTTCTTTGCCGTGTCCTGGGTGACGTAGCCGGGAGCGGCCACGAAAAAGTCGTATCTCAGGTCTGAATTGGAGGGGATGTCTTTGACGACCCCGGTAATGAGGAGTTCTTTCGTCTGGTCCAGCGTTATGGTTTTCCCCATGGGGTCCTGGTCGCCGAAATATTTGGCCGCGATGGTTTCCGTGACCACGGCCGAACCAGCCTGGGTCAGCGCCGACTGTGGGTCTCCCTTGACAAGCGGGAAGGAGAACATCCTGAAAAAGGACGTATCGACGATGCAGACGCCGCGTTCGAAGAAGACCTTGTCCTCGAATTTCAGAAGCCCGGAGATTCTGGTAAACCCGGTCACATCTTCAACCTCGGGAAAATTCCCCCGGACTTCCCCAGCCAGGGGATAGGGCGTCATTGGGTTAGACTCGGCCTTTGTTCCTATCTGATAAACCTTGTTGATTCTATACAAACGGCCGGCATTTTCGTGGAACATGTTGAAGCCGAGTTCATCTTTGATCCAGAAAAGGATCAGGATGGAGCAGGCCAGGCCAAAGGCCAGGCCGACGATATTGATGAAGGAATAGGCCTTTTGTTTCCTCATCTTCCGGAGGGCGACCTTCAAATAGCTCCAGGCGAGTGAAGACGTCAGGCGGACCTTGCCGTATTCGGCCTCCAGGGCCTTCGCCTCTTCGGGATCCTCCGTCGCCACCCGGAAGGCCGCCTCCTCGCTCATCCCGTCCTTTATAAGCCGGCTTATTTCATCCCTGACGTGAGATTCGAGCTCCGCGACGTCGGCCTCCTCCAAATTGCGGCCGCGGCCGAGCTTTCTCGTCCAGCGTTGGATTTCTTTTTCCAGTTCGAACATGTTTGCCTCTCCCTCGCAGGCGCCTCCTTGCTTCTAGTCCAGGGAAGGCATGGGCTTCCACAGCTTGGCGAGCGCCTGGCCGACATGGCGCCACTGCCGCCTTTCGACCTCGAGTTCCTTCCGGCCTTTCTCCGTTATCCTGTAATAACGGCGCAGCCGTCCTTCCCCGGAGATCTTCCAGCGGGAGAGGAGGAATCCCTCCTTTTCCAGGCGATGGAGGACCGGATAAAGCATTTTATCCGACCACTTGAGTTCCCCGCCGGATAGGTATTTCACCCGTTGGATGATCTGATAGCCGTAATCCTCCCTGCCGGTTAGGATGGAGAGGATGATCGGCTTTGCCGACGCAGCCACGAGCGCCTTATCAACCATCTTATGCTCCTAATACTCCTAAAATTGGGATATCCTGCAATACAGGGTATGCAAAGAATATGCCATTCCATATCATGATCCATCCTCTGATTTCACCCCTGAAGCTGGCAGGAAATTGAAAATCCGTGTTTGGATTTGAACAGCCGCTGTCCGATTTCGGGCACAAAAAAGCTTTAAGTTCGCCGGCCTAAGACTTTCCGCCGCGCCGTATTCTATTT
>CAZJBD010000186.1:1613-3357 GCA_964544265.1 uncultured Eubacteriales bacterium
GAGGTATTTTAGACCGGAATCGACCATCAAGGTAACGATCTTGGCATCCGGGCCCAATCGCTCTCCGGCCCGTATGGCCGCAACGACGTTTGCGCCTGACGACGTGCCAGCAAAAAGACCTTCCTCACGGGCTAAACGCCTGGCCATGGCCTTTGCCTCTTCCGTCTTTACCGCGATGATTTCATCCACGAGACTCGGGTCCCAGAGCGGAGGCGTATAGCCAATCCCAACCCCTTCGATTTTATGCGGTCCGGGTTGGCCACCCATCAATACTGCGGACTCGGCCGGTTCGACGGCTATCACCTTAATTTTGGGATCGTGACGCCTAAGCACGGTTGCGACTCCTCGGGCTGAAGCCGCGGTGCCGACGCATTGAACAAATGCATCAATTGTTCCGTTCGTTTGGTCCCAGATTTCCTCGGCCAGCGGATAGTAGCCTGCAATACTGTCGAGATTATGGAGTTGGTCGGTCCAATACCGTGTGGGGTCTCTTGCTAAATTCTCTAGCGGCCTCAATCATGTCTAAAATCAACTTCTTGGTCGTTAAGCCGCCTTCGCTCGGCACGAGCGTCAGTTCGGCGCCCAAAGCCGCCATCTGATCGCGCTTATCCTTGCTGAAAGCATCGGACGTGATGATATGAAGACGGTACCCCTTCGCAACGCAAATCAAGGCGAGCGATATGCCTGTGCTGCCCCCCGTATACTCAACAATGACGTCCCCGGGTTTCAATCGGCCGTCTCCCTCAGCTCTTGAAATCATGGCCTGGGCCGTGCGGTCTTTCATGCTGCCGGTCGGATTTTCCCATTCGAGTTTCGCAAAAACCTGCGCATGGCCGGGTGGAACGACATGATGGAGCTGCACCATCGACGTGTTCCCAATGGCCTGGAGGATGTTCTTTCCGATACTCATTTAACCTTCCCCTTCATTATTGAAGCGTCTCTTTTTTATCAATGAACCGGCTCGGCCGTCAAGCCGGAAATCATGCAACCTTCCGCCCCTCAATTTCGTCAACCTGGCCACCGCCCGCTCGGCCAGGCGGGCCCGGGAAGTCGGCATTCGCAAGATCGTAGGCTCTTACAAACGCCAGCTCATCGGTCAGTCCCTTGGCGAATCGATGCTCCTCGGCCTTCTGGCCCTCGTATTCGCCATCGTGCTCATCCAGGCGGCTCTTCCCTTCTACCGCAGCTTGACGGGAAGGGCGCTGGGACTCGCTTATTTCGGCAACCCGCTGGTTATTCCGGGGCTTGTCGGCCTGGCCCTGGCGGTCGGCCTTCTGGCCGGCCTTTATCCCGCCTTCTTCTTGACCTCCTTCAAGCACACGGACGTGCTGAAGGGGTCGCCGCTGGCCGGCAAAGGGCGCCGGTCGCTTCTGCTCCGCCACGGTCTCGTCGTCTTCCAGTTCGCCATGTCTGTCCTCCTTATCATCGGATCGCTCTCCATCGGCCGTCAGCTCGAATTCATCAAGAACAGGCGGCTCGGATTCGACAAGGAGCACGTCGTGGTCGTCCACAATGCCGAAATCCTTGGCTCGCGGCTGGAGGCCTACAGGGAGCAGCTGAAGCAGGACCCCCAGGTCCTTGGCGTATCATCCGTTCGGTCGGTTCCCGGCCTGGGCACCTCCAACTGGGGGATCGGTGTCGAGGGCGTGGACCGCAGCCGGCCGCTGAACATGAACTTCCTGCCTTGCGACCAGGATTTCGCGTCGGTCCTCAACATCCATATGGCCGAGGGGCGGTTCCTGTC
>CAZJBD010000186.1:3367-4433 GCA_964544265.1 uncultured Eubacteriales bacterium
CGCGAATGCCGTGGTCATCAACAAGAAGGCCGCGGAGTACTTCGGCGTCCCCGACCCCGTCGGGAAAAAGCTCCGGATCTGGTGGACGGGAAAGGCTTATACGATCATCGGAATCATGGACAACGTTCACTTTGAATCCCTCCACAGGGACGTCCGGCCCATGGGCTACCTCCTGCCCGAGGCCCTCAACTCGACCCGCAGACCTTACCTTCTCGTTAAGGCCGCGGCAGGCAAGGCCTCCGATGTTCTTTCCGGGCTCCGCGAAGCCTGGGATTCATTCACTCCCGGTTTGCCCTTCGAGTTTAGCTTCCTCGATGAGCGCGTCAACAGCCTCTACCAGAACGACATCCGGGCGGGAAAGATCATCACTCTGTTCTCTTTCCTGGCCATATTCGTGTCCTGCCTGGGGCTGTTCGGCCTGGCCGCATTCGTGACCGAGCAGAGGACGAGGGAAATCGGGGTACGCAAGGTCCTGGGAGCGGACCTCTCGAGTGTCGTCTGGCTTCTGACCAAGCAGTTCGTCAAGTGGGTGATCGTGGCCACCCTCATCGCCTGGCCAGTCGGCTACTGGGTCATGAGCCGTTGGCTCGAAAACTTCGCCTTCAGGGCGCGGCTCACGGCAGGCATCTTTCTCGCCAGCGCTCTAGCCGCCTTGGGCATTGCCGTGCTGACCGTCAGCTCTCAGGTCATCAAGGCGGCCCTGGCCAACCCGGCCGAGAGCCTGAAGTACGAATAAGAGGCGGGCGGCCTCTTTCATTATAGCCGTCATTATCATCTTGCCGACGTAGAAACGGGCGTCGAGGCAATGGATGCGTCCGTCATGGTTATAAAACTTTTCGAACCAACGGGATCAGGCGATAGGGATCGTCCCTAAAAATATCCCGCCATGAGCTTTGAAACCCAGTCCGGCACTTTAAAGGCTTCCCTCGCGTCAAAACCGGGATTGTAGGGCTTGATATCGAGCACGGGTGTGCCGTCTATAGCATCCAGGCCCCGGACGGTAATGATATTGTCACGCACGCCGATCATGGAAACGGTCGTGATGCCGATGGGATTGGGACGATGC
>CAZJBD010000187.1:0-257 GCA_964544265.1 uncultured Eubacteriales bacterium
GCGCCATTGTCTATATCACACGAAAAGATGCTTCCCTCCGGCCGCAGCAACTTGAAAAGCGATTCGGGCTGGCCTACAATACGACCGTGAAAAAAATAATCCTCCTCGTTGCGATCTGCGTTTCCTTTTTCTTGCCCAACGTTCCTCTCTCCGGCCAGCCGGTGAAATCGATAAAAGACCTCCCCGAACAATATCGGAAATGGCTGGAGGAGGAGGTCGTCTACATCATCACGCCCAAAGAGAAAGAGGTCTTCCTC
>CAZJBD010000187.1:267-4406 GCA_964544265.1 uncultured Eubacteriales bacterium
GGCCTTCTGGAAGCAGCGGGACCCGAACCCCAACACCCCGGAGAATGAATTTAAAAAGGAGCATTCCCGGCGCATTGCCTACGCCAACCAGTGGTTCGGACGGGACACCCCGGGGGCAGGATGGCAAACCCCGATGGGCAGGATCTACATCATCCTGGGCGAGCCGAACTCCATAGATAAGTTCGAAAATCTCACCGGCGTCTATCCCACCATCATCTGGTTTTACGATGGTAAAACCGAATACGGCCTTCCGAACGCCTTCAACGTCGTTTTCTTCAAGAGGGAAGGTGCTGGGGATTGGACGCTCTACAGCCCGGTCAAATACGGTCCGGCAGCTTTCCTGATTCACTACAAGGGCGACGTGTCCAATCATCTCGCGGCCTATGAGGCGCTCATGCAGGAAGAACCGGCGATCGCTGGCATCTCATTAACCCTGATACCCGGCGAATCTATGGTGAACCCGGCCCCGTCCATCGCTTCCGAGGTCCTCATCCAGGCCAAGATCCCGGCCGCTCCGAGAGAGAAGGTCAAGGACGCTTACGCCGAAAAGTTCTATAAATACAAAGATACCGTCGGCGTCGAATACACGGCCAATTATATCGATAACGACTTTGAGGCCAACGTCATCCGGGACCGGACGGGAATGTCATTCGTTCATTTCCTCATCGAACCCAAGCGACTCTCTCTCGAACGGGATAGGAACCGGTTCTACACGACCCTCCAGGTCAACGTCATGGTCTCCGATCTCAAGGGAATTCCCGTTTATCAATACGAGAAGGATGTCCCTATCGAGTTCAGCGAGGACCAGGTCGCCAAAATCAAGGACAGACTTTTCAGCCTCCAGGATATGTTCCCGCTCGTGGAAGGCGCCTGGAAGCTGAACCTCCTCCTCAAAAACATGATCTCCAAAGAATTCACATCGGCGGAGAGCCGGATCACTGTGGCGCCGGCCTCCTCCCTCGAAATGAGCCCGTTCGTTCTGGCCAACAGGATCAACGAGAACACCGAATTCAGGGGGAAGAACAAGCCTTACCTCGTCCAGGAGGTCCAGCTCTCGCCATCCCCGCGAAACGATTTTGCCCAAAAGGACACTCTTTATCTCTTTTTCCAGGTCCAGGGCCTGACGGACGATCTTAAAGCAGGCGGAAGGCTTCAGTACACGATCGCCAATGAACAGGAGACGGTCTATACCGCAGTCAAAGACATCCGCACCTACCCCAAAGCCCCTGATTTCTTAGAGCCGATCCCCCTAGCCGAGCTCCCGCCTTCCCTGTACAAGATCAAGGTCGCCCTGCTCGACGCAAGCGGGAAGGAAGCGCTTTCCCGGGATGCAGAATTTTTCGTTTCCCTCGCTCCCTCCCTCCCGAGACCTTTCATCGTGTCCATTCCCCTGCCGCCGTCGGGCGACCCCGCATACGACTATGTCATCGGAACTCAATACCTGAATCTAAAGGATTTCAAGGAGGCAGGACCCCGGCTCGAAAAAGCCTACCGGTCCAATCCCGAGTCCCTTCCCTATGCCTTGGATTACTGCAAGTGGCTTTACACTTCGGGCGATCACGCGTCCGTCAGGAGAATCGGCGACGCCTTCCTGAAGCTCCAGAAATACGAGCTCACGGGACTCCAAGGCCAATCCGCCCAGGCCATGGGCGATTATGAAGCGGCCGTGGCCTATTACCTGGACTACTTGGACCATTTCGGGACGAATATCAACGTCATGAACTCCATCGGCGATTGTTATTTTAAGCTGGGCCGGAATGAGGACGCCCTCAAAATTTGGGAAAAATCCCTCGAGCTCAGCCCCAACCAGGACAGGATCCGAAAGCTGGTCGAGGCCATAAAGGAGAAAAAATGAAAAAAATTCTCCTCCTTCTTGCCTGCGCACCGGTCCTCTTTGCTTGCGCCGGCACCAGGCTGCCGAAGAACATGGAAGAGAAGCACAAACAGTTCCTCTCGGAAGCCCGCTACACGATCGCGGGGCAGGAGCGGCGCATCTTTTTGAACCTGCCTCCCTCCGAGAGGGACGCGTTCATAGAGGAGTTTTGGAAGAAGCGGGACCCCGATCCGGCGACCGAGGCCAATGAGTACAAAGATGAGTATTACAAGAGGATCGAGGAAGCGAACCACCTCTTCACGGATGGGACCAGCCAAGGCTGGCTCGAGGACCGGGGCCGGATCTACATCCTGCTCGGACCTCCTTGGGAGAGGTACGTTTACCCCCGGGGCCAGACTTTCTACGGGAAGCCCACGGAGATCTGGTATTACGGCTTCTTTCCCATCGCCTTTATCGACGACGATTGGAACGGAACCTACGACCTCGATCCCCTGAGCGTCCAGCAGATCTCCATGATCAACAAAGCCCAGATGGAATTCAAACCTCAGATTCCGCCGGAAAAAACGCTCTTTGACTTCAGGATCCGAGTCAATAACGCCAAGGAGGGCAAGGTCCTTATCCTGATTGAGATCCCCTATCGCAACCTCTGGTTCTCCGCGGAAGATGGCCGGCTCAAGACGGGCCTGGAGCTCAAGCTGAGGGTGTTCGATAAGTCGGAGGCGGTCGTGTGGGACTTCAAGGAGACCTACACGATCGAAAAGACAGAAGAGGATCTCAAAAAAGTCATCAAAGATGACTACACGATCGAGGTCCCCGCCCGCGTGGAGGGAGGGCCCGGCACGTACAGACTGAAGGCCGAGCTCAAGAACAGGACTGATGAGGCCCGGGTCGAAAAAAACCTGGATTTCGAGATCTGAGTTGCTTCCTAATCGATGACCATGAAGTTCGTCGCTGACCTGCACCTTCATTCCAAGTTCTCCCGGGCGACTTCCAGGGACATGACCTTCGATATCCTCGCTTATTGGGGAAAAATTAAGGGCATTCGCCTCCTAGCCACCGGCGATTTCACCCACCCGGAGTGGTTCTTCCTTATGAAGGAAAAGCTCGAACCGACGGGTAACGGATTCCTGCGCTTTCGGAACGGCATCCAACTCCCCGAGAATCCCAACCTCAGGTCCGTGGCCGTCTCGGACTCGGACATCTCCTTTATCCTTTCGACCGAGATCAGCTTCATCTATTCTAAGCTGGGAAAAGTCAGAAAGATCCACCTCATACTTCTCCTCCCGGACTTCGAGTCCGTCGAAAAGATCAACAATAAGCTCTCGGCCGTCGGCAACCTCAGGTCGGACGGACGGCCTATCCTGGGCATGGACGTCAAGTTATTCATGAAGATGGTCGCCGACACCTGCCCCAGGGCGACGGTCATCCCCTCGCACATCTGGACTCCATGGTTCTCGCTTTTCGGCGCCAACTCGGGTTTCGACTGCATCGAGGAATGCTTCGAGGAGACGACGCCCATGATCTTCGCCCTGGAGACGGGTCTCTCCTCGGACCCGCCCATGAACCGGCGCCTTTCCGCCCTGGACCGTTTCGTCCTGGTCTCCAACTCCGACGCCCACTCGCCCCCCAAGATCGGTCGGGAGGCCAACGTCTTTGACACGGAGTTCAGCTATGCCGGGCTCATCGGCACCCTAAGGGCAAAGAACCCGGCGAAGTTCCTCCACACGGTGGAGTTCTTCCCGGAGGAGGGGAAATATCACTACGACGGCCACCGGAAATGCGGCGTCCTCTTTTCCCCAAAAGAAAGCCTGATCCATAACGACATCTGCCCGAAGTGCGGCAAGAAGTTGACGATCGGCGTCCTTCACCGGGTTGAGGAATTGGCCGACCGCGGGGACAACGAGCAACCCTCGGGCATCCCGCACCTGAACCTTATCCCCCTCAACGAGATCATCGCCGAGGCGACCGGGAAAACGGCGGAATGCCAGAGCGTGTGGGATATCTATTTCCGTTTCATCCGCGAGTTCGGCGATGAATACACGGTTTTGACCAAAGTGCCCATCGCAGACCTGACCCGGGCCTCTTCCGAAAGAATCGGAGAGGCCGTGGACCGCATGCGGAGAGGCAAAGTCCATATCGTTCCTGGCCACGATGGCGAGTTCGGCAGGATCCGCCTCTTCGACGGGGAGGCGGACAAAGAGGAGACAAACGCCGGCCAGATGTCTTTGTTCTAATGAATCACGGAAAGCCATAAATCCTTGAAAAGGGAAGCGTTCCTTTTCGTGTGATAAAAACAATGGCGCAG
>CAZJBD010000188.1:0-4385 GCA_964544265.1 uncultured Eubacteriales bacterium
AAAAAACGGCTGTCGCAACGATGGCTGTCGCGACACCAGCCGGCTACGAATCCAATCCGGAGATCGTCCGGCAGGCCCTGGAGGACGGCAAGGCCTCGGGCTTCAGCCTTAAGCTCACCACAGACCCGGCAGAGGCCGTCGTCGGGGCCGACGCCGTCTATACGGACGTCTGGGCCTCCATGGGGCAGGAAGCCGAGAAGGAGAAAAGAGCCCATATCTTCGCGCCCTACCAAGTCAACGCCAAACTCATGTCCCATGCCAAGTCCGACGCCTTATTCATGCACTGCCTTCCGGCCCACCGGGGCGAGGAGGTTTCTGACGAGGTCATCGATTCTCGGAACTCCGTCGTCTACGACCAAGCAGAAAACCGGCTGCACGTCCAGAAAGTCATCATGCTCCTGCTGATGGGAAAAAAAGAAAAACATGAATAACCCAGAAAACGCCCAGACCACGACCATCACGCCGGAAGACGTGGTCCTCATCGAGAAGGAGTTGGCCCAAACGTCCCGGCCGCTCTCCCTCCACGCCCTGGCGGAGAAGCTCGCCTTCCGGAAAACGGCCGGCCAACGGACCCAGGACGTCAAGCGGTATGATCCCTACGCACGATACGAGATCGGCGATGTCATCTATAAAGAATACGACGAGACCCTGAATGTCGGCAGCAAGAACGTCGAGCATTTCCGAGGGGCTGTCATCCTCAAGGTCGTGGGCAAAGTCTTTTACAAGGCCTTTAACTGCGAGATGCTGGAAGTCGATTACACGGGGGGCGGGGTTTTCCGGAAATACATCGACTACATGAAGAAGACTCGGACCCAGATCCTTCTCCCCTCCAATACAGAGGCCAAGGGCCTCGTGCCCGAGTTTCTGGAAAAGGGAAGCGACCCCAGGCTGACCGAGCTCCCTATGACGGAGAGGGACATTAAAACCCTGGAGAAAAACCTCCGGAGCGCTCTTGTTAAATCCCCCTCTCTCTTCAACTGGAACGACACCTGGCAGCTTACGGCCAAACGGGTCGAGATCCCAGAGGCCAAGATCAAGGAGATGGAATCCGAATTCGAACGGACCCGGGCATCCGCTTCCACCGAGGAACTCATCAAGAAACACCTGGGCCTGGAGGCCTCAAACGATCTCTTCGAGATCAACTGCCTAAGCCTCAACCACGTCCTTGACAAGAAGTATAAGAAGGAATTCATCCCCCTGTCCGTCGCCGGCTGGGGAAAATGGCACCTCAAGCGGATCCTCAATGCCCTGCCCGAGGGTTTGCCCCTCGCGGCCCCCCTGGCCAAGCTCCCCGAACTCGAGGAGCTCGAGAAGCCGGAGATGAGCATCGTCCAGGACTTTCCGATCAAAGTTTATCTGACCTGGCGCGAGATCTATTCGGGCGGGATCAAGGTGCCGAGAAGCCTCGGTAAGGTTCTTTCGCACGCCCGCGAATACGCCTTCACCGAACCGGAGGAGGGGAAAACGTACACGCTATTCTATTACCCCAACTCCAGCTACTTCCTGGGACTCCAGGACTACTATATCAAGAACAATATCCCCCAGGGAGCCAGCCTGACGATGGAGAAAAAGGGACCCGCCCAATTCCACTTTTGGATCAAAAAATCCAAGAAGAAGCTGGCCGCCCTAAAGGTGACCCACGACCCGAAAGAGGACAAATTCGGCGGCGCCGGCGAAGAGGCTTTTACGTTTGCCGAACCCAATAAAATCATCTTCATTGACCGCGAGACCCTGCCCGCCCTCCTGTCCCTCTATGAACAGCGCGACGATCTCGACCTCCGGGAGCTGCTCTTCCTCATCTTCAAGGACCCCGTCCTCGCGCCGGGCCACGCCCTGCACTTCCTGAGGGCCTACCATCTCGTGGATGTTCTCAAGCAGACGACCCAAGAAGACGTGGAACTCATCCTCCTCAACACGCCGGAATTCATTAAATCCGAGAAAAAGAAGGGGATCTTCTTTTACCAGGAGCCTTATACAGAACTGGACATCGTCCCGGAGGAAGTCCCCCTCGAGATGCCGGCCGAGGAAGGAGAGGCATTCACGGCCGAAGGCCGGACCGACCGCTACATTCCGCCGGGGACGATCGGCTTCGAGGAAGAGGAAGAAGAGGAACCCTTCCCCGGCGGCCCGCCCGAAATCATCGACCTCACGCCCCAAGCTCTCAGGCCGAAGGTCCCACCGCGGGAGGCGCCGGAAGAGATCGTCGCCGAGCCACAAGGTCCGGCCGCGGCCCAGGTCGCGATCGGGGCCGCGGAGAAAGAAAAGGCCAAGGCGGCCGCGGGCGCGGTGACCAAAAAGGAAAAACTCCATAAGAAGAAAAAACCCAAGCTCGAGGGCGAGATGGGCCCGCGGCCGAAGAAGAGCGTACGCCGGGTTATCGAAGAGAAGCTCGAGGAGGAAGAGTCGGAGATGGAGGCCCTGACGGCAATCAAACAGAAAGAAGAGGAGATCGAAGAGCAGCGCCTACGGGGGGCCAAAGCCAAGGAAAAGAAGGAAAAGAAAGAGAAGAAGGAAGAGCCCAAAGAAATCGCCAAGGAAGAACCGAAGTTCGGGTTCTTCGCCGAGAAGCTCAAGTCCGCCCTGACCCAGCCCCCGCCGAAGAAAGAAAAAGAGAACAAAAAGAAACCGGAGGACTAAGTCCTTTGTCGAGGTCTAAGGGCTTCGCGCCGGTTTCTTTGATTCCGGCAACGGGATAAAACCCGGGGCTACAATTGAAAACAATAAGAAAACTTGATCAGGACGACGTTGTGGGGGTGGATATCGAACAGGTCGCGAATGTCGTTTCTAAAGGAGAAGTCTCCGGTCGGCAAAAAGCCCGATCGACCCTGCGACCAGACGACGTAAACCGCCGAGCCGGGGATATACTCCCACCTGATGACCAGGTTTGATCGGAACTCGAGAACATTGAAGTCCGGGTCCGGGAAAGCGTAATCCGCCCGCCCGTCGCCGTTCTCGTCAACGAAAAAATCCCCGGTCTGGGCGTCCTGGCCGAGCTCCCCATCCGTGAAGACGTGGTATCGAGCATCGTAATCCCGCGTTTTGGGGTTCGTGATCCGTTTGAATCGCGAGTATTTGCCGGAGGCGACGAAAGGCTGGCCGTAAAACTGAACGGACAGGTCTGGCGTCAGGCTGTAGTTGAACCGGACGGTCAAGCCCAGCTCTTTCCGGTCAATTGTCCCGAAGACGTAACGCGTCTCGCGGGCATCGTCGAACGTCCCGACATACTGGAGCTCCTGCCGGGTCAGGGAGAACGAGGGGTCGAGCGAGAAACTCAGGGCTTTGCTCGGCACGATCGTGACACCGCCCTCCCAATACTGTTCGAGGGTGTCGCCGTTGTCCCTGCGGTAGCTCTGGCCAACCAAACTGAACCGGACCTTTTTCCTCATATCCGTTTCGAGGCTATACCAAGCGTTCCAGGCTCCGGGTTGGGCAAGCATGGGACCGCCGCGCAAGGCGCTGGTCGAGAGAGATTCCCCCTGCCGATTGATGCCGAAGCCGCCGCTCCAGGAGTTCTTGAACTCGGCGTTCAAGTTGACATTGCCGCCGGTGAAGATGCTTTCGCCGTTGAAGTTCCAGCCGGCCCACTGGTTGATGTTGACGTTAACCCGGCGAAAGATGCTGAACGGTTTCCGGATCCGGTATCCCAGCCAAAAGTACTGCATGATCTCGTCGGCTCCGCGAAGGAAGCCCATGTCGTTGAGTTCGAGTCCCGGCGAACGCCAGTTAGCCCCGGCCACGAACATGAGGTTCCCGCCGCCCTGCTTCCCGAACTCCAGCGTCCCTCCGTGGCCGGAAAGAGAGGTCCGCGCCGGGTCCAAGGAGAGGTGGCCGGCGTCGGGCCTCTGGTAATACCTCAATGGCGACTCCTGGGTCCGGAGGATCGCTTCCCGGCTGCCGTGGACGGAACTGAATACCGTTTTGAGGGAAACATAGTAGGTTTTGGTCCTCCAAGAGTGAAAAATATCGAGCCCTCCCGTGTAGGCTGCGTCATGGAGGAAGCTGAGCTCTTCTGATCGCAAAGAACGGTTTGTGGCGGTCAGCATGCCGCCGACCTTCGTCCCGCCCTTGTTGTAGTCTTTCTGGACCCGGAAGCCGAAGTAATTCGTTAAGGGTTCGACCGTCTGGCGTCCGTATCGACCATCCGAGAAAAGAGAGGCCGTCTCCTTCGAGGTCACGCTCTCCAGGACTCCGATCGACAATCCACTCCTGGTCTTTCCCGTCAGCTTGAAGGCGCCGAGGATGTTGGTTGCCCCGGGTGTATCAAAGTAGCCATCGACCTCGGGCGTATATTGAGGTATCCTGCCGATGCGCCGTGAATAGAACAGGTTGTCGCTTGAATTATCGCCGTCGCCGCCCATGAGCTGGAAGCTGAGAATGTTCCGGCC
>CAZJBD010000189.1:0-4345 GCA_964544265.1 uncultured Eubacteriales bacterium
CGCTCCCTGCCTCCCTTTCTCGGGCGGGGCATGAGCCCTCGCCCTGCGACCAAGAGGGCATACCCCCTTGGATCCCCCGACGAGCGGTTCAGCACCGCTTCCCGCGGGACTTATTCCCGCTCGTCATCACTATACACCGGAACGCTGGTCATTAAAACCAGAATCGATCACCCGAAATTGTTGAAAGGACCCGAGTCGGAACTCCCGGACATGAATCCGTTCTCTTGAATAAATATGTTCAAATGAGGCCGCAGGCAATCAAGAGAATACGGATACGGAAACTCCTCTATTCCCGGCCTCTTCGGCCATCCGCAGGAGGTCGGCCCTAGGCCCCGGCCGCAGGTCGTAATCGGCGTGCCCGCGGGCGAGGGTGTAGAGCTGGACGGCTGCGGGTTTGATTCTCACCAATCTCTCGATCCAGCCAGCCGTATCGGCCTCGTTCATGTTCCCGTCCCTGCCGGCAGCGAAAAGGGATTGGACCGTGATGGGGACCTCCCTGGATAGCATCCTTAGTCCCTCCTCTATCCCTTCGAGGTTGAGGCCGGGGCCGGGGCGGTTGTAGCGGCTGAACGTATCTTCGGTCCCGCAGTCGAGCTTCATGATGCTCACGTCAAGCCGGACGAGGGCAGCGCGGACTTCCGGGTTTCCGACCCGGGCCGAATTCGAAAGCACGGCCGTCCGCATTCCCCCGCCGAAGCGGTTTCGAAGGGAAATCACGCGGTTGACCATTTCCGGGAAATCCGGATGGAGGGTCGGCTCCCCGTTCCCCGAAAACGTGATATACGCCGGCAATGCAGGAAGACTCTCGAGGGCGCGTTCCAACGCCGTCTCGACTTCGCCGGGCGCAGGCAGCCGAACCTGGTCACGAGCCAGGTGAACGACCGGTCTCAGCGTCCGTCCGTACTGGCAGTAGACGCAGTCGAAAGGGCACAGCTTCTCGTCTCCGGGAAAGAGATTGATCCCCAGGGAAGCCCCCAGACGCCTGGACCGGACCGGACCATAGGTCAATCCCTTTTTAAGCTCCAGGATCATCGGCCCGGCCTTCCTTCCGACCGCCCGAACTCGGCCCTCAAGGCCTTGCCCAGCCGGCTTGCGCCCTCCCGGATTTCCTCCTCGTTGATGCGGGCGATGCAAAGCCGGAAATACTCAGAGGCCGTGCCGCCGCAGAAATAATTCTGGCCGGCTGACACCGTCACTCCATAAGGTTGAAGGAAGGTATCGAGTTCGTTCCGGGTCATGCGCCTCGGCATACGGACCCAGAGGGTATAGCCTCCGGGCGGTTCGGTCCAGGTCACGGCGGCCGGGAAGGTCTTTGCCATCATCCGGAGCATCAAGGCCAAACGTTTGCGGTAGGCTCGATGCAGCAGCCGGAGGTGCTTATCGTAATGTCCCTCCTGGCAGAAGTGATACATGAAGACCTGGGCCAAGTGGTTGGAGGTCAGGTCGGCGTAGCGCTTGATGGCCGTGACCCTCTGGACGCACTCCGGAGCGGCGGCGATCCAGCCGATCCGCAAGCCGGGAAATAGGGCCTTGGAGAACGTCCCGACATAGATGACGATATTGCGCTCGTCCATGGATTTTATGGGCAGGTCGACCCTGCCGTAATACTTCATGTCTTCCTCGAAGCCGTCTTCAATGATGGGCACGTTCCGAGCGCTGCAGAGGGAAAGCAGCCTGGCCCGGTGCTCATGGCCGGTCGTGATCCCGGTCGGATTCTGGAAATTGGGCATTGTGTAGACGAAGGCGACCTTTTCTTTAGCGAGAATTTTTTCCAGGCGGTCGAGGTCCAGGCCGTCGCTTCGCATGGGAACCGGGGCCGCGGGCACCCCGCTTATCCGAAGGAGAGGTATCATCAGGGCATAAGTGGGAGCCTCGATGACCGCTTTCCTCCCTGGACGGCCGAGCAGCCGGATGAGAAGATCGAGGGCTTGCTGGGCGCCGTTCGTGACGAGGATATCATCCCCGGATACCGCGATGCCGTGCAGCCGCATCCTCTTGGCTAAATGGTCGCGAAGCGGCGGGTATCCCTGATAGGAGCCGTATTCAAAGGGCTCATGGGCATGGCTCCAGAGAGAGCGGCTGAAGATCCGGTGGATTTGGGCGAGGGGGAAGAGCCGGGGATCCGGGTCCAGTTGGGAGAAACTGATCGCGTCCCGCCGCGGCTTGATCCCCGAGGGCGTCTCTGGCGAGGGGCCTTTAAAAATCCGGAAAACCTCTTCAGCCTCGGAGCGGACCAAATGCTTCCAATCGATCGAACATGAGGCCCTGGAAACGCCGGCCTCCTCACCGCCCCTTTTCTGGACGATTGTGTAGGAGCCGGGACGGCTCCGGAGGTAGCCCAGGGCCTGAAGTTCCGCGTAGGCCTCTATCACGGTGGTCCGGTTGACTCCGATCTGGGACGCCAGGCGCCGGCTGGAAGGGAGAGGCCGTCCGGCCTCCAGGGTGCCGGAATCAATGAGCGATCGGATGCCTTCGATGACCTGCCGGTAGAGGGGTTCCGGCCGTTTTCTGTCGATCGTGAGAAGCATGGGTTCCTCCTCGGCATAACGGGCGCGACTATTGTCTCATATAATTGGTAGACCGCAACAGCCAATTTGATATAAATAATTCCCATCCAATTAGCCTCCGGCTGCCCTTGGATTCACCCGAGGCTTAGGACTCTGAACCCGGGGCGTCGCCAGTCACCGTTACCCCTGGCCGCTTGTCGAAAAAGGATTTATTTTTCGTCCAGGGAACTCTATAGTCAATCCGTACGTAGCTTAAAAAGGAGGACTCGATGATACATATCCGTCACTTTTTGGTTCACCTGTTGCTAATCGCTTTGGTCCTTTTATTTTTTGTATTCTTTGCGGGGGCATTCCCCTCCATTTCCGAAGAAGACAAATCCGTTTCTCCCGTTGAAACAATAACGGCCGAATCCATCCGCCACCACGTTTACTTTCTTGCCTCGGACGCGCTCGAAGGACGATACACGGGTTCAAAGGGTTTCCAAATCGCCGCCCAATACGGCGAGAGCCAATTCCGATCGGCCAGCCTCAAGCCGATCGTCAAGCAAGGCGATCAAATCGCCTACCTGCAGCTCGTCCCTGTAGCCAGACGGACTTCCAAGGCCGATCCCGAGTTCATCGTCAGGACGCCCAAAGGCGAGACCAAATTCCTGCACGGCAAAGATTTTCGCTGGCTCGATGGCGAAATCCTCGGCTGTGAAAACAAGCCGCTGCCGGTCGTTTTCGTCGGCTACGGCATCCATGAGCCCGCGGCCGGCTGGGACGATTTCAAGGGATTGGACGTCAAGGGCAAGGTCACGATCATGCGGCAGGGCGCGCCGATGAAGAATGGAAAACCCGTTTTGCCGGAAGCCCTCCACAAAAAGTACGCGTCCGACTCGTCCTGGCAGACGAAATTGGCTGAGATGATGCTGATGCCGGCCGCGGCCATTCTGGTCCCGGCCAGCGAATTTCTGCTCAAGGCGTGGGACCAAATCCCGGTGCAGACGAACGCTCCGCAAATCTCCCTCAATGACCGAAGCACGGATGCCTGGACGATCGCCTCGATTATGACCGTAAAGCCCGAAATGGTGGAGGCGCTTTTTTCCGGGCAGAAACAAGCTTTGCCGAAACCGGGCGCCAAGGACACCTCAAAGGTCAAGGGATTCGACCTCAGAGGCGCTTCTCTTTTCCTGACGACGTCATTTGAAGACGAGAATGTCCCGGCCTGGAATGTCGTAGGTATGGTCGAAGGAACGGATCCCGTCCTCAAGAACGAATATGTCGCCGTAACTGCCCACCTCGACCACCTGTCCCCCAGGAACGATGAGATCATGAACGGCGCCGACGACAACGCCAGCGGCTGCGCCGGCATCCTGGAAATCGCCGAGGCAGTGGCCCTAAAGCCGTTCAAACGGTCCGTTATCTTCGTCCTCTTCGCCGGGGAGGAAAAGATGGCCCTAGGGTCCCGGTATTTCATCACCGCCTGCCCGGTTGCCCGCGACAAGATTATCGCCGATATCAACCTGGATATGATCGGCCGAACGGACAAGGAAAGCGAAAGCGACCGAGCTTTGTACGCCCTCGACGCGGACAATGTCCGTCCCGGGTTCAAGAAGCTGATCATGGAGGTCAACGACCGGACCATCCGCTGGCCGCTCAAGTATGATCGTCAACCGAAAGCCGCCAGCGACAATATCGTTTTCAATATCATGAACAAAACCCCCGGGGTCTTCTTCTGGTCCGGCCCCCATGTCGACTATCATCGGTCCACGGACGACGCGGACAAAATCGACTACGAAAAGGCCGAGAAGATCTCCCGTTTGGGCTACGAAATCATCAAGGAGCTGGCCACGGGC
>CAZJBD010000190.1:0-4310 GCA_964544265.1 uncultured Eubacteriales bacterium
GGGGCGGGGGAAGAAGCCCAAACCGTCGAGGCCCGGCGGTGGAAACTCAGAGAGGTTCAGGAGATGGAACGGATGGCCTCGAAAAACCAGACCTTCAATTTTCTGAACCGGATGACCGACCTGGCCAAGGCTCTGCGTTATATCCCGGGCCAGAAGAACGTTGTTCTCTTTTCTTCGGGGATTCCGACTTCTCTTCTCGCCGGGTCGGGACAGATGGTTGGAACGGCGAGGTTTGATTTCGGCGATCATCGCCTCCGCGCCCAGAACGAAGAGTTCCTCAAAGAGCTGAGCTCTTCGAACTGCCTGGTTTTCTCCTTTGACACCAGAGAGAAAGATATCAACGTGTTTCGGGATGATAGCGAGACGTTTATAACCGGAGATCGGCTGATTGCCCGCGATGCCCGCGCCGACACGCTCTTTTACCAGGATTCCAAAACGACGGGCGAGATGACGCTGCGCCGGTTTTCCGAAGCCACGGGCGGGAAATATTTCGGCAACATCGATGAATATGAGGGGCATCTTCAGAAGCTTCAGGATCTGACCGGCTCGTATTATATCCTCGGCTATTCCATCGGCGAGAAATGGGACGGCCAGTACCACACGATCAAAGTCGAGGTGAAAAGAAAGGGATGCCGTGTTCACAGCCAGACGGGATATTTCAACCCGAAGCCTTTCCGGGAATATTCGGATCTGGAGAAAAAACTCCATCTCCTGGATTTGGCGCTTGATGAAAAACCTCTTTCCCAGACTCCTCAACCCCTCTCCATGAAGCCCGTGGCCTTCTCTTTGCGAGGCGAAGCGCAGTTGTTCTTGTTGACCGAGATTCCGGCCTCGGTCTTGGAGGGATTTACGGGCAAAACGGCCGAGCTCATGGCCCTCGTTTTTGATGAGCAGGGAAACGTGATTAAAATCGAAGGAATGATTGTTGAGCTTGAAAAATATCGCGGCCAGAATGTGATTTTTTCCCCCGGAGCCCTGCTTCAGCCCGGCCGCTACAGATGCCGCATCGTGGTCAGGGACTTAGACAGCGGGGAGGCCGCCGTCGCCAAGTCAAACGCTTTAGTCGGCAAGGCATCGGATAAGAACCTTATCCTTGGCCAGCCGTTGCTCCTTGTGCCGGGGGCCGGGTCTTCCTGCCTTGAGGACAAGAAGCCGGAAGCGAAAAGCCGGCAAACGTGGACCGATATCTATTCCTACGACGCGCGCTCCTTCAGGCCTCTCCTCGGCCCGCTTCCAAAGGACGTGTCCAGGATTCAGGCCTTGATTCCCTTTTCTCAGAAGAATCTTATCCAAGGCGATATCCATTACACGGCCTATGCGGTTAATCTTTCCAACCAACAGAATATTCCGGTCACATGTACGGAGCTTGAAAGGATGTCCAGGGCCGGCTTTCAGGCGCAATTCTTGGAGATGGAGCTAGGCCATCTTGAGCCCGGCGAATATGCCTTGTACTTCGTGGCCCGGGATTCCTCCAGCAAGGATATTTCATACGCCCAGACAACCCTCGTCATGCGCTAATCCGCTCCGGCATTTTTTCAAAGGAATCATCGGAAACCGACTTGAATCGTATTGTTGACAGGGGTCCCGAGCCGGGAGTATCTTTCCTGCGGGGAGGCGTAATCTTGCCGGGTCCATCATGAGTCTGGGACCGCTCAAGCAGAAATTCCGGATGGACGAGGATGTTCTTAGGTAGGCTTCTGAAGGTTCCGGCGCCGGAGGGGGAGGAGTGTCCATGACGATTTACAACCTGATCAGCTTCATCGGCATCTTCATCCTGGCTTTCGTCGCCTGGCTCTTATCGAGCGACCATAAAACGGTCAACTGGAGAGTGGTCGCCTGGGGCATCGGTCTCCAGCTCCTCTTCGCTTTCTTTGTCTTCGTCGTTCCGGCAGGGACCAAAATTTTTCTTTTCGTCAACGACGCTGTGGTCAAGGTCCTGGACAGCGCCCAGGCCGGGACCCGCTTTATTTTCGGCCGGCTGGCCTTGCCCCCCGGCGCAACGAACGAATCCGGGGAGACATCCCTCGGCAGCTTTCTCTTGTTCCAGGGCTTGGCGACGATTATATTCTTCGCCGCCCTGATCGGGGCCCTGTACCACGTCGGCATCATGCCTTTCTTCATCCGCCTCTTCTCCCGGGTCTTCACCAAGACCATGGCCATCAGCGGCGCGGAATCCCTGAGTGTCTCAAGCAATATCTTCGTCGGCGTCGAATCGTCACTCGTGGTCAAACCCCATCTTTCGGACATGACCCTGTCCGAGCTAGCCACGATCATCACCGCGGGCATGGCCACGATCGCTTCGACCGTTTTGGCCGTGTACGTCATTTTTCTCAACCCGGTGCTGCCGACGATCGCCGGGCACTTGGTTTCGGCCTCGATCATCGCCGCGCCCGCCTCGATCGTCATGTCCAAGCTCATCATGCCGGAGACCTGCCGGCCGCCGACACTCGGCCTGGACGTTAAGCCCCATTATGAGCGCGAGGACAACATCATGGTCGCGATCATCAACGGGGCCAACGACGGCCTCAAGCTCCTGGGGGGGATCGTCACCCTCCTGCTGGCCGTCCTCGGCCTGCTGGCCCTACTGGACATGATCCTGGGCTGGGCGGGCGGAGGCCTCAACAGGCTCCTCGGCCTTCATTTTGAATGGTCCCTCAAATCCTTATTCGGCTATGTCTTCTACCCACTGACCGCCCTCCTTGGCCTTCCGCCCGCAGACATCCTGCCCGTCTCCAAGCTCCTCGGCGAGCGAGTGGTGGCTACGGAGGTCGTCGCCTACAAGCATCTGGCCGACCTCATGGCGGGCGGCGGACTGACCTCGGCCCGCTCGGCCATCATCGCCTCCTACGCCCTGTGCGGATTCGCCCATTTCGCTTCCATGGCCATTTTCGTCGGAGGAACCGGGGCCCTGGCTCCCTCCCGGATCAAGGACCTTTCGCGGATCGGCTTGCGGGCGCTCCTGGCCGCGACCCTGGCTTGCCTGATGGTGGGCGCCGTGGCCGGAACGTTCACGACGAGCCATTCGTTTCTCTTCGGGCACTAGGCCGAGCCTCGGATCCGGCCGCTGCGGCGCAAGCCTCTTCGAAGTGCCGCCAATACATAATTTCCCAAAATTGCCGATAGAACACAGGCCTGAATTTCGGGACATGAACCAATTCTCTGGAATTGGTATCGTGTCCCTGAAATTCCTGGCCTCACCGAAATCAGAGTCATCGCTTGATGAAAGAGAACCCTATCGGCAATTTTAGGTCATTTCCCCTTGCTTAATTCCTACATTTTTGATAGTCTTTAAGGGGAGAGAGAAAATTAAGATCGGCAGACGGGACTTCTTTGCGCTCCTGGGCGCAGGGGGAGCGGCCCGGCTTACGGCCGGGGCCTTCCCGTCCATTGCCCGATCAGTCCAAAAGGAGGAAAGAAACATGGCTTACGTTGCGAAGGATTATTCGAAGCTCATCGGCATGCCGGGATTCAGCGAGGCGCTTCTCAGAAACCACTTCACGCTGTATCAGGGATATGTCACCAACGCGAACAAGGTTCTCGACACTCTGGCCCAGATGCTCAAGGACGGAAAGACGGGCACCCCCGAGTATGCAGAGCTTAAGCGGCGGCTTGGCTGGGAATGGAACGGCATGAGGCTCCACGAGCTTTACTTCGAGAACCTGGGGGGGAAGGCCGCGGTCGCTTCCTCAAGCAAGCTCGCCTCGAAGCTTGCCGGGGACTTCGGGAGCTATGAGGCGTGGGAGAAGGACTTCAAGGCCACCGGCATGATGCGCGGCATCGGCTGGGTTGCCCTCTATCAAGACCCGGCATCCGGACGACTCATCAATTTTTGGATCAACGAGCACGACGTTTCGCACCCCTCCGGGGGCGCGCCTCTTCTGATCATGGACGTCTTCGAGCACGCCTACATGATCGATTACGGCCTGAAGAAAGCGGACTATATCGAGGTGTTTTTCAAGAACATCAACTGGGTGGCCGTCGAATCTCGACTCAAGTAAAGCTCCGTGATCCAGCCCTGCAGGGTTAGGTCGGTCGGCGCGAGCAAAACCGCTGGCGGCAGGGGAAAGGACTTCGTCCTTTACTGGATGCAAGCCTCGCAGAGGGCGGGGGGAAATCACGCCCTCGAGTTCGCTGTAGACAAGGCCAACGAACTCGGCAAACCCCTGGTCGTCTTCTTTGGTCTCACTGAGGCGTTCCCCGAGGCCAACCAGCGTCATTACAGATTCATGCTCGAAGGCCTCAAGGAAACGAGCGTGGCCCTGGAGGCCCGCGGCATCCGGCTTATCGTCCGGCATGTTTCCCCGGGAGAG
>CAZJBD010000191.1:0-4300 GCA_964544265.1 uncultured Eubacteriales bacterium
TTTCCGGGTTTCCGGAACGGGGGTTCGAATCCCTCTCCCTCCGCACCACTGTCAAAGACGCCGACATTATCCGGGGTCCCCCCCTGATTAAAAGGGGGGATAAGTCTGATTGCTTCTTCGAAATATTGATGCTAGAATAGCGCCGTCATTCCGGGCCTTTGCGGAGAGGTGCTGGAGTGGTCGATCAGGATCGCCTGCTAAGCGATTGTCTCGGTGAATGCCGGGACCGCGGGTTCGAATCCCGCCCTCTCCGCCAAACCAAATATGACCCAAATTTTGGGAATTACGAGTGACAGAATTCTTGGGCCAGGAATGAGAATACAAATAGTGAGAGCGAGCGTGGTCCTGTATGGATTTTCGGGCGGTTCCGAGTGGGAGAAAAGGAAGATTGGATGAACGACAAGATCGGTTTTGATAATGAGCGCTACCTTAGGGAACAGACGGCTTCGATTCTGGACAGGGTCAAGAAGTCCGACGACAAACTCTATCTCGAGTTCGGCGGCAAGCTCCTTTTCGATTATCATGCGGCGCGGGTTCTTCCCGGCTATGATCCCAACGCCAAGGCGAAACTTCTCCGCGAGCTCAAGGAGCGGGCCGATATCATCCTCTGCATCCATGCCGGCGACATCGAGCGGCGGAAGGTTCGGGCCGACTTTGGCATCACCTACGACACGGACGCCCTCAAGCTCATCGATGATTTCAGAGACAGGGGGATCGATGTCCGAGCCGTGGTCATCACTCGCTTCGAAAACCAGCCATCAGCCCGGATCTTCAAGAACAAGCTGGAACGACGGGGGATCAGGGTCTATACCCACAGCTTCACCAAGGGCTACCCGACGGACGTGGAGACGATCGTCAGCGACGAGGGCTACGGCGCTAATGAATACATCGAAACGCATAATCCGCTGGTCATCGTAACCGGGCCCGGGCCGGGGAGCGGCAAGCTCGCCACCTGCCTGTCCCAGCTCTATCACGATTACCGGAGGGGTCGCAAGTCCGGCTATGCCAAGTTTGAAACGTTCCCGATTTGGAACCTGCCGCTCAAGCACCCCGTCAACGTTGCTTATGAGGCCGCCACGGCCGACCTCGCTGACTTCAACCTCATCGATCCCTTCCATTTGGAAGCTTATGGCAAGATGTCCATTAATTACAACCGGGATGTCGAGGTTTTTCCTGTCGTTCGCAGGATCCTGGAAAAGATCACGGGCGCCGAGAGCGCTTACAGGTCGCCAACCGATATGGGAGTTAACGCGGCCGGGTCCGGGATCATAGACGATGAGGTTTGCCGGGAGGCGGCCAAGCAGGAACTCATCCGCAGGTACTTTCGTTATTGCTGCGAATACGTCATGGGATTCGCCGACAAGGAGACGGTCCAGCGGGCCGAATTGTTGATGAAGGAGCTCGGGCTCAAGCCGGAGGACAGGCGAGTCGTGGCGCCGGCCCGGGTGGCCGCCCGGGAAGCGATGGAGAAGGGCAAGGGGAACAAAGGGATCTTCGTCGGTGCGGCCATCGAGCTCAGGGATGGATCTCTCATCACGGGAAAGAACTCGCCCCTGATGCACGCCTCCTCTAGTCTCGTTTTGAACGCTATTAAGAAGCTGGCCGACATTCCTGACCGGATCCCGCTTCTGTCCCCCGGCATCATCGACTCCGTGGCCAGGCTCAAAGAGGACGTTATGGGGGCGCATTCCGTCAGCCTCGACCTCTCTGAGGTCCTTATTTGTTTGAGCATCAACGCGGCGACGAATCCAGCCGCCCAAATGGCTATGGAAAAACTGAAAGACCTCCAGGGCTGCGAGGTCCATATGACGCATATGCCCACGGCCGGCGATGAGGCAGGCCTGAGGCGGTTCGGGATCAACCTGACCAGCGACCCTGAATTTGCCAGCAAGAGCATGTTCGTGGGGTGAACGAGACATGACGACATTCTTTCGCTATCTGTTCGGGACGATCTTCCTGCCGCGCCGCGCTTTTGGCCGTCTGATGGCGGACCCTCAACCCATGAGGCGGGGCGTCCAGGCCGTTCTCTTGACCGGGTTCTTACATGTTCTGACGAGCGCGGTTTTGGCCGTGACTGGAGCGGTCCCCATGGCGCCCGTCTTCTTGCCTCTCGGCCTGGAGAACTATCACTTCTGGCAGATGCTTTTCGTCTTGCCGTCGCTCATCGTAATCTGGGTCTTTGTTTCCGTCCTTGTCCATGTCTTGGGAAGGGGGAGAAGAAGAGGCGGATCCCTCAGGAAGACGCTTGGGATCTTTGGTTTTTCCTTAGCCATCCCCTTTCTTTTCGTCTGGATCCCCCAGTTGGCGATTGCCGTTTTCTACGGGCTGGGGATGGGCCAGCTGGAGATGGTCGACATCCTGTCCGAACCGGGACCAGCGCAGGCGGTTTTTCTGGCGGTCCACGGTCTAGCCCTCCTATGGCTTTATGGTCTTTGCTCCGTGGCAGCGACTGTGTCCCAAAAGATCAGCCGCTGGAAAGGTCTGCCGTTGGGAATCGTGGCAGGGACGCTCGTTGCCGCGGCCGTAGCGTTTTTACTCCGCTAGAACGAATCCAAATGGACGGCCCAAAATGACCGGGAAAAGAGTCGGTTCCGGCGTCTCAATCCGAGAGTACCGGGCGGAGGACTATGAATCCGTCCTTGCGCTCTGGGCCGTGGCCGGCTTGCCCTTTAAGCCCGAGGGGAGGGACAGGAAGAATTCGATCGATGCCCAGGTCCGGCTGCCCAATGTGATCTTTCTTGTCGCCGAGAGCGGGGGAAAACTCATCGGCACTGTCATCGCCACCCATGAAGGCCGGAAAGGGTGGATCAGCCGGCTGGCCGTCGTTCCGGGGTGGCGAAGGCGGGGAATTGGCTCCCGGCTCGTCCGGGAGGCAGAGAAGCGTCTTGAAAACATGGGCATGGACGTCCTTGCTTGTCTCATAGAGGAAGGCAACGATGCCTCCGTGCGGACGTTTGAAACCCTGGGCTATGATCCCCACCCCGAGATCCACTATTTTGTAAAGAAAAAATACCCCGGCGCCTAAAGAAGAATGGGGGCATGCAACGAATTTTAGACGAAATCATACGATGACTCCGAGGACCAGGCAGAATTCGGTATGTGTCCCCGATTTGCTGTAAGATAGATAGGATTTAACCCATTGGAGACGATGCCATGAGGAAACGCGAATTTAAAAAAGGATTGTATTGGGCCGGCGCCGTCGATTGGGACAGGCGTCTGTTCGATTCATTGATCCCTCTTCCGGACGGGACGAGTTACAACGCCTACATCGTTCAGGGTAGCGAAAAGACAGTGCTCTTGGACGCCGTCGATCCGGCTATGCTGAATAGGTTGGCGGTGAACCTCCAGGACGTCCCCAGGATTGATTACCTCATCGCTCACCATGCAGAACAGGACCATTCGGGAGGGATTCCCTTCGTCCTCGGTAAATATCCCGAGGCGGTCGTGCTTTGCACGCCCCAGGCGAAGGGTATGCTCATCGACCACTTGGGCATTGAGGAGAGGAGGGTCAGAACGGTCAACGATGGGGAGAAAATCTCTCTGGGAGGCAGGACCCTGCGGACCATCCATGCCCCCTGGGTTCATTGGCCGGAGACGATGGTGACCTACCTCGAAGAGGACAGGGTCCTCTTTAGTTGCGACTGGTTCGGCTCCCACCTGGCCACGTCGGAACTATTCGTGGGCGACGAAGCGGCGATTTACGAACCCGCTAAACGTTACTTCGCCGAGATCATGATGCCCTTCCGGACAATCATCCGGAAGAACCTGGATAAAATTAAAGACCTCAAGATCGAGATCATCGCCCCCAGCCACGGGCCCCTCTACAAGCGGCCGGAGTTCATCATGGACGCTTATAAAGAGTGGACGTCAGACACGCCGAAAAACGAGGTCGTCATCCCCTACGTCTCCATGCACGGTTCGACGGCCGTCCTGGTGGATCATCTGGCGGCTGCCCTGGTCGATCAAGGGATCATCGTCCATCTTTTCAATCTCTCCGTGACGGATATCGGCAAGCTGGCCATGAGCCTTGTGGATGCGGCGACCATCGTTGTCGGCTGTCCTGCCGTGCACGTCGGACCCCATCCGGTTGCGCTCTACGCCGTCGCCCTGGCCAATGCTTTGAGACCGAAAGCCCGGTTTGTTTCAGTTGTCGGCTCCTATGGGTGGGGCAACAAGATAGTCGAGACGATCAAGAATCTGATCCCGAACCTTCACGTCGAGTTCTTGACCCCGGTAATCGCCAAAGGCCTTCCAAGGGAGGCGGACCTTAAAGCCGTCGACGCCCTCGCCGGAGCTATCG
>CAZJBD010000192.1:0-4287 GCA_964544265.1 uncultured Eubacteriales bacterium
CAACTGCCTCCTCCGGGCATCGCCCCTGCGCCATTGTCTATATCACACGAAAAGAGAAGCTCCCGATCAGAATGAGGACACCGAAGAAGCCCAGGAGGCTGACCAGGTTATGTGATCAGGCTGACGACGTATGCGATCGTCAGGATGCAGAGGATGGCTACAGTCGCCCAGGAAATCGCATTGTAGGCCCGCTTGTTGGCGTATTCGCCCATAAGCTTCTTGTTATTGATGAGGAGAAGCATAAAAACAAGGATCGCCGGCAGGACGATTCCATTGATGATTTGGGAGATGTACATGACCGAAAACAGAGGGATATTGGGGAGGAGGATAATCCCGGCGCCGAGGAATATGAGGAAGGAGTAGAGTCCGTAGAATTGCGGCGCCTCCGAGAATTTCTTGTTAACCCCCGTCTCCCAACCCATGCCCTCGCAGACGAGGAAGGCCGTGGACAGGGGAAGAATCGAGGCCGCAAAGAGTGATGCGTTCAGGAGGCCGAAGGCGAAGAGGGCCGAGCAATACTTCCCGGCCAGCGGCTTGAGGGCCAGGGCGGCGTCCGCGGCCGTCTCCACCAGGATACCGGCTTTAAATAGCGTTGCCCCGCAGGTCAGGACGATGAACCCGGCGACAACGGTCACGACGATACTCCCGGCAATGACGTCCAGGCGGGAGAGTTTGTAGTTCTTGGTCATGATATTTTTTTCGACGACCGACGCCTGGAGATAGAACTGCATCCAGGGTGCGATCGTGGTCCCGACGAGGCCGATGATCATGCCCAGCCGGCCCGAGGAGAGATCGAACTCCGGCCGGACCAAGCTCTTGCCGATCTCCCCCCAATCTGGCCGGGACAGAAACCCGGAAATGATGTAGGTGAAGTAGAACAGACAGGCGTAGAGGAAGATCTTTTCCACGGACCGGTATGTTCCCTTGACGACGAGGAGCCAGACCAGGACTGCGCCAATCGGCACGGATACATACTTGGAGAGGTGAAAGATCTCCAGGCTGGAAGCGATGCCGGCGAATTCGGCGATGACGTTGCCGAAATTGGTCAGGACGACCCCCACCAGGACGTAAACCGTGACCTTGACTCCGAACCGTTCCCGGATGAGGTCCGACAGCCCCTTGCCGGTGATGACGCCCATGCGGGCGCTCATCTCCTGGATGATGACCAGGGCGACCATGATGGGAATGAGGGACCAGAGGAGCTGGTAGCCGAAGTGCGAACCGGCCATGGAGTAGGTGGCGATGCCGCCGGCGTCATTGTCGACGTTGGAGGTGATGATCCCCGGTCCTGCCACGGCTATAAAAAGGACGAAGCCTTTCCAACGGCGCCTCAGGTCGAATCCCTTCATCGCGCTCTTCTTTCCTTCACAGCTCCTCGGGCTTGGCCTTCACGATGTCCTGAAGAGTGATAATCCCTTGTAGGGTGTTCTCTTTGTCCACAACGGGAAGCTCAATGAATTTGTACTTCGCAAATAGTTCGGCCACGGTCGCGAGGTCGTCGTCGCAATCGGCCTTGATGAGATGGGGATTCATGAGTCGTCCCAAAACCTCCTGCTTGTCGCAGAGAAGGAGGTGGCGGATCGTGATGACCCCCAGGAGGTGCTTTTCTTCGTCGGTGACGTAAAGGTAAGCAACGGTTTCCAAGGGATGGGTTGTTTGCTTAAACTCCTCGATGGCGGCCGCGATCGTGGTATCGCGATGGAGAGCGATGAAATCCTTGGTCATGATGCTGCCGGCCGTTCCCTCGTCGAATTTCAGAAGCTCCTCGACCGTCTGCCGGTAGGGCTTCTCCATGGTCCGAATGAGGCGCTGTTTTTTTTCTTCCGGCAGATCGGCCAGGATATCCGTAGCCTCGTCAGGCTCCATCTCTTCCAGGATGTCCGAGATCTTTTCCTCGGGCGTGGTCTCGATGAGGGAGAGATGGAGCTTGGGATCCATCTCCTGGAGGGTCTCGGCGGCCGTTTCCAGGTCCAGCATTTTAAACACGGACGACCGGTTGGCCTTGTCCAGCTCTTCGATGATGTCGGCGATATCCGAAGGGTGGAGCTCCTGGAGTTTCAGGGTCGTGACGTTGAGCTTCAGATTCTTCTTGGGGTCGCTGGCCAGCGGCTGGATGTACTTCCAGGAGATGAACTTGTGCGGGAGGCCGTAGGCAAACAGCCAGTTTGTGAAGCGGTCGACCGTCTTGAGGCAGCCGAGTCTCCTGAGGATGCCTCGCACGCCGAAATCGACATGGACAGTCCTGAGGTCCCGGTTGACGATGAGGAGGTGGATGTCGTTGACCCTTTCGATTTTGGCACCCAACGTATCCACGACCTGCTTATCCAGGAGGTCTTCTCGAAGGAGGATCTCCTCGTTTCCCACATCGAGCGGAGTGAAGCGACTTTCGGCTCCGGGCTTCAGGCTGACCAGCCTGCCGTTTAGGCTCTCGACGTCGTTCCAGCTGAGGGCGGCGAGCTTTTTCTCGTGGCGCTTCTTGACGACGAGGGTCGTGACCCTTGGGAAGAGCTCGCCAAGCAGGACTTTCAAGTCGGCCAGCTTTCCGACGGTCCGACCTTCGGAGTCGACGACGGGCCGGCCATAGAGCTCCGAGAAGAAAAGAAACATCTTCAGGTCCGGCTCTTGCATCATTTTCGCCGCCTCCACCCGGAGGGAAATCTTTTCGTTTTCCGCCTCGATCCGGGTTTAAATCGCTTATAGCACAGCGAAAATGAAAAGTCTATTTAGGAAGCCCCGTTTATTTCGCTTCGGCCCAATTTTTGCCCCAGCCCAGGTGGACCTTGAGGGGAACGCGAAGGGCGCAGACGTTCTCTAGCTTGTTGCGGACGAGCTTCTCCATGGTTTCCCGCTCGTCCTTCGGCACTTCGAAGACAAGCTCATCATGAACCTGGAGGATCATCTTGGACCGGAGCTTGCTCTTTTTCATCCCCTCCCAGACATCAAGCATGGCTCTCTTCATGATGTCGGCGGCCGATCCCTGGATGGGATTGTTGAGGGCGATGCGCCTCCCCGCCTGCTGAATGACCTTGTCCGCCTGCTTGAGCTCGGGCACCTGACGGATGCGCCCCAGGATTGTCTCGGAATAGCCCTTGTCACGGGTGTCTTCGACCGCCTTTTCAAGGAATTCCCTGACCTTCGGGTATTTTTCGTAATATTTGTCGATGAACTTTTGCGCTTCCCCGGTGGAGGTCCCTAACTCTTTGGCCAACGAGAACGCCGACGTTCCGTAGATGATCGAGAAATTGATGATCTTGGCTCTCCGCCTCATTTCGTCCTTGAAGAGGTTTGCGGTCTCCCCGAAAACTCGGATCGCGGTTTCCTCGTGGATATCCCTGTCTTGGACAAAGGTTTCGACCAGGGTGGGGTCGCCGGAAAGGTGGGCCAAAATTCGAAGCTCGATCTGAGAATAGTCGGCCGCGAGAAAAGCGTCCGGCTTTTCCGGGATGAAAGCCTGCCGGAAGCGCTGGCCAAGCTCGCCCCGGGCTGGAATATTCTGGAGATTGGGATCGCTCGATGAAAGCCGTCCCGTGGAGGCGACAGTCTGATTGTACGAGGTATGAATCCGGCCGGTTTCGGGACTAATCAGGAGCGGCAGAGCATCAGCGTAGGTGGACTTGAGCTTCGCTGCCTGTCTGTATTCCAGGACATATCGGGCGAGCGGATGGAGCGGGGCCAATTCTTGAAGGATATCGATCGAGGTCGAAAAGCTCCGGTTGACCCGTGTTTTCTTGGAGGCCGGAAGGTTCAGCTTGTTGAAGAGGATGGAGGAGAGTTGCTGGGGTGAGTTGATATTGAACTCTTGGCCGGCCAGCTCGTAGATCATCTTTTCGAGGCGGCGGAGCTCCGATCCTAAGTTATCCGATAGGTCTTTAAGAGCCCGCGTGTCGACCTTGACCCCCCAGATCTCCATCTGGGCTAAAACCTCGATCAGGGGCCGCTCGATGTCGCGATAGAGGCGGTCGAGTTTCCTCTCCAGGACTTTTTCCCAGAGGACCGTCCCCAGCTGGAGGGCTAAGTCGGCGTCCAGGCAAGCGTATGGAGAGGCCTTCCCAATGTCCACCTGGTCCATGGTTAGTTGTTTCTTGCCCTTGCCGACAACGCTCTCGTAGGGTTCCTTGGCCATCCCCAGGTAGTGAAGGGAGATCTTTTCCAGGCCGTGCTTCCCCCAGTTGGGCTCGAGAAGGTAGGACAGGACCATGGGGTCGACATCTATGCCCTTGAGTTCGATGCCCTCCCGTGCCAGGACGATCAGGTCGTACTTGATATTCTGCCCGATCTTTTGGACTC
>CAZJBD010000193.1:0-4241 GCA_964544265.1 uncultured Eubacteriales bacterium
GACCTATTTCGTAAGGTCGTCGGCTACCGAGACCCCGCCCTATCTGGAGAGCGAGGATTCCGAACACCGGGAGATTATCCCCAGGGACGTTTTTCCGCCGGCCGCGCCAACCGGCCTGGTCCCCGTAGCCGGCAGGGGGTTCATTGCCCTAAGTTGGGAGGCGAATCGGGATAAGGACTTTGCCGGGTATAAGGTCTGGCGCAGGGTGGAGGGGAGGGCCGAGGATAAGTTGTTGACTCCAGAGCTAATCGTAGAGAACGCATACACGGATGCGGCAATTGAAAAGGGCTGGCGTTATCGGTATGCTATTAGCTCCGTGGACAAGAGCGGGAACGAAAGCCCGAGAACGGAGACCGTCGCCGACAGCGTTGAGGACCGACCTCGATGAAGATCTACCGGTTTCGATACAGAAAAAAAATCCTATACGGGGTCCTCAAGGAGGAGTTTCTCTTTCCCGTAAAAGGCTCCGTGTTCAGGGATTTCAAGATCGAGGACAGCCCCGTGCCCATGAGCGAGGTATTCATCCTGCCTCCGGTCGAGCCCACCAAGATTGTGGCCGTGGGCGCGAATTATAAGGACCATGCCCAGGAGATGGGGAGGCCCCTGCCGGAGGAACCTATGCTCTTCCTCAAGCCTTCATCCGCTGTGATCGGAGCCCAGGACACGATCATTTATCCCAGGATGTCGTTTCAGGTGGATTATGAGGGGGAGTTGGCCGTCGTCATCAAAAAAAAAGCGCACCTGCTGGCCGACGGCAACCCTGTAGAGGAGTACATCCTGGGTTACACCTGTTTTAATGATATTACGGCCAGAGACCTTCAGGCCAAGGACGTCCAGTTCACGCGGGCTAAATCCTTCGACACCTTCGCCGCCTGCGGGCCGTGTATCGCCACGGACGTTGATCCATCGGCGCTCCATGTCAAGACTTTCTTGAACGGGAAGTTGAGACAGTCCGGAAACACGAGGAACCTCATTTTTACCGTCCCCTTCCTTGTCCGGTTCATCTCGAGGATTATGACCCTCTTTCCGGGCGATATCATTTCTACGGGAACCCCGGCAGGCGTTGGGCCCATGCAGCCCGGCGACAGGATAGATGTCCAGATCGAGGGCATCGGAACGCTCTCGAACCAGGTCATGAGGATGGCCGAATAAGAGACGAGGAGGGAGGCTATGAAATTCTTCCTGGATACCGCAAATCTTGATGAAATCCGCGAGATTTTCGGCTGGGGGATCGTGGACGGCGTGACGACCAATCCGTCCCTGTGCTCCAAGGAGGGTATGAAGTTCGAGGACCTCATCCGGGAGATCTGCCGGACCGTTCCCGGCCCCATAAGCGTGGAATGTGTTTCCACATCGGCGGGGGACATCATCAGGGAAGCCCGTGAATTAGCGGCCATCGCGCCCAACATCGTCATTAAGATCCCCGTCTGCGTCGAGGGCCTCAAGGCGACCAAGGTCCTTTCGGGCGAGGGGATCAAGGTCAATATGACCCTGATCTTCTCATCCGGCCAGGCTCTGCTCGCGGCCAAGGCGGGGGCCAAGTACGTCAGCCCGTTCATCGGAAGGCTGGATGACATCTCCCAGGAAGGCATGGGACTCATCGAGGAGATCGTGACGCTATTCGAGAATTACCGTCTGACGACCGAAGTCATCGTGGCCAGCATCCGCCATCCCAGGCATGTCATCCAAGCCGGCCTCCTGGGAGCGGATATCGCTACGGTTCCCGCCGCCGTCCTAACGAAGATGGTCAAGCACCCGCTGACTGACGCGGGCGCGGAAAAGTTCCTGAAGGATTGGGCCAAGGTCAAGAAATAAGGGGGGCCGTCATTTCGGTCATTAGCCTTTTTTTAAGGCCAAGATGAATATTCTAAAGCGATTTAAGGGCTTGATCGTTTTCTTCGTGGTTATGGCCCTGCTTTTCGGCGCTCTCGTCGTCGGCAAGAACATTTTCCTCCGTCAGGCCAGGGCGAAGCTGGATAGGATCGTCACCTACGCCCGTCTGCACCTCTCTTACCTTCCGCCGGCTCTGGTTCTGGAGGACGTCCGAGGTGTTGCGGCCTCGCCGTTTTTCTCCGCCCGGAAAGTGACCGTCCGGATTTCCTATATGTCCCTTTTGAGCAAAGAAAAGCCCCTTACTGTCGTCGTCGAAGGGCCGGTCCTGCATCTATCCGAAAGAGCGGGCGGGAGGAAGCGAAAATCCGGTTCCTTCTGGCCGTTCACCTTGCCCATCGAGAAGGGCGTGGCCCTGGACGGCGAAGTCCTCTATCAAATGGGAGCGGGTTCCCTCCTCTCCCGCAAGGTAAAGGCCCTCTTTACTCGGGAGGGTGATAGGTTCACATTCCAAGCGGACACGGGCGAGTATACCTTCACTCCGGCCGGTTCGGAAGTCCCCTCGAGCGGCAGAGCCGCCGTCGCGGTCTCCGGAAAGGGGCGAGAGGCTTCCATCCGCAGATTGGTTATCGAGGGGACCGAATTCGTCGTCAAGGCCGAGGGGAAGCTGCGCAATCCGGCCCGGCCAATTCTGGAGCTTAATGGCATCTTCAATTTCGAAACCGGCCGTATCGCCCGCCTCCTGAAGCTTCCTTTTGATTGGGAAGGCCGGGCGGAAGGACGCGGCCGGCTGGAAACGAAAGGAGGCGAACTTTTTTTTAACGCGGACCTTTCCAGCCGGGCAATAACGATGAACACGGTGCCCCTGGGCGAGGTCAGGGGCCGGGTCGCGATCCGGGGCAAGGCGGGGGGAGAAGTGGAACTAAACCTCCCCAAAAAAGCTGCGACGCCACCATCCGTCCTTATCCGATTCAGCGGGGGGCGGATTGAGGGGCAGGTTCGCGGGGCCTTTCTCGATCCGATTTTTAGCTATTATAAGGTGCCCTGGCCCGTCCGATCTCCCGTCTGGGGGAATTTCGTTCTGGAAAACAATCGGCTCACGTCCGATGGGGAGTTCAAGGACGACCTCGAGGCGCCCGAGCCTCCCAGATACCCGTTCCGGGGGAAGGTGCGATTCGAAATGGATGTCCTGAAAAGGGATCTCACCTTTTCGTCCGCTGAGCTTGATTCAAGTTTTGCTAGAGTGGAAGTCCAGGGAGGGGTTAGGATCGACCGGGATATGGACCTGGCAATCCGCGGGCAGGTCAAGGATGTTAGGGAGGCCAGGGCCTTCACTTCGCTCATCCTGAACCGAACCTTCGAGTTTCCAGAGATCCGGGGTGCGGGAATCGCGGACATCAAGATTGCCGGAGGCTACATCCAACCGCGCGTCACGGCGAGCTTCTCTTGCGCGCCAGCGGGGTTTGCCAAGTTCGATGCGGATACGGTTGAGGGGACACTTGAGATCGTCAACGAAAGGGTCCTGGGGACTTTTCGAGTCAATGATGCGCGCATGAAAGGGGAAATCGATCTTGGCGTCGAAGGAAACCGGGTCGATGCCGGCTTCCGGCTGGCTGACGGAGCGGTTGAAGCGATCCTCCCGCCCCTCGACATAATCCTGCCCTTGATGGGAAGGGCCAGAGGGGTGTTCAAACTTGTCCAAGTGGGCGGGAGCCTCCAGCTCAAGGGAGATTTCTCGAGCCCTGAGATCCGAATCCTCGGCAAACCGGCCACAACCGTCAAGGGCGTCCTGGATTGGAATGACGGGAGCCTGCATCTCAGCGATCTCAGTTGTATGCTTTTCAACGGGATGGTCGGTGGGGACTTCTCCTTGAGACCTTTGAGCAGCGAATTCGATATCGATCTCGCCGGGAAAGGCCTAGACCTTACCACCGTGTGGCCAGGGCTTAACGGCAAACTCAACCTGAACCTGGATGGCAAGGGCACGTTTAGTAAGGACCGGCCGTCGGGTAAGTTCGAGGTCCTGGACCTGCTGTATTATCCCTTTCAGAAGACCGAGGCCCGGGGGGATTGGTTCCTGAGCTACCTGGGAGACAGGATCGACCTGGACATTCGAGGCGGCTTCCTGCCCGGATCAAACGATTTCCAGGCCCTTTTCAAACTCCCCCTTTATCAGGACTCCATCTCGGGCGATATCAAAGGGAGCTTTAACAACCTTGATCTCCTCTTGCCCTGGACCGGGGCGAAGGGCCGCCTTAACTACCTGGGGGAGATCCGCGGCCTGAGGACGGCTCCGCGGGTCAACGGGGCCATGGACGTCGAGGGACCTCTTCTTCCACTGCCCAGGTTTGCCCATGCCTTGAACGATTACACCGGCCTGGCCTTCGTCCAGGACGGAAAGATTTCCATAC
>CAZJBD010000194.1:0-4114 GCA_964544265.1 uncultured Eubacteriales bacterium
CGGTAACATAGCCCAGGTCCGAGTTCTTGGCCTTGAATAAAAAGACAGCATGCAGGTTCTGGGCGGCGGGGAAGATGAGGTTTTTGAAGATGGTGAAGGGGATGTCCTGGCGTCCCTGGCGGGCTGCCAGGCCTTCCTGCATGATGGTTTTCACCTGGGGCGGGATAAAAATTCTTTCTTCCTGCTTGACTGCCTGTTTGTCCTTATTCTGATCTTGATTCTTTTCCTGGGCGGCCTGTGAGAAGCTGGATAGCAGCCCGAAAGCCAGCACCGCGACGATCGCTGCGGCGGTTCTCTTGATGTTCATTATTCCTCCTCGGAGTCAATCCACCAAATAAGGATAGCAAATTTCATGCCAGTTCTTAATATCAAATCTGATTATTTTTTCAGCTGGTATTTCTTCACGGCCAAGAGGTGTTCGGCGTAGTTGCGGCTGAATTGGTGGGCGCCGTTATTGTTGGCGACGAAGTAAAGATATTTTTCAGGGGAAGGATACAGGGCAGCGCGCAGGGAATCACGCCCGGGGCTGCAGATGGGCCCGGGAGGCAGTCCGGACGAAACGTAGGTATTATAAGGCGAAGGGTACTTGAGGTCCTTGCTAAGAAGACGCTGCCGGAAAAGGCCGTCCCGCTTGAGGGCGTAAATGACGGTCGGATCGCAGTCGAGTTTCATCCCCATCCGCAGCCGGTTGTGGAAGACGGCGGACACGAGAGGCCTTTCGTCCGCGATCGACGTCTCTTTCTCGATCAATGAAGCCAGGGTAACGATGCTCCGGATCGTCATTCCCAGATCGGCAGCCCGTTTACGTCCATCCTCGTCGAACACCCTCCTGAACTCTGCGACCATAGCTTCAGCGATGGTCCGGGCGGGGGCGCCCTTGGGGAATTGATAGGTGTCCGGAAAGAGGTAGCCCTCCAGGTCCGTGGCCTGACTATCCCACGAGGCAATGAGGCCGGCTTCTCCACAGGCTTCCAGGAAGGAGCCTTTCATGGGGCAGCCGGTGTCGTTGATCAAGTCAGCGACCTCTCGGACCGTCAATCCTTCGGGGACCGTCAGCGGATGGAGAAGGATCTTCCCTTTGATAAGGATCAGCAGGACATCCTTCGCCTTAAGGGGAAGATCGAATTCATATTCGCCGGCCCGGATCGTTTGGCCCTCGTGGAAAAGCTTGTAGCCGGCAAGGAAGGCCCAGGAGCGTCGGATAATCCCCTTTTCCTGGAGGTCCCGGGCTATGGCCCGGACCGTCCGTCCGGGCTCGATCTCGAAGACGACCTTGCTTGCTGGAGCTTTGGGAGGCACTTCATATTCCCTGAAGAAGGCGACCGCGAGGGCCATGATCAGGACGATGGCGATGAGCAGGAGAACGTTAACGGCCTTGCGGGACATTGGAGTCTCTGCGCTTCCTCTCTAAGTACGTGGAGAGGATGATGACTGCCGAGATCTGGTCTTCGCATTTCTTCTTTTTTTTTCTGCCGACCCTTCGGTCCTCGAGGTAGTGCAGGGCCTGCTGCGTCGTCAGTCTCTCATCCCAGAAGACGATGGGCTTGTGGACGGCTTCTTCGAGCCAGCTGGCGAATTCCCTCGTTCTTTGGGCGCGCGTGCCCTCGCTTCCGTCCATGCGCAGGGGAAAGCCGATGACGATCTCATCGACGTCGTTACGAGCCACGAGGTCCTGGAAATATTTCCGGTTTTCGGATTCCGAAGCCTTGAGATCGTATGTGCCGATGGGCTGGGCGGTCAGCTTTAGGGCGTCGGTTAAAGCGAGCCCGATGTGCCGGTCCCCGTAATCGATTCCCAGGACCCTCATGAAGCGTCCCAGCTCAGGCAACGTTTTTTTTGCTGATGACGTTCGAAGCCGAGCTCGATCAGCCTGTCCACGAGCGCGGGAAAAGATAGCCCGCTCGCTTCCCAGAGCCTGGGGTACATGCTGATTTCCGTGAACCCGGGGATCGTATTGATCTCGTTCAGGTAGAGTTTTCCCGAACCTTCTGCGTAGAAGAAATCGACCCGGGCCATTCCGGCACCCTCGATGGCCACGAACGCCGAGATGGCCAGGCGCTGGATCTCGGAGACGAGAACGGCGGGGAGGTTGGCCGGGACGATGAAACCGGTCTTTCCGTCCAAGTACTTGTCCCTGTAATCATAAAATTCCCGGCCGGGAATGATTTCGCCCGGCAAAGAGGCCTCCGGACGATCGTTGCCGAGGACGCTGCACTCGAACTCGCGGCCCTGGATGCCCTCTTCGACAAGGACCTTCCTGTCGTAGATGAAGGCCAAGTCGATAGCGGTTTCAAGGTCTTCGGGGGACTTGACCTTGGAGATGCCCACCGAGGAGCCAAGGTTGGAAGGCTTGACGAAGACCGGGAAGGGCAGCTCTTTCCGGATTCCCTCGACAAGGGCTCGCCGCTCCTGCTTCCAGTCCGGCTCGAATAGGATCCGGTATTGGACCACGGGAAGGCCTTTTCTCTCGAAAAGCGCCTTGGCCACGGCCTTGTCCATTCCTATGGCGGAAGCAAGGACCCCGGCGCCGACGTAGGGGACATCTGCCATCTCCAGAAGACCTTGAATGGTGCCGTCCTCTCCATAAGGGCCATGGAGGACGGGAAAGTAGATTTCCGGAGCAGAAGCCTGGTTGGGGCCGGGATTTCCCCAGGGCAGGAAAGAATGGGTCCGGCCGTGAACCGGGTGCCGATCGGTGAGGAGCGGAGATTCGACGATCTCCCACAGGCCTTCTTTTCGGATATAAATGCTCGTGACCTCGTATTTATTCGGATCGAGGTTCGCGTAAATAGCGGCCGCTGATGCAAGCGAGACTTCGTGCTCGGCCGAACGACCTCCAAAGATCAAGCCAACTTTCGTCTTATGCGACATCTGAATATCGAAGGACTCATTCTATAAAATTTCCTTTTTTTTGTCTAACTCCCCTTTTTCAGCCGCTCCTCGTCCGAGGTCTCGGGACAATGAAGGCCACCTTGAAGCCATCGGGCCTGGTTCCCTGGGGTCGGGGGGAGAGGGGTAACCTGTATCGGAACGCCGAGATCTCGGAGACGGGAAGCCCAGCCTTTGTGTTGACAGTCTTAGAATAGCTCCATTATAATGATGGCAAGCGGAATCCAACGAGCCAAGAGGTGAGCGCATGAGAAAACCCTTCTTTTTCCTCATTTTGAGCTTGGGATTGATCTTCCTGGGGACGGGGCTGGCCCAGGAAGACCAGATTGTGAAAGCCAAGATCTTCGAGGAGGAATACCCTCTTATCACCGAGTCCGACCTCTACTGTTCTATTTATATCCTGGACGGCAACCTCCCCGGAATCAAGATCGTCGGGGCGGAAAGACAGGAGGAAAAGGTCCTTCTCAGCGATGCGGACAAGTTCTACATCGATAAGGGAAGAGCGGACGGCCTCGAAATCGGCCAGATGTTCCTCGTTGTCGGGGTTGGGCCGAAGATCATGGGCTACGGCAACTTGACATCGAAGACCGGGCGGGCTCGGATTGTCGGACTGGAAGAGAACCGTGGGATCGTTCGGGTCGAGAAGGCCTGCGGCCAGGTCCTCGTAGGGAACGATCTCATTCCCTTCGAGGAAAAGGAAGGGATGCTCGGCAAGGACGAAGGCTATGACCAGGAGCTCAATGAGAACGAGGGGACCTTGGGTTCCCTGATTTTCCTGAATACGGAATTGCACATCGGCGGAACGGGCCAGTGGGCAATCATCGATATGGGGAACGATAAGGGAATCCATGTCGGGCAGCAGATGACCATTTTCAAGCGCGTCAAGAAGGACGCCCCGAGGGAAGCGATCGGCAACTTGATCGTCATTGATGTCCAAGAGAGGACCTCGACGGTCAAGCTCCTTTCCTGTCGCGATGCCGTCGAGGTCGGCTTCGAGGTCCAGACGAGATAATTGACAGGTCCGGTCGATTTTGCTAGCTTAGACCGAGAACGGACACCCGAGCGGGCGTAGTTCAGTGGTAGAATGTCTGCTTGCCATGCAGAAGGTCGTGGGTTCAAGTCCCATCGCCCGCTCCACGATACAGCGAACAAACTCCGGATGATCGACAAGGCGCGGTACCCAAGAGGCTAAGGGAGAGGTCTGCAAAACCTTTATTCGTCGGTT
>CAZJBD010000195.1:0-4076 GCA_964544265.1 uncultured Eubacteriales bacterium
TACGGACAGAGTCTTGGGTGTGTCGCCGTGCCCCTGCGCCATTGTCTCTATCACATGAAAAAAAGATGCTCCGGTTGGTAGTTGACCGCTGCCTTCTTTATTTCATTTCAAAACTGGTTAAAGATAATAGTTTGAGAGCTACTTGCTCATCAGGACTTCGATAAACCGGAGCGAGGGGACGTTGGCGCAGACGATCTTGATGACGGCCGCGATGGGGACGGCCAAAACCATGCCCGGAATACCCCACAGCCAGCCCCAGGCGATGAGGGAAAATATAACCACGAGGGGGCTCAACCCGAGCCCCTTGCCCATGAACCGCGGCTCGAGGATGCTGCCGAAGACGTTATCGAGGACGACGACGATCAGCAGGATCCAGAGGCACCTCCAGACGCTTCCATATTGGATGAAGGCGATTACGATGGGAATGACCGTAGCGATCGTCGAACCGACATTGGGGATATAGTTCAGCAGGAAGGCCAGAAACCCGAAAACAATGGCGAAATCGACGCCAAAGAGCGCCAAGACGATCCCCACGATGAGGCCGTTAATGATGCAGAAAACGGTTTTTATGGCCAAGTACTTCTGAATCTGCCGGTCGATCTTTTCCAGGACCTCGTTGATCTTCCCGGCCTGATCGGAATTGAACGACCTCTCGACCTTTCCTCGCAGCCTTCCCCTCCCGGCCAGGATAAATATGAGGAAGATAAGGACGAGGACGAGATTGGACAGGAAGCCAAAAAATGGGCCTAGGGCTGACATCGTAATGGAGGCGATCTTCCCGATGTTAATATTGCCGAGCAGGGTGGCGACATTCCACTGGGCGCCCAGGAAGTGAGAAGCCTCAAGCTTCCTGATCAGGGATTGGAACTGTTCGGTGTAGTCCGGCAACTCGGCGGCGAACGCCTTGCCGCTCGAATAGAACAGAACACCGAGAAGGTACATGAGAAGGAATGTTGCCAGGACCATGACGATGAGGGCCACGGGCCTCGGAACCTTCCGGCGGGTCAGGAACTCCAGGGCAGGCCCGATGATGTAAGAGATGAAAAGGGCCAGGAAAAAAGGGAAGAGGACGGGTCTCGCCAGCTTCAAAATGACGCCCACAAGAAAAATGACTATGAACGCTGCCGAGAACTTCAGGAACCTGTTTTCCTCCATATCCCTAGTATTTATCACATTCCCGGGGAATAACACAACGGGACCTTAGTCCAGCCTTTCTCGAAACAGCCCTGGAATTCCAGACTTGGGACCTCGCCGCCCTTCGTTTAAAGGTCCGCGTCCCCGGCAACAGTTTTTATATCCCCCCAGAGGCGCGCCCCTTCAGCGACTCGACCAGGGATCGTAGATACCGATCTCCGATCGTCCCGGCTCCATCGGGCAGCCGATTAACCCCGCACAAGAACTTGCCGGCGACCCCGATATACAAGTTCTGGCCGTATTTGTTCCGGATATGATAGCCAAGAGGGATATCCCCGGCCGGCTGCTCGTTCTTGGCGTAGAAGTCCAGAAGCTTTTTTAACAACACGGCCGGGTCCCGGCCTTTATCGGTTTCGATGAAAAAGCACTCGAACTCTGTTCCGTCAAGCTTGTAAGAGGCCATATAACCGTCGCTGAGAAACTCGAATCCCATGACGTTGCGCAGGATATATTTTTCGCTGTTGGCGACGATCCCGTCCCTGGGGAAAGCCGACAACAGAGGGGGGAGCCCCCCCCTTCCCCCCATCTTCCCGGCGACCTTTCGCGCGAAGGCGTCCAAGACGGCCGGCGTTTCCTGGTCACTATCGAAGCTCATAATTTTGACGTATGCATTCCCGCAGATGAAGTTCAGGACTTCTCCTTCTATATAGCCCGAAGTCCCCACGTCCACCACCTTGTTTTCAGGGAATCGTTCGGAACTAAAAATCCCGAAGGCGTTGGTCCCGTTTCCCATATCGTAAATCTCGAGGGTCACGGACGCCTCCGTCCCGGTCTTCTGGAACTGGGCCACGACGAGCTCCTTGAAGTCGTAGCCGAGGTAGCTCTCGGCCGCTCCGTCGATGTACTCATAGAGGTCTTCCGGGAAAAAGCTCTGCAACTCCTCGGCAAGCTTCCAGCCTTCGATCTCGGGAACGAGGCCGAGAAGCGCGGGGCTCCCGGTCCTCTGGGAGGTCCCCGTCCAGGCCGTGCCCAGGATGACGACAAGGCCGGCAAGGCCAAGGGCGAGCCATTTATAGTTGAGTCCGCGGGTTTTCATGTCATGCCTCCAATGTTATCTTCCCGGTCTCAATATAGCCTCGGGTTCAATTATTTTCAAGAGCGGCCGCTGGCCGCGTTTTATTGACAGGTTTTTCAAATAAGTCCATCATGGAAGGGATGAATAAGGCGAGGATCGTCGTCGTCAAGTCACGGGCGGTTGCAGTGACCTCGGACGAGATCGACGCCGCCTTGATCCGGAGGATGTTCGAGCGCGGGATCTGTCTCCTGACCGGGGAAAAGGATCCCTATGAGGGTCTGCGGCGGTTCTTCCGGTTCGAGGACCGGGTCGGGATCAAGATCAACACCATCGGCGGAAAAAGCATCAGCACCCGTCCCGGGGTTTCCCTCCCGCTTGCCCTGTGGCTCGGGGAAAAGAACGTCCGGCCCGGGAACGTCGTCATCTGGGACCGAACGAACCGCGAGCTCCGTGATGCGGGCTACAGGCTTTCCGAGGACAAGAACGGCCCCAGGATCTTTGGAACGGACACCGACGGGGCCGGGTACGGCAGTGAGCTCGTCATCCAGCGGAACGTGGGCAGTCTGTTCTCGACGATCCAGGAGGACTTCGTGACGGGATCGATCAGCCTGGCCATCCTAAAGGATCATGGATTGGCGGGAGTGACGGCAGGGATGAAAAACTACTTCGGCGCCGTCCACAATCCGAACAAGTACCACGATAGCCGCTGCGATCCCTATGTCGCCGAGGTCTTTGACACGCCGTCCATTAAGGGTAAACACCGACTCTCCATCCTGGATTGCCTGACTGTCCAGTACCATAAGGGCCCCTCATTTCATCCTCAGTGGGCAGAAAGGTGCGGGGCGCTCGTCTTCGGGGCCGACCCGGTGGCCACCGACGCCGTGGGCCGCAGGATCATTGATGAGATCCGGGCGAGGAGAGGGCTTCCCTCCCTGATCGAAGAACAGAGGGAACCGCTCTACCTTGCGACCGCCGAACGTCTGGGCCTCGGTACGGCCGATTCTGAAAGGATCGAGGTCGTCGAGGAGAACGTTTGAAATGAAGAGGCGCCAATTCCTCGGGAATTCCGTCGGAACAGGCATTGTCTTGGGTATGGGCCTGCCCTCCATCTGTTCCAGCCTGGCCGCCTTCCAGGAGAAAGCCAACCTCTCCAAAGTTGAGGCCCGCTACTATAAAAAACACCCGGACCGGGAGACGGAATGCCTCCTCTGTCAACGCCGCTGCAAGCTCGGCGACAAAGAGAGAGGATACTGCGGCGTCCGGGAGAATCAGGGGGGGACATACTACACTCTCGTCTACGGCAAGGCTTGTAGCCTGAACGCCGATCCCGTTGAGAAAAAACCCTTCTTTCATTTCCTGCCGGGCACAAGCGCCCTCTCCCTGGCGACGGCCGGCTGCAATGTGAACTGCAAGTTCTGTCAGAACTGGCAGATCTCTCAGGTCAGACCCGAACAGGTTGAACATTTCGACCTGCCGCCGGCCGTGGTTGCCCAACTGGCGGAAAAATACCGCTGTCCGTCCGTTGCCTATACCTACACAGAGCCTATCGTTTTCTTTGAGTACATGTATGACGCGGCCATAGAGGCCCGTAAAAAAGGCTTGCGCAGCCTCGTCGTTACCGGCGGACATGTCGAATCCGAACCTCTCGGGGACCTCATTAAGGTCGTGGACGGCATCAAGATCGATCTCAAGGCATTCTCGAAATCCTTCTATAGCGAATACGTCCGGGGGGACCTCGATACGGTCCTCGACGCCATCCGAACCGTCGCGAACAGTGGGGTGTGGCTAGAAGTCGTCTACCTCGTTCTCCCGACCCTAAACGACAGCAGGGAGGAGATCCGCGAAATGAGCCGGTGGATCCCGAAGG
>CAZJBD010000196.1:0-4015 GCA_964544265.1 uncultured Eubacteriales bacterium
TCCACGGCCAGAACGTTCATTCCTCCGCGTGCGGCTGCGGCCGTCACGTCGAACTCGAGGCGGCGGAAGGCTCCGTAAGCTTCTGAGACGTCGGCAATCTTCTTTCCGTTGAGCCAGATGTTGGCCCGATAGTTGATTCCGTCGAACTCGAGCTTAAAGGTCGTTTTCGATGGGTCTGCCGTCAGCGGGAACTCGGTCCTGTACCACCAGGAAACCTTGAAATCGTCTCCCTTGATGTTCTTGAAGTTGTCTCCGAAGTAGATATCGGTATAGACATAGTTCTGAACGAGCGTCCCCAGGACCGTGGCCGGCACGGTGGCTGGGTACCACCGGTCCATGAGCAGGCCCGGCTGGGAGATTTGCTCCCCACCGGCCGTGACCTTGGCGGACGACTGGATGAACCAGTTCCTCAAGGTCAGAGCATAATCGGCCTCGAAGGGACCCCCCATGGGACCGCCCATCGGAGGCCTTTGTGAATATAAGGAACCTGCCAAGATTGTTGTCAGGACGCACATAAACGCGAGCGTTTTAAGTGCTTTAGGGTTGATGTTTTTTGTCATATTCCTCTCCATCCTTCAATCTATTCTAGCGGAAATGGCCTTTCCGGTCTATGACGGAGTAGGGGTCAAACCTACTCTTTTGACATAAAGAGCTTTTAATAAAATTTCTGTCAAAAGAGTAGGTTTGACCCCTATTTTCAATTTTTTCCGATAACCGCGACTATATTTAGTAGAGAGGAGAAAAGGGGCTCAAAATACCCGGTCGTAACTCAAAAGCCCTAATTATTGCGTTTCTTTTCTTTGTTTCTTGGGAAGGAGGGGAAAGGAGGGCCGGGAGAGGGACCCTTACCCTGCTCCCTGAGATCTTCGCAAAAGCCTTGGATGCGGCCCTCCTTATTAATGGCCCAATATTCCCAGACCCCCGGTGACCCGTCAATCATCCGGCCAGGTAGTATCCCGGATGAATTTTCGCTCCCTCCCCTCATCTTTCGGGGTGATCCGGATATCCCCCCTGAAAATCCCCTCCGCTTTTCAATTCCCTCCTGTTGTTGTATCATTTGACAAACGCGAATGAGGGAGGAGGCCATGAAAACCAAAGCATTCATCGAGAGACAGGTCGAGGAGATCAAAAAGACCGTTGGAAACGGGAAAGCCATCTCCGCGCTTTCGGGCGGGGTTGACAGCTCTGCCTGCACCGTCCTGGCCCACCGGGCGCTCGGACCGCAGCTCAAGGTCCTCTTCATCGACGATGGATTGATGCGTCAGGGCGAACCCGGGGAGGTTCGGAGAATCTTCAAGAAGCTTGGAATCGACGTCGAGATCGTCGATACGAGCGACGAATTCTTCGACGCTTTGAAAGGTAAGATCGACCCCGAAGAGAAACGGAAGGCATTCCGTTATGCTTTCTATAAGGCCTTCGGCCGAGAGGTCCTCAAGAGCAAGGCGAAATATCTCGTCCAGGGCACCATCGCCGCAGACATCATCGAGACTAAGGGAGGCGTTAAGACCCAGCATAACATCCTTGAGCAGATCGGCATCGATTCCGAAAAGGGCTTCGGCTTCAAGGTCGTCGAGCCCCTGAAGGAGCTGTTCAAGCATGAGGTCCGCGAGGTCGCCAGAGAGCTCGGCCTCCCCGAATCGATCTATCTCCGCATGCCCTTCCCGGGACCCGCCCTGGCCACCCGGATCATCGGCGAAGTGACTCCGAAGCGGGTGGCCCTGGTCCGGAAGGCGACCGTAATCGTGGAGCAGGAGACGGCTCCGCTTCGGCCCTTCCAGGCCTTTGCCGTTCTGATGAACGACATGGGAACCGGGATCGATGGCGGCAAGCGGAAGTTCGGACAGATCATCATCATCCGTTCCGTAGAAAGCCGCGATGCCATGACGGCCGAGCCCACGCCCGTCCCCTGGGACGTTCTGGCGAAGATGGCCCGGAGGATCGTCGCCGAGATCCCCGAGGTCACCCGGGTGGCTTACGAATTGACGCCCAAACCTCCGGCGACCATTGAATACATTTAGGAGAATTCCATGCCATTCATAGGCAAGAAAAGACCCGACGCAGCAACGCTGGGAGTTTTCGTTCCCTGCGACCCGCGCATCGATGAAGGATCCCGGACCCGGTCCTTCAATATCGGCCGGATGACAGCCGGGCTCCTGGCCAAGGGACTCGTCCTTCCCGACGGAACGCCGCCCAACATCTTCTTTTGTCCGCGTCTGATCGATGGCGAAGCCGCGGCGGATGCAGGCGCTCGCGAACTGAAGGACGCCGGAGCCGGCGGCCTGATTATGACGCCCGAAACCTGGTTTTTCCCAGGCAAGACGGCCATGGCTCTGACCGCCCACTTTCCTCCTACGACACCGCTGGCCTGCGTCGGGGGCAATAACGCCCCTAGGCCGGGGGTCGTCGGCATCGACGCCCTCGTAGGGGCCTACGCCCAGACGGGAAGGCTTTGCCCCATGGTCATCGGGAATATGCCGGAAACCGGCCTCCACCCCGAGTTCGACGCCCAATCCACGCTGGAGATTCTCGACCTTGCCTACGCAATGCTGACCAAGGTTTCGCTCCAGGGGAAGCGTTTTCTTTCCGTCGATACCGATTCGATGCAGATGGAGACCGCGCTCAATCACGTCCATGCGGCCAGGAGGTTTTTCGGCCTCGAGTCCACCCGCGAGTCCATGAAGATTTTCGCCGACATGCTCCGTAAAAATGGGGGATACGACATTGAGGAACTCCGGGAGATCCGGGAGTGGGTGGTCAACGTCAGGTTTAAGGACCGCATCTTTCCAAATACCGAAGAGGTTCTGGCGTCCGGGAAGCCCTTTTACACGGGGAAAGACATCAAGCCGCCCAAGCTCTCGGCCCTGGACAGGAAAAAATTGGACGAGGGTCTGGCCCTCTATCTCATCATCCGCAATTACATGAAGGACATTAACGCTATCGCCGGCGGCTGGACGAATCAGCTGGCCTGGGGATCGGACCGGCGCGGCCTCCCGATGTCGACGGCCGATATCGCCGAATCCCTGTTCAATTCGACGGAAGACCATACCGGGAAAAAGCCGGTCGTTCCTTTCGCCACCGAAAATGACGTCCAGGGCCTCCTGACCATGATCCTACATTGGGCGCTTTCCGGGGGCCGGCCGACGCTGTTCCTGGACTTCCGGAAGGTCTATGAACCCTGGGAGATCCGGAAGAATGCCGATCTTCTGGGCCTGGACCTCGCTCCTTACCTCGACGAACCATGGCTTCAGAAGGGCTTTATCGACGGGAACAACTCGGGATCGGCGTCCCTCGATTATGCCGGCAAGGCCTTCCTCTTTAGGGCCGTCGAGCATTATTTCCCCGGCTTCGGCTTCTCCCTTGGCTATGTCTCGCCGGGAGGGATCCAGGGCATCGCCGGGCGGCTGGCTTATTCCGACCTCTCGGGGATGTTCACGATGGTTCAGGACGAGGCCCGGACGGTCGACCTTCCGGTCCCTCTGCTGGAAAGGATCTGTCGCGCCTCAGATTACACCTGGCCGCATACTCTGCTGACCTTCGAGCACGTTCCGGCGGGTTTGATCAAAATGGGTGTGCCCGCCAACCACATCCATATGGTAACGGACCTGCCGCGACGGCGCTGGCAGCACTTCTCCGACTATGCCTGTGTCCTCAACGGCCGCTGGGAAAACCAGCCTGAACACGTGGAAGGCCTGGACCGGCCCATCCCGATGCTCTACCGGACAAACGGGGGGGAGACGGCGGCGAAGATGCTCCTCGCCTCCCGGCGCTAGTCGCTGGTCAAGCGCGGCGCCAAGGGCGGCTCTTTGTTGACACCCCAGGGGGATTCTGCTATTTTGCCGCCTACGGGGCCATCGTCTAGAGGCCTAGGACAGGTGGTTCTCAGCCATCAGACCGGGGTTCGAATCCCCGTGGCCCTGCTTTCCTGTCGTCGGGCGGTAATAGTTGACATTCATCAACCGGGGGCAGGTCAAGGATGCCCTCTCAGATATAGAATCTTCTTAATGTATATATACTA
>CAZJBD010000197.1:0-3962 GCA_964544265.1 uncultured Eubacteriales bacterium
TGGCCCCGATCATCCAAAAACGGCCCTCCTCGTCCTTGATCCGCAGCTGCTTGAGACTGTCGATGAACTCTCGTTGGGAGATCTCCCCGTCACGGAATCTGCTCTTCATCCGGCTGAAGACAGCTTCTACGTCCTTGAACTTAGCGTCCATGGTTCCCCCCAGGTCGACCTCGACTCCGTATGAAACGCAATTCGTTTATTTTCAGTAACATATTAACTAATTGAAAATAATAAGGTTACATCCCATGACGAAATCTTGTGCAAACTGTCGTATCTTCAAGGATAGATTATTATTTTGCTCCAAAAGAGCGCACATTTCCACAAGTTTTCCACATATTCTGTGAATAACTCACACCCCGAACTGCCGAAGCATCCCGAACAGGTTAAGCCCCCTGACCGGGTCTGGAATAAAAGAAAGAATGAATATGACAATGATGAGAACGCCGACGGCCTTCCTTCCGGGAGACAGGGGAACGTCCTCATCAAAGACGCGGGGATGCTTCAATCCCAGGAGCATAATGAGCAAGACCCATACGAACCACCCGACCCAAAAGAATATCCCCATAACCACAAAAACGCCCAGGAAGAGCTTGGCCAGGCGCACGGCCCTGCGGCCGGCCAGGGCGAAAAAGATGTGTCCGCCGTCCAGCTGGCCCATGGGAAAGAGGTTAAAGGCCGTAACCAGGATGCCAACCCATCCCGCGATGGCAACCGGATGAAGGAGGATGTCCGAGCCGGCGGGGATGTTCTTGAATAATATGGCGATAATCATCTTTAAAAGAAGGGGTTCCCCAAAGGAGAGGGCCTCGTCACTGGGAAGTGCCGGCACGACCTTGGACAAAGACAAACCGATGAAGAGGGCGGGCAGAGCCAGGATGAATCCCACAAGAGGACCGGCCGCTCCGATGTCAAACAGCTGCTGCTTGCGCGTAATGGGGGATTTGATCTTGATGAACGCGCCCAGAGTCCCGATCAAGGTCGGCGCGGGGATGAAGAACGGCAGGGTGGCATTGATCCCATAGCGACGGCAAGCCAAATAGTGACCCAGCTCATGACCGAGAAGGATGATGATGAGGACGGTCGAGTACAGAACGCTTAAAGAGATAACTTGAGGGTCCCTGAAGAGGTGCTTCCCCAAGCTGAAGGGGAAATCCTGATTTATGGCGTCACTGTGCCTGAAGCTCAGGCTCCAGTTGATGCCGACGAAGAACGCGGAGACGATCGTCAGGCCAAAGAGGAGAACATTGATCCATGTCCTGTTCTTGCTCCTAATCTCTTCCATGTGCCCTATAAAGAAATAGGAGTGATATCCTCACTCCTAGTGTCTTAGAAAGCGGCGGGACGGGGATCAGCCGTGGAGCCTGTGGAACTTTGACATCAGTTCCTCTCTCGTCTCCTTATGATTAGGGTCGGCAACGCAGCAGTCTACGGGGCAGACCGCGGCGCATTGAGATTCCTCGAAGTGTCCAACACACTCTGTGCACTTTTCGGGATCGATGACGTACCGCTCGTCCCCGGCGGTTATCGCCTGGTTCGGGCACTCGGGCTCGCACGCACCGCAGTTGATGCATTCTTCGGTGATGACAAACGCCATGGAACTCCTCCTAAAAAAAATAGAGCATATTATATCTCATCCGGGCGAATTTACAAGGTAATGACTTAGCGAGCGGCCTCGAGCTTCCCCACCCTGAGGGACGCTTCATATCCAAAATAAGTCTGGCTGTACTCCTCCTGGAGCTTCTTGAAAACCGCCAGAGCCTCATTGATATCGCCCTTGAGCCGGAGGGCCTCCCCTTTATGAAATAGGACCGCATCGAGGGGATAAGACTTCGGTTTCTCCTCCTCAATCTTTTTGTAGATGTCCAGGGCTTTGGCAAAGTCCTTTTTCTTCAGGGCGATCTGGGCCAGAAGCTCCTGGGCCTCATAATAAAGGACGTCTCTGGGCGGGGGCTTGACCTCGCTCGCCCGCCTCTCGGCTTTTTCCAAATCGCCTTTTTCCATCCAGTAAGTGGCCAGTTCGATGTAAGCCACTCGGGCGAACCGCCCGCCTCCAGCAAGCTTTTCCAGTTTGGCCAGGTTCTCGGGCTTTTTATCGAGGTCGGCGCGGAGGGCGATGATCTCACCCACAACCCGGCTTTCATTCCTCAGGCCGCGATTCTTGAGCGCCGTTAGGCCGAGGAAAACCAGGACGAGAAAAGCCAGGACTCCCACGGCGATGAAGATCTCTTTTTGCCATTTCTTCAGGAGATCGAGGACCTTGCTTATTCCGGAAACGAACTCGTCCTCTTTAAGCTGCTTTCTTTCGACTCGTTTCATCCGCGTCTCCTCAAAAGCTCAATCCACATGGCTTCTTTTTAACACAATCCCCCGAAAAAGCCAAGACGAGTCCTTTCCCCCAAATTTCGACTTTTTTGATAGGGCGAACCGACTGGTTACCCTTAATATTCGAACTGGATGATTCCGGTCTTCTCCTGGAGTTGTTTCCGGATGTCCTCTTGCCGGGCCTTGCCCTCTTTTACCGCTTTAACGGCCTTGAACAGCTCGTAGGTCGTAAGAAGCCCGTTTCCATCCTTTTGGGCTTCTTCGCACTGGATTGGGGCAAAGGGGCAGTTCCGGAGTTTTGCTTCTTGCGGGGTGAAGTAGTTTCCGATGAGGACGGCCTTCATCTTGGTGTTGTCGAACTCCTGCATCCGCCGCCCCTTGTACTTCTGGAGGAGCGCGCACTCATCGTCCGTCGCCCAGTTCTTGTTGCTTTGAACAAGAACCAGGATGAGCGGTTCCCTCTGCATACTGACCTCGACCGGATGGTCCGCCGTCTCGATCAGCCATATGTCTTCTTCCTTGTTTCGGATGACCTTCTTCCAGTACTCGTCCACGTCCACAACCTTGCCCCAGCCCAGGAATTGCAGGGCCTGGACTATGGCCTTCTTGAGGTTCTGCCCTTCCCCTTTAAGGAGCGTGTTGAAGGACTCCTGCTCCGTCGCCCGCGCTTCCCGGATCCTGTCCTCGATCTCGAGCAGAGCCCGCTCATGCCTTTCTTTTTCCTCGATCCTCCGGGCAAAGAGGTCCGTGAGGACCGGGAATGTGTACTCCTCTTGATCCAGCCAGCCGTATTCTTCGCTTTCGCCGGCCTTAAGATCCAGCTTGGGCAGGACGTCTCTGAGGATGAACTCGGTAACCTCGATATTCTTAGGGCCGAACCACGGCAAAAGGAGGTAGAATCCTTTTCCCCTGTGGATCAGAACAGAAAACGGATGACCGTCCTGGCTCTTGGCTAGAAACTCGAATCCGTTGTTTGATCTCGACCCCATGTCCCAGGATGGCTCCGCGACCGCGTCCTGGAAGAGCGTATAGGCGTGGGTGATGAAGGGCTGGAACCTGTCGAAAATAAGCTTGTAGGGAGGCTTGGGCCTGAAGATCATGCCGTCGGCCGGATTCGCTTCCTGGAGGTGCAGTTCAGGGTATACCCCGATGATATTTGTCAAGTGGAAGAGGCTTCCCCTGCCGATGAAGCAGATGACTTTGCCGCCCCGTTCCACCACGGAGGCGACTTCGTCGGATATCACCGCTTGGGCTTGTCCCTCCGGGTCCCGCCGGTCCATTTGATAGAAGACTGTTTCGCAGTCGCCGGGCAGGAGGGGTGATTCCGGAACTCCGGGGCCGGGTGTGGTCGCCCGACGCTCGACATCGAATCTTTCTCCCGCGAGCCGCTCGCGGTCTTTTTCTTCGTAATCTAATAGAACAATTTTTCCCATGGTTCTCATCCTTCCATTCGCCTACAATATATATGTCGCGGAAAGGAGCTGGCCGTAAATCACCCTTTGGGGTGAATTTTGGGATGATATTTGCTAATCACCCCTATTCGCAGCATTCTGGAGATCGCTCGTCGGGAATATTCTTTACTACTTCTGAAGTCAGCTTTCACCAAGGCTAAATACTTGAAGGTTATAAATAAGGTTTCT
>CAZJBD010000198.1:0-3957 GCA_964544265.1 uncultured Eubacteriales bacterium
GGCCTGCGTCGAGCGTTCCCATGATGACCAGGAACTTGGAGAAGAAGCCGCCGAAAGGGGGGATGCCGATGACGGAAAAAGCGCAGACGAGGAAGGATACCGCCGTAACGGGCATCGTCTTGATCAAACCTCCCATCTCCCGGATGTCGCTTTTGTGGGTGGCGTGGATGACGATGCCGGCGCAGAGAAAGAGACCGGCCTTGGCCAGCCCATGCATCAGGATGAAGAGGAGGGAGCCCGAGATGCCGGCCTGATTGGCCATGCTGAAGCCAAGGAAGATATAACCGATCTGGCTGACCGTGGAATAGGCCAGAACGCGTTTGAAGTCTGTCTCGACGGTCGCCGCGCCGGCCGCGATCAGGCTGGACGCGACGGCCAGGATAGGAATGATCTGCTGCCAGACGTCCGGGAGCTGGAAGGTGAAGAGGAAGAGGCGGGCGAATGCGTAGACGCCGATCTTTACCAAGACAGCAGCGTGGAGCAGGGCCGTGACGGTGGTCGGCGCGACACCGGCGTCGGGAAGCCAAGTGTGGAGGGGAACCGTAGCCGACTTGGAAAACATGCCGACAAGAATGAGAACGACCGCACTCCCGGAAATGAGAGTCCCTCGCATGGCCGTGAGGTCGAACGACCCCGTCTGGTTGTAAATCAGAATGAATCCCAGGAGCATGACGACGGCGCCGAAGAAGGTAACGAGAAAGGCCTTGTCGGCCCTGCGGACGTGTTCTTTGACCCGGAAGAAACCGATGAGCCGCCAGCAGCAGATGGCGATGATCTCCCAAAAGAGGTACATGAAGATCATGTTGCCCGAATACACAAGCCCCATCATGGACCCGATGAAGAGCACGACCATCAGATAGTACTCGTTTTGGTTTTCCTCGCGGCGGATGTAGCCCAGGGAATAAACGATGATGAGGAAGCCGATAAACGAGGACACGATGGACATGAAGATCGACAAGGGGTCGATGATCAGGATGAAGTCCAGCCCCATGACGAGGTCCCGCCTGAAGACAAGCTCGCCGCCGCCCAGGGCGAACGGGATGAGGGTCAAGGGCAGCACGGCAGTGACGGTCCCCAGCAGGACGGACCACAGGGAACGGAAGGCCTTGGAGACCAGGCTCGCAAGGGGAATCGTCAGAGAACCTAAGATCGGGACAAAAACCGTAAGGAGGGTGATGGTCTCGATTTTCATGAGACTGATAATATATTGGACGAACCCCCGAAAAGTCAAGAATTTCTTGCAGACTTGTTCTCAGGCTTTTCTCATCTTTTTCACAGGGATTTCCACAGGAATTCTTTTAGCTTAAAAGATGGCGTTGGCCTGCGCCGATGCCCGGAGTTTCCGGCGACTTCCGACCGGCAATTTTGGGTTTTCGTTGATTTTTCCTCCGCATTATAGGATAAATAGTCTATCTTTGGATAAAAAGGAAAACGACATGACCCTGGAAATTCGCGAAGTCAAGGACAAAAAAGACCTTCGGACATTCATCTATCTCCCGGAAAAACTTCACGTCAACCATCCGAAATGGGTTCACCCGATTTACATGGACGACTGGAATTATTTCCGTAAGGAAAAGAACAAGGCGTTCGAGTATTGCGACACCATTCTCCTCCTCGCCTTCCGGGGAACGGAATGCGTCGGCCGGGTCATGGGAATCATCAATGGCCGCTACAACGAGTACCGGAATGAGAAGACGGCCCGTTTCGGTTTCCTGGAGACGCAGGAAGATCAGGAGATCGTCCACGCCCTTCTTAACCGGATCGAGGAATGGGCGCGGAGAAAGGGGATGACTCGGGTCGTCGGTCCCTACGGGTTTTCGGACCAGGACCCGGAGGGCTTCATGATCGAGGGCTTCGAGCACGGGGTGACCATCGCCAGCTATTATAATTTCGAATGGATGCCGAGGCTCGTGGAGGCCGAAGGTTACGTCAAGGACGTCGACTACTTCGTCTATAAAATCGATGTCCCCAAGGAGATGCCCGAATTCTACAAGAAGATTTTAGAACGAGCCCAAAAAAAAGGGAGCTTCGAGGTCGTCGAGTTCACAAAAAAGAAAGAGCTCAAGCCCTGGATCCGGCCGATCCTATCCTTAATGAACGAATGCTACATGCAGAACAACATCTACGGCTATGCTCCTCTTGACGAGAAGGAAATGGACGACTTGGCCAAGAAATACATGCCCGTTCTCAACCCCCGCTTCATCAAGATCGGCCTGAAGGACGGGGAGGTCGCATCCTTCGTCATCGGCATGCCGGACATGACGGCGGGCATCCGAAAGGCCCGCGGGCGCCTTTTTCCCTTCGGAATTCTGTATATTCTCAGGGCAGCCAAGAAAACCAAGCAGCTCGACCTGATGCTGGGCGCTGTTAAGGACAAGTATCGAGGCCAGGGCTTGGACGTGATGATGGGGGTTAGGATGATCGAATCCGCCCTGAAGGCTGGCTACGAAATAATGGACACCCACCACGAGATGGAAACCAACGTCAAGGTCCGGGCCGAAATGGAGCGGGTCGGCGGCCAGATCTACAAGAAATACAGAGTCTACCAGAAAGCGCTCTGAATCCAGGATAAGTTGTTATTCTTTAAATAAGAAGTCCACTTATTAAGGCTTCGCAATAATCCGGGCAGGGTATTGTCTTACCCTAAAAGAGGCCGCTTGTTTCCCCGGGAAAAGATGATGCGCTCCCTGGGGATACCAAAGTCCAGCTCGGGGATCATAGCGAAGAGGAGCCTAATGATATTTCTTGCTTATTAAAGGGAAAAGCGTTATCCTTTAGTTAGCTTAAAGCTAATTAAAATAACTTTAATTGCCTGAAGCGCAGAGGAGATGCTATGAATCGTGGCCCGACAGGGGAATATATCGTTACGAAATATGGGGACGAGGAGGTCCGATCTTTTGTGCCTTTTCTGCTTCCGCCGAATCCTCCTCTTTCGATCGATTCCGTTCTTCGAGAAGATCTCGATCAGGCCCTCGTCTCTCTCGGCCGATTGGACAGCGTAGCGACGCTTCTCCCGGATATCGATCTTTTCCTCTATATGTATGTTAGAAAAGAAGCGGTGCTTTCCTCGCAGATCGAGGGAACGAAGTCTTCTCTTTCCGACCTTCTCTTATTCGAATTGGAAGAAGCGCCGGGAGTTCCGCTCGACGACGTCATCGAGGTTTCCAACTACGTCGCGGCGATAAACCACGGCCTTAAAAGACTTAAAGAAGATTTTCCGTTGTCGAACCGGCTGATCCGGGAAGTCCATAAGATTCTGCTCTCGAAAGGCCGCGGCCGCGATAAAGATCCGGGCGAATTCCGGCGCTCCCAAAACTGGATCCAGGGGACGCGTCCCGGGAACGCGCTTTACGTGCCTCCGCCCCCGGGACGCGTTGCCGACGCTATGGGAGCGCTGGAGAAGTTCCTGCACGACATTCCGGAAAAAGCGCCGGTTTTGATCAAGGCCGCTCTCATGCATGTCCAATTCGAGACGATCCATCCTTTCCTCGACGGAAACGGGAGGGTCGGCCGGCTCTTGATCACGCTTCTCCTCTGTAAGGAGGGAGTCCTCCGCCACCCGCTCCTTTATCTCAGCCTTTACTTCAAACAACACAGATCCCGGTATTTCGACCTCCTCATGAACGTTCGAACGGAAGGGGACTGGGAAGCCTGGCTGCGCTTTTTTGTTGTAGGAGTCAGGGAAATGGCCGAGGGTGCCGTTACGACGGCCCGGCATTTAAATGATTTTTGCAATCGTGACCGGCAGATCATCCGGGATTTGGGTCGCAAAGCTGGCTCTTCTCTTCGCATCCACCAAGCTTTTCAGAGCCGGCCGATCGCCAATATACCGTTTCTATGCAGAGCGACGAAAATGTCGCCGCCGACGATCGCAGCGGCTTTAGGAGCTCTCCAGAAAGCGGGGATCGTCAGAGAAATCACGGGACGGAAGAGGAATCGACTGTACGCGTATGAGAA
>CAZJBD010000199.1:0-3907 GCA_964544265.1 uncultured Eubacteriales bacterium
ACCGCGCCCGGTATGTTTTCACCCGCTATCAACACGACCCCTCCAATCCCTTCGGCCTAAGAAGCAACGCGATCGAATCTCTCTACGAAGACCGCAGCGGCGTCCTTTGGATCGGAACCTATCTTGCGGGGCTCAACAAGCTCATCTTCACGAGGGTAGAAGGCAAGGACCGAGACCGGGAGCGATTCGCTCAATTCTGGCACCTTCCCGGCTCGGATGGCAGTCTGCCAGACGGCGCCGTCACCTCGTTCTGCGAGGACCAGCAGGGGGGACTCTGGGTGGGCACCGAAGGCGGAGGAATCCGGAGGCTCTCTCCTGACCAGAATCCCAGGACCCCGGCTTAATTCCGAGTCATCAACGATGCCCGGGGCAGACCTATCGACATCGGAGATACGGTGGTGACCGCTTTGCTCGCGGATAGCCACGGTTCCGTCTGGGTCGGAACCTTCCGGGGCGGACTGACCCGTATCACGCTTTCGGACGATTTTTCGCTTTCCACTCAAACGGCCCGATTCACTCTTCAACCCGGAAAGCCGGGTAGCCTGTCCAATAATTTCATCCTTTCCCTTCACGAGGACAGCGAGGGCATCCTGTGGATCGGGACGATCGATGGAGGACTTTGCCGCTTCGATCCTACGGACCGGCGGTTTATCACTTACCGCACGGATGCCGCCGGCCAAGATTCCGGAACGATCAGCAACGATAACGTCAATGCCATCCTGGATGACGGACCGGGCACACTCTGGGTCGGCACGATCGTGGGGCTGAACCTGATGGACGTCAGCACGGGCCGCTTCGTGCGCTTTCTGCCGGACCCAGCCCGGCCGGGGAGCCTTCCCAATCCGTTCATCCGCAGCCTCCATCGCGATCAAAAGGGGGACCTTTGGGTCGGAACCAACGGCGGCGGGCTCTGCCGGCTCGTCCGGGAAGGGGCTTCTCCCGGGGATTGGACATTCGAGGTCTTTTCCAGCTCGAACGCCGGGCTCCCCAACGATGTCATTTATGGGATCCTCGAAGACGAGGCAGGTTTCCTATGGCTCAGCACGAATAAAGGGCTGGCCCGGTTTGACCCCGTCAGCCAGCGCGTCCGTTCCTTTACCCTGTCCGACGGCCTGCAGGGGGACGAATTCAATCGGGGGGCCTATTTCAAGAGCCGCAGCGGCGAACTCTTCTTCGGGGGCAGCAACGGATTCAACGTCTTCCATCCGAACGACATCCGGGAGAATGAGACGGCGCCCGAAGTCGCCATTGTCGCGCTTCGATTGTTCAATCAAAACGTTCCCATCGGGCGGCTCCCCGATGCAAGGACTCTCCTGGTGCGCTCAATCCCCTATGCCGACCGCTTGGACCTCTCCTATACCGATAAAATCATCACCTTCGAGTTCTCCGCCCTGAACTACGTCTCCCCGAGCCTAAACCGCTACTCCTATCGAATGGAGGGGCTGGAAAAATATTGGAATGATGTCGGAGGGAGGCGATTCGCCACCTATACGACCCTGCCTCCCGGGGACTATATCTTCCATGTCCGGGCAGCAAACGGCGACGGGATATGGAACATGGACGGCCAACGTATCCATGTCCATATCAAACCCCCGTTCTGGAAGACCCGCTGGTTCATCGCCCTCGTGTTCGTGTCGTTCCTTGGCCTCTTTCTGGCGGTTTACGGGGTCCGTGTCCGGAGCCTCAAGCGCCGCGAAAGGGAGCTGGAGCGGATCGTCAAGCAGAAGACGCAAGAGTTGAGAGAGATGAGCCTGACGGATCCGCTTACCGGCCTCCGCAACCGGCGCTTCCTGACGGAAGTCCTGGCCACGGATGTTCAAGCCTTCCTCGACTTCAAAAAGTATCTCCTCTCGTCCCGGAACAACCGGCGGGGTTCAAATGAAGTCAACGTCTTCGGTATATTTATGCTGGACATCGACCATTTCAAACAGATCAACGACCGCTTCGGGCATGAGGCCGGGGACCGCTTCCTGGCGGAATTCGCCCAGCTTCTGAAAGGCTCGATCCGTGTGGATGACGTCGTCGTCCGGATCGGGGGGAAGAGTTCTTGGTCGTGCTGAAGAATGCGGACATCGCTTATCTGGACCTTTTCGCTATAAGAATCCTAGCCAAGATCGCCCGACAGTCCTTCGTCCTCTCCGAAAGCACAGGTCTCACGATTCGCAAGACGTGTTCCATGGGCTATTCCGCTTTTCCCCTCATCGACGCCGAACCGGATAAATACAACTTCGAGCAGATCATGACCCTGGCTGACCAGGCCCTATATTACGCCAAGGCCCATGGCCGCAACCAGGCCGTCCGGGTCCTGGCCGGTCCGATACGGGCAGAAACCCCCGAACAGATGGAGAAGCTTCTTAAAGATCTGGACTACGGCGAGCAGAAGGGTTACATCCTAAAGAAAGTTTTTAACACGCCCGGAGGTGAATCTTCCTAGCTGTCTTTTGACATCTTTTCCCGTAATGATTTATACTCCCTCGTTCGTGTTCCTTCCGGACGACCAGGAATCGGACTATGCTCCATAAGCTCTCGCGATCGACGCTGACCGTGTTGGCCGTGTGCTTCGCCGCCTTTGCGTTCTTTATCATCCTTCATGGCTTGGCATTCAACATCGTCATGCGCAACTACTGTGTGGGGGGGATGGCTTTTCTCAACGGGCAGAACCCCTACGAGGTTACGCTGCAAAACGGCCCCTCCAACCAGTTCAAGTACTCGCCGTTCTTCGCCTGGATCATGGCGGGGGTAGCAAAATCCGGAAGCCAGACGGCCGTGCTCGGACTTTGGGTTCTCGTGGGGATCGCGGCATTTTGTTTCGGGCTGAACCGCTGGAGTGATCTCAGCAAGAAAGCCCCGTTCTACGTGACGATTGCCTTGTTGGCCGCGCTGCTCGATCTCGTCGTCTCGATGGCCGCGTATCAGGTCAATGCTCTCATCATTGGGCTAACCCTTCTCGGCCTGGCCGAATACCGAGATGGCCGGCTGCTCTCGGCGGGGGCCATTCTCGCTCTCGCCGCCAACCTGAAGGTCTATCCGGTCGTCTTCCTCATCGCGCTCGCGCTGCACCTAAAACCGCGATACTGGATCGGGGCCTTGAGCGCAGGACTCACGACCTTCCTCCTGCCGGTTGTTTCGGTCGGATGGTCCCATAACCTGGAGATGCATCTCGCCTGGTTTCGCGTCGTTCTGGGAGACTCCTCCGGTGCGGGTGTGTTGGACCTCCTCTCGGCCTTCCAGCGGGTCGGGCTAAGCGGTCTCGGGCAGGTCCTGCGGTGGCCTGTGCTCGTTGCCACTATTCCCCTGTTTTTTGCCTACTTCCTTCTGGCGCGGCGCGCCGACTGGCGCCCCTGGATGACGCTCGGACTGGCCGCCGTCCTCCTGTTAAGCCCGAGGACGGAGGTCTTCACCTATGTCCTTCTGGCGCCTTCGTACGTCGTCATGACATCATGGTTCGCCGAGTCCGATCGCAAGATCGTCAGCACCTGGGGCGGAATACTGGTTGCCTTCCTCGCCGTTGCAATCGCTTCCTGCCGGTTTTCGGACCCCAATTGGTACGTTTCCGAATCCCCCCGGGAGATCATACGCGTAATCGGGGCTCTGGGATTTTGGGTTCTCACGGCCGGCATTCTAGGGAACACCATGTTCGGGGCACTGAAGGCTAAGGTGAGCGACCTCCGCGTGCGTCGGGAACAGGGGTCGGGCTAATTTCATTTAATGTTTTTCCTGTCCCAAAAATCATCACTGTCAAGATTTATGACGTGATTAAGTAGATTTGCACGGCTACGTCCTGTAACTCTTCTACTATGCGGCGCCGGGACGATCTACTTGCGCCACTTTTGGGCCGCGACCAAGCCGAGTTTAGTAGGACGTCACGAAACTCACTTTAGCATCAGGTTGGGCAAGAACGACTTCA
>CAZJBD010000200.1:0-3893 GCA_964544265.1 uncultured Eubacteriales bacterium
CCATGGCCATCCACAAGTATGGACTCAAATCTCAGCTCGAAGAGGCAAGAGTTGAAACAGTCTCCGGCCCGGGCTGCCCGGTTTGCATCACGCCCGACAGCATCCACGAGGCCGCCATCGAGCTCGTCACGGGAAGGGAGGGAACAATTCTCGCCTCTTTCGGCGACATGACCCGCGTCCCAACCCGCAAGGGCTCGCTGCAGACGGCCGTCCCCGCCCCCGGATCGCTGGTTAAGATCGTTTATTCCCCCGAGGAAGGGCTCGAGGCGGCTCGCCGGGCCCGGGACAAGGATGTCGTTCTTTTCGGGGCCGGCTTTGAGACCACGATCCCCGGGATCGCCTTTACCACCCGTCGAGCTCGCGAGGAGAAGGTCAGGAATTTTTCCGTATTGACAGCTTTTTGGCTCATCCCGCCTGCCATTAAGGCCATCCTGGAATCCGGCGAATGCGCCGTCGACGGCTTTCTTTACCCGGGGCACGTCAGCGTCATCATCGGAGAGAAGCCTTATGCATTCATCCCAGCAAAGTACGGAATCCCGGGAGCGATCGCCGGCTTTGAACCGGAGGACATCCTCAAAGGCGTCCTCTCCGTTCTGGGCCAAATCCGGACACGGCGCCCGAGGGTCGCCAACGAATACTCCCGGGTCGTAAAGCCGGAAGGAAATCCGATCGCCCTGGCCCTGATGAAAGAGATGCTCGAGCCCTGGGACGCCTATTGGCGGGGGCTGGGGACCATCCCTCAGAGCGGGCTCAGGTTGAGGAAAAAATTCGCCGCTTTGGACGCGGCTGCAAGATACGGCCTCAAGACCGGAGGGCGGGGCCGCGAAGCTCGCGGCTGCCGCTGCGGTGAGGTTTTAAGGGGCGTTGCCCGGCCCACGGATTGTCGGCATTTTGGAAAGGTCTGTAATCCCGGGTTTCCGCTGGGTCCCTGTATGGTTTCCTACGAGGGGGCCTGCCTTGTCCAATACACGTATTCGAGGACGCTCCGATGAAACGTATCAGTCTTGAACTGGGAAGCGGCGGCAAGCTCATGAAGGATTTTATCCAGGGGACGATCGTTCCGGCCTTCGCAAATCCTTTTCTCGGCGAGCTCGGGGATGCGGCCCTCCTCCCAAAAGGCATCGCGTTCACGACAGATAGCTATGTCGTCGATCCCATCTTCTTCCCCGGCGGGGACATCGGCGCCCTGGCGGTTAACGGGACCGTGAATGACCTCGTGGTTTCGGGAGCCGTCCCCCTTTTCCTCTCGCTCGGTCTCGTCCTGGAAGAAGGGTTGGCCGAGGAGGATTTGGAAAAAATCCTCGGGTCCATCCGGACGTCCGCCCGGGCAGCCGGAGTCAAAATCGTCACCGGCGATACCAAGGTCGTCCGGAGGGGGCAGGGGGACAAGATCTATATCAACACGTCAGGGATCGGACGCGTCATCGCCCGGCCATCGGTTAAGAAGATAGGGCCCGGAGACAAGCTCATCGTGACCGGAACCCTGGGCGAGCACAGCGTAGCGGTCATGCTGGCCCGGGGGGAGTTCGGATTCTTATCGGGAGTTAAAAGCGACTGTGCCCCCCTCCTTTTTCTCCTGCCGGTCTGGAAGAAGAAAGCCCTTTGGATGCGGGATATTACCCGGGGCGGTCTGGCTACGGTTCTTTCCGAGTTGGCCGCCGAACTCCCCTACCCCATCCTGATCGAGGAAGACGCCATTCCCCTCTCGCGTCCCGTGAAGGGGGCAGCCGGGCTCCTGGGGATCGACCCCCTCTATCTTGCTTGCGAAGGACGGGCCGTGGTCATCGTCCCCAAGGAGAAGGCCCGAGCGATCCTTCGGGCGATCCAAAAGCACCCTCAGGGGAAAACGGCGAAGATCGCGGGGGAGGTTCAGACGAAAGTCGGGAAGCCCGGAGAACTTTTGTTAAGGACAGCGACCGGAGGACTGAGACTCCTCGAACCCCTGACCTCCGAGCTCCTGCCGCGCATATGCTGAGGTCAGCCATGCCCTGGAGACTATGGAGATCGATCGTTTTCCTACTCGCCCTGTCTTTGGTTTGCGTGGCGTTCTCTATGCGGCCGGACGGACAATATTCAGCCGTCATCACGACAGCGGCCGGAACGGTCTCTTCATTCGAGGCCGAAACGGCAGAGATCGAACTCCGGATCATAAACGGCGGCCAAGCGACCTGGAAAACGACGGGGAAGAATCCCTGTTTCGTTTCTTACCATGTTCTCGACGGAAAAAAGAAGGTCATCCGCTACGAAAATCCCCGTTTTCCCCTTCCCTACGATTTGAAACCCGGCGATTCTGCGGCCGTAAAGGTCACGGTCAAAGCGCCGTTGGAAGCCGGAGAATTTAACCTGGAGTTCGACCTCCTTCTCGAGGGCTTCTCCTGGTTCAAGGACCTTGGTTCAGAATCCCTCATCCTCGCTTTCAAAGTCAGCCGGAGGGAATGGCCGGACGATCGTTACAAGCTATCGCTTGATGCGGGACCCTTTACGAAAATCGAATCGAGTGTGCCGGAGTTCAACTCGCTCTTGAAGCTCATTCGGATCACCTTGAAGCATAATGAGGTCTCTTTCCAGGGCAGGACGGGAAGCATCCACGGATTCTCGGCCGGCTCCGGCTACCCTCAGATATGGGTTCGGGACGCCGGCACGACGATCCCCGCCTCCCGGTATTTCTATCCCGCCTCCCATATCCACTCCTGGCTCGACGAACTGTTATCCTATCAGAGTCCGGACGGTTCGCTCCCCGACTGGTTCGATTCCCGCGGCGCTACGGATAAAAATACCGTGGCAACGGACCAGGAGACGAGCGCGGTCCAAGCCGGGCTCCAGGTCTACAGCCTGCTCGGACCGGAATGGCCGATGAAGGATATCCAGGGCGTCCGGGCCGACGAAAGATTGGCCAGGGCCCTCGAATTCGTCCTGAAGGACCGTTTCGACCCCGGTACCGGGTTGATAAAAGGCGCCCACACGGCCGATTGGGGGGATGTGGAGATGGAGGACGCCGACCAGAGCGCCATATACGCCGGGGAGACGACGCGCTGGACAGCGGATATCTACGACCAGAGCATGTTCTATCAGGCTGCTAGGGACCTTGCCAACTGGTTCGAAATCGCGAAGGCCGGAAACAAGGCCGCGCTCTGGAACGACCGGGCGGCCAGGGTACGACAGAATGCCGATAAGTGGCTGTGGCAGGAAGACAAAGGTTTTTACCGCGTCCACATCCACGCCGAGCCGTGGCGGCACAATTTTGATGAAGACGACGTGTTCGCTATGGGCGGAAACGCCCAGGCCATGATCTCCGGACTGGCTGGTGAGCCCGAGGAAGGCAAAAGAGGCCGGATCATCGAACAAGCCATTTTGAAGCAGAAACAATTCGGCGTTTCGACCATCAGCGGATCCCTCCTCCCTCCCTATCCCAAGGATTTTTTCCGGCACCCCGCGCTCGACGACCCCTACGAATACCAAAACGGCGGCCAGTGGGATTGGTTTGGCGGCAGGCTCGTTTTGGCCATGTTTGAATCGGGCTTCAGCCGCCAGGCCCGAGAAAAGCTTCTCGAGATCGCGCGCAAGGACATCACAAATGGCGGCCTGTTCGAGTGGGATACAAAGGATGGAGCGGGCCGGGGCAGCGATTTCTACTCGGGAAGCGCAGGGAGCCTGGCCAGAGCCCTCATCGAAGGATATTTCGGTATCAGAATATCGGGTCTTCACCTCGAAATCTCGCCCAGGCTCGGCTTCGACGAAGCCGGCGTCCATATCCATCTTCCGGCTGCCGGCCGTTTTGTGGCCTACGATTACCGGGTCGATAACAAGAGCCGGAAGCTCCGCCTTGAAATCAGCTGCGACGTTGAATCGGGGCCGACGATCAGCATCCTTATTCCATGGGCGCTGCCCCTGCT
>CAZJBD010000201.1:0-3887 GCA_964544265.1 uncultured Eubacteriales bacterium
GGCTGCGGCCGAGAGGGGCAGGGGGCTGGCCGGTTTTTTTGAAGGATTTCACATCGTCCGGAATAACCGATACTTACTCCTCTTGGCCGGTTCGTTGGGGGCCGGGGCCGTTGTCGGCAACCTCATCGAGCTCCAGTTTAATACGATACTCCGCTGGCGATTCCCCAACCCGGACCCCCGAACGGCCTTTCTCGGCTCCTTTTTCGCCGTCCTGCTCCTCGTTTCCTACCTCGTCCAGCTTCTCGGAACGAGCCGGTTCCTCCGGAGGTTCGGCGTGCGCGCCAGCCTGCTCGTGGCGCCCGTCGTCCTCCTGGCCGGATCGGCTTCGGTCTTTCTCTTTCCGGTCGCCTCTTTGATCGTTTGGGCCGTCCTGGTCAAGGGGGCCGATAAAGGCCTGGAGAACAGCCTCAGCCAGTCCGCCCGCGAGCTGCTCTATCTTCCAGTTCCTACGGACATCAAGTATAAAGCCAAGATGTTCCTCGATATGTTCCTCAGCAAATTCTCGACGGCCCTGGGGGCGCTCCTGTTTTTCCTCTTCTACACGGTCCTCCACGTCGGCTTAACGTCCATTAGTTTTGTTACGATCGCCTTCCTAGCCCTCTGGTTCCTGCTGGTCCGGGTCATCTTCGGCGAATACGTCGGCATCGTCAAGCAGGATCTGGAAAGAAAGTGGGAAGACGGAGAAAAGGTCGTCGCCGAGCGCATGGATGTCGATTCGGCGCGGCTCGTTTTCGACACCATTCAGAGCCGGGAACGGAGTTCCGTCCTCTATGCCATGAACCTCTTCGACCTCGTCCGAAAGGACAAGCTGACGCCCGAGCTCAAGGAGGTCCTAGCAGGAAAGGATGGCGAGTTGCGGGCAAGGTCCATGGATTCCCTTCTCGACATCGGCGGGGGAACCTTCTTCGCGGGAATGGAGGACGTTCTGGCCGACAAGCAATTCGGGACCGAAATCAAGGAGGTTTTCGAGCTGGAAACCTACCGGAAAGTCATGGGCGAGCACCTGGAGAAAGCGGCGGGAGAGGGGAAGGAGTCGGAGGTGGAAAGGATGGAGGCCGCCAAACTCCTCGGGATGATGCTGCCGGAACCCGGGATTATACGCCAATTGGGCCGGCTCCTGATGGACCCGTCGCCGGACGTCCTGAACTATGCCCTGGATAGCGCCGCCAGGCTCCAGCGAAAGGAACTCGTCCCCCTTATCGTCCAACAGCTGGGGAATCCGTTGACCAGTCAAGTTGCCCGGGACGCCCTGGCCGCCTACGGCAGCAGGATCCTGGGCATTCTCGCGCGGAATCTGAAAGACCCCAAGCAGGATCTTTCCATCCGCAGAGCGCTCCCCGAGGTCCTGGCCCGGATGGGCACTCAAAGAGCCGCCGACGCCCTTGTCGAGGAACTTGTAAACGGTTATGGTGAGGTCGAACCTGAGATCATAGAGGCTCTCTATCGGATCAGGTCCGGGACCCCCGACATCGTCTTCAGGGAGAAAAAGATCGTCCCGGCCATCCTGGTCCAGGTCCGAAAGGGTCTTAAGGTCTTGCTCGAAAGCCAGCCCGGGGAGCCTCCAGGAAGCCGGTTGGCCTTCAGGATAAAGCGGATCTTTGACCTCCTCAGCCTTGTCTATCCTTCTGAGGACATCATAAAGGCCTATCAGAACATCTGCCAGGGGACGAGGAAGTCTATCGACTATTCCTTGGAGCTCTTGGATAATGTCGTCCGCAAGGACATCAAGGAATTCCTCTTCACCCTGATCGAGGACCTCCCTCAGGAAGAAAAAATCCGGCGCTGCCGGAAGTTGCTTAGGTCTCTGGAAAAAAAGGGGCATGATCCGGACTTGAAAGGGGGGTCCGCCTTCCGATAAAATCGGAAGAAGGAATTCCCATGGCCAATCTGTACGTTTATCCAAAATTGGGAGGGCCGTTTACCTTCGCCCTGATACATGACCGGACATCTGTCGGGAGGGCGCTGGATAACGACCTGTCCCTTCCGGACCAATTTTGTTCGAGCCGACACGCCCTGATCGCGGCGACGGACGCGGGATATGTCGTCCGGGATTTGGGCAGCAAGAACGGTGTTTTCGTCAACGGCAAGAAGATCCAGCTCGAGACGGAGCTCAGGAAGGGGGATGAGATCCTCCTCGGTTCTACAAGGATCGTCTTCGACCAGGAGGGTGCGACTCGCATCGAGATGGTCGAAGGACCTCTCGGCCTCGGCGAGTACAACACCATTATCGGAGTTCGAGACATTCTGAAAAAGCCGGTCCTAGATGCGGGAACCCGGCCCCAGCCTTTGGCCGAAGATCTCGAGAAACTCCGACGCGATCAGAAGTTCCTTTCCGTGCTCAACGAGGTCAGCCAAGCCCTCATCTATCACCTTCCCCTGGACCAGCTCCTCGACCACATTATGGACCTCATTTCCCAGAACATTCCCATGGACAGGGGCGTCTTGATGCTGAGGGAAGGCGACCCGGCCCAGCTCATCCCCAAGGTCGTCAGGATCCTTAATCCCGACCTGAAGAATATCAACATCCAGGTCAGCCGGACGATCCTCAATACGGCAATGGGCAGGAACTCGTCCATCCTGCTCTCCGATGTCCAGTCGGATTCCCAATTTAAAGAACAGGCGAGTGTCCTCCACTCAAACGTCCGGACCGCCATGTGCGTCCCGCTGTGGAACAACCAGGAGATCATCGGCATCGTCTATGCCGACCGGATCTCCCCGGTCAACCCATTCACGGAGGATGACCTGAAACTTTTGACCCTCCTGGCCAACGTCACCGCGGTCAAGATCGAGAACGCTAAGCTTATCGAACAGGCCCTGGAGAAGTGCCGCATGGAGCGAGAGATGGCCGTGGCCGCCCAGATCCAGAGGAACCTTCTTCCCAGAGCAGCCCCACGGCTGGAAAGGTTCGACATCTGCGGCGCCAATAAGGGTTGCTTCCAGATCGGCGGCGATTACTATGATTTCATCCCTCTGGATTCCGGGCGTCTGGGCATCGCGATCGCCGACGTTTCGGGTTGCGGGGTCGGGCCGGCCTTGCTCATGGCCTCCCTGAGGGCATCCCTTCGTGCCGAGGTCGGGCCCCGCCACGATTTGACGGCAATGGCGGCCAGCCTTAACGATTTCGTCCATCAAAGCTCCGAAAGTCACACGTATATTACGTTCTTTTTCGGTGAACTGGACACAGAGACCGGAGAAATGACCTTCGTTAACGCTGGACACAACCCTCCGATCCTGCTTAACGTCGAGGGCGGCCTGCAAAAGCTGGAGAGCACGGGCTTCTGCTTGGGGATGTTCCCGAGCGTTAATTACGGCGAGGACAGAGTCCGCCTCGGCCCGGGCGATCTGCTTTGCATGTACACGGACGGAATCACGGAGGGCAGGAGTGCCGGGAAAGAAGAATACGGGGAGGATAGGCTCCAAGCGCTCCTCAAGGAGAACAGGGGCCTTGCAGTCTCGAAAATTATGGAGAAAATCTTCACCGAGGTCCGGAGCCATACAGGCTGTGCCGAGCCGGGCGACGATATGACGCTCGTTCTCGTGAAGAGAATCGCATAAAGAGGCGGCCGTGGGCGAATTGAGGGTTAAAGCGGACTTCCGGGCGATGGACCGAGTCCGCGCTTTCCTTCGGGATTCCCTTCGAGGCGTCAAGCTAGCTGAGGAGGATTATTTCAAAATCGAGCTCTCGCTCCATGAGATTGCCGTCAATATCATCCTCTACGCTTACCCGGCAGAAAAAGGGGACCTGGTCCTCAGGATTTGGGTCGAGGGGGGAAAGGCCTTTTTCGAGTTCCGGGATACGGGAATTTCTTTCGACCCCCGTAACGCCGCCCGACCCGACATCCTGGAAAAGCTCAGGACGGGCAGGAGGGGAGGATACGGGATCCACC
>CAZJBD010000202.1:0-2474 GCA_964544265.1 uncultured Eubacteriales bacterium
CTTAAATTCCTGGGGAGGGGGAGGCGGAGGAGGAGGCGGCGGCGGAGGGAGCATCTTGTCAGGCGGGCCGGTGATGTGGAAAGAGCAGAAGTACGGCTTTCCATTTCGGTCTTCGAAGCCAAAGACCGCCCTGTGGCCGCCGGCGAGCAGCATCTCGGTCGTCAGGACGTTCTTAGGCTTGTCCGCCTCCATCTCATTGAGGACGACCAGGAAACGGCCCGGATTGTCCCACTCTCTAAGGTGAACGACGATCTGGAACGCGTTTCCGTTCAGGCGGAAAAAATGACGAAAAGAATCCGGCGATTGCCCGCCCTCACCTATAATGAGGTCCGCCTCGGTCAGGAGGGTAGCGTCCTGGAGGTTAAAGACCCTCATAATCTGTTCTTTTTCTTTGTCGGGTCCTGACCCGGCCAGCATCTCAAAGCTTGCCGTAACCGTCGGCCGGATGTAGGACGCAGTGATAAAGTCTGGGGCCGAAACGGTGCCCTGGCGGGCTCCCTCGAAGACGCGGAGCTTCATTTCGAGGCGGTCTCCTGCCCCCAGGGCCATAGCGGATAGCCCGATCAGGAAGCCCAGAAGCGCCCAAAGGCTCTTGGTTTTCATGGTTGACTCCTTATAGCTGTTTTTCGACCCAGACAAAGGTGCTGCCTTGGTCTTGGGTTTGAAAGATGAACGCCTGCGCAGGCTTGTCGTCGATCTTGACCGAATCTATCCGGAAAATGACGGCGGTCTTGGCAACTGCGGCGGGCAGGCTGCCGCGGCGGAGAAGTTTCGGGACAAGAATGCCACCGCCGATAACGACCAGTAATCCGGCCGCGCCCATTGCCCATTTCAGAGCAGGACGGGCTCCCATCCAGACGTCCTTTCTCGATTTCTTTTCGCCAACCGCGACCATGAATTCGGGCCAAAAATCTTTCACGCCTCCAAGTTTCTCCCGCGAGATAGTCGCTCTCCTGGCTTCCTCCAGGGTAGCGAGATCATCCCCAGATTCGTCGATACGCGACTTATGGTCTGGCATCATTCTTCTCCTTCAGCAACGTCTTGAGTTTCACCCTCGCCCTATACAGATGAACACCGGCTGTGTTCGGCGAGCACCCCAGGACCGAGGCGATCTCGGCGGTCGAATATCCCTCCTGGGACCATAGGAACAAGGCCGTCCGTTCCTTTGGCCTAAGCGGGCGAAGATACCGGAATTCCAGGTCTTCGAAGGATGGGGACGTAGCCGGCGGTTCGATGACCGGGCTCGGCTCCTCGCGTCTCAGGCGGCCGATGAATCCCTTGAAACGAGCCCTTTTTCTGATCATGTCCAGGCAATGGTTCGAGAGCAGGGCATAGAACCAGTTCTTGTAGCTTCGGTTCGCGTCGAACCTGTCGAGATTCTGATAGGCCTTCAGGAACGCTTCCTGACAGGCGTCCTCCGCGTCCTCGCGATTGGCCAAGATGTTGACAGCGATGGCCATGGCATGGTCTCGGTACCGGTTCATGAGTTCCCGGTAGGATCCCATCCTCCCCACGAGGCATTCGCGGACAAGGTCGTTGTCGGTCATTCGCCGTCCTTCATCTTAACATACGTCCGGGGGCATCCTTTTCTTTAAAACAATTTCATAGAAGTTTTACTTCGAGGAAACATAATACCAATGGCAACGCACCTATCATCCGGATCGCCTGAGGGCCTGGGGGCTGTAAGCAGGCGCTTATATATCCCTGGAAGTGAAGCCCTTTGCTTCAGGACATGAGGTGATAAGAGGACAGATTCATGTTGCTAAAAATAGGACGTTTTCTTATTGCGTTGAAACCTTGCGACCGTCCCTTGACATCTTTCGAGCCTCGTCTTATTCTCGTTTCAGACGGGGCGATGGATTATCGACACGAAATCGGGCACGATCGGTCCTGCGGGCGGCGGAGGCCGAAAAAATTCTTATCAAGAAATTAGGAGGCTAAATCATGTGCAAGGAAATCCATGCTCGGTGGGGTTGGCTGAAAGGGATGTATATTTATACTATTGTTGTAGCAGGAGGATTCGGCTTGGGCGTCATCTTCAGCCCGAGCATGTTACGATCTGTTTTCAAATTGCCCGCTCAAGATCCAATCGTTTTTGGGATCGTCGGCAGCATCTATTTGGCATCCGCGATTCTGGCTTTTTTGGGCTTGAGGGCTCCTCTAAAATTTTCCCCCCTTCTCCTGCTCCAGTTGTGCTATAAAGCCATCTGGTTTGTTGGGGTCGCTCTGCCGATCTTGGTTTCGGGTAAGTTTCCACCCCACGCGATATCTTTTGTCGTGGTTTTTGCGACCTTTATCATCGGAGACCTGTTCGCGATACCTTTTTCCTATCTCTTCGCTAAACAGACGAAACAAGGGTAATACGCTCTGAGAGCGGGACTTTTTGACTATCGCTGGATCCGGTGATTTGGCGGCCGTCCGGAGGCACGCTGATTTCGGAAGTGCCTATTCCTCGTAGACCCTCGTGAGTTCGA
>CAZJBD010000202.1:2574-3880 GCA_964544265.1 uncultured Eubacteriales bacterium
CGGAGGCACGCTGATTTCGGAAGTGCCTATTCCTCGTAGACCCTCGTGAGTTCGAAGACGACGGGATTGGCCGCATCCGGGCAGGCGTGGGTGAGGACATCAGGATTTTGAGCCCAAGGAAAGCTGGCGTTAAACATCAGGGCAAAGACCTTAGGCAGCATGCTGTACATGGCATGGATGCAGATAGGACCGTTGACTCCGCCTTGAGTGAATAGGGTGACATCCCCCACCTTGTGAAAGCCGCATTCCCCCTTCACGCTGAGGACCCGGGCTTTGATTTCTTTGACTTGACGACCCATCGTTTTCTCCTTTTGGAAATCCCCAACCAGAGGACGAGAATCCGGGAGATGATCGCGCATCCTCCCGTTCCATTCTCCTTGAAGCGGCAGAGCGACAAGCGCCGCAGCCGAAAAGGCCTGACAGAATTCCCTGCGTTTGAGGCGTCGAGAGGCGTGGCTCTGGCTTTTTTGAGATGACATTTTAATTCCTTTTTCCGATCATTTTATTTATTTTAATTGGGGACACAATACCAATTTCCGAATTAAATTTCTTTACATAAATTCCAGAGGAGATTTGTTTAATTCGGAAATTGGTATTGTGTCCCCAATTCATGCGATAATGAATCTACCGGATGTCGGTCATAATGCCACGCCCTGCGGTCATTGAAGTCAAGAATTTGCATAAAAGCTATGGCCGGGTCATAGCCGTCGAGGCCGTGTCTTTTGAAGTCTATAAAGGCGAAATTTTCGGACTCGTGGGCCCGAACGGCGCGGGCAAGACCACGAGCGTCGAGTGCATTGAGGGGTTGCGCCGGCCCGACGGCGGGGAATTACGCGTCCTGGGCCTCGACCCCGGACGGGACGGCTATGCGCTCCGAGAACGGATCGGGGTTCAACTCCAGGAATCGGCTCTGCAGAACCGGATCAGGGTGTGGGAGGCCTTGGACCTTTTCGCCTCGCTTGGCGTCCGCTCCGTTCCCTGGGAGCCTCTCCTTAACCAGCTGGGACTGGCCGAGAAAAGAAACTCGCCGTTTGCCAAGCTCTCGGGAGGCCAGAAACAGCGCCTCTACATCGCCTTGGCTCTGGTCAACGACCCGGAAGTCGTCTTCCTGGACGAACTGACGACCGGTTTGGATCCCCAGGCCCGACGCGTTATGTGGGACCTGGTGAGACAGGTCCGCGACCGGGGAAAAACCGTCGTCCTGACGACGCACTTCATGGAAGAGGCTGAGCGGCTCTGCGACAGGGTTGCGGTTATGGACCACGGCCGGATCGTGGCCCTCGATACGCCCGAGAAACTCATCCAG
>CAZJBD010000203.1:0-3823 GCA_964544265.1 uncultured Eubacteriales bacterium
AAGCCTCATCTACATCACCCTCGGCATCATCGGATTGCAGTATGTAAGATAGAGCTAGAGTCACTCATACGAACGCGGCTCTTTTCGATTGACAGTCCCTTTCTTTATCATTACATTAATCACATAATGAATACCCCGTTTGAGGGCGAATTTGCCGAGAATCCTTTTTCAAAGGTTTTGGCCCTCATCTGGCGTGAAGAGCGCTCCGGCATCCTCCGGATTCGGAGGGGCTCGGAGGAGAAGTCCTTCTATTTCCAGGATGGGGACCTGGCCGTCGAGCGGAGTGTTTTCAACGAACCTGGTTTCCTTTTATCCATAGCGGCCTTGGGCCTTGTCCCGTCCGATGACCTCGCTCGAAGCGGGGCCGCCTCCCGGGAGGGCGGGAAGGACCCTTTACGGGCCCTCGTCGAATCAGGCGTTCTTGCGCCGGCCCGCCTCCTGAAGCTCGTCGAGGAGTTCTCGATTGAGGACACCTTTCCGATCTTCGACTGGCCGGAGGGCGCCTATAGCTTCGAACCAGGACAGCCGCGGCCCAGTACGCTCCTCGTCCGCGACATCCCTCTCCCGGGTCTTATCCTGGAAGGGATCCGCCGGATGGGTAACTTCGAGCTCATCGAAGCGCATCTGCCCTCGGCAACTGAAACCGTCCAGGGCCTTCCGTCCCGGGCGGACGAGCTCCCCGAATTCGCGGCTCCCGAACGCTATCTTCTCGGCGTTGCAGCAGCCTCCGGGAGCGTCGGCGAGTTGTGCGCGTTGAGTGTCCTGGGGGAGCGGGAAACCAAGAAGGCCCTTTTCGCCCTCCTAACCCTTGGGTTCCTTGGGACCTCCAGGGCCAAAGGGAAGAATAACAAACCCCTGCCTGAGTTCTCCATCAACGACCTAGACCGCCTGTTCGCCGCCTTCAACGACCGGTGTTCTTTTATCTACAAGTACGTTTCCAAGGAGATCGGACCCGTTGCCCTCAAGGTCATCGAAAAATCGCTGGACGAGATCAAGGGCCGGATCGATCCACTCTTTCAGAGCTGCGAACTGAAACCGGACGGGCGGATCGAACTCCGAACCCTCCTCAAAAAAAACCTGGGGATCTCCAGCGATGAAGGCAAACGGAGTATCCTCCGGAGTTTCGACGAAGTCCTGGCCGCCGAGGTTTTGGCCGTCAAGCGCACGCTCGGCAACGGACACGAATCCGCCCTCGTCAAGGGGCTGGAAAGAATCGGAGACCTGCGTTGAAGAGGAGGCAGCTCGCGGGATTGCTCATCTTCGTGACGCTCCTCGCTCTCTGGCTGTTGGGGAAAATTGGACTCTGAAGCCCGAAACCTCATCATCATCCTTGGGCCCACGGGCGTGGGAAAAAGCCGGACTGGCCTCGGGCTTGCCCTGAAGTTCAGGGGGGAGATCATCAATTGCGACTCCATGCAGGTCTACCGGGGCTTCGATATCGGGACGGACAAGCCTTCCCTTGAGGCCCGCCGAGCGGTCCCCCACCACCTTATCGACGTCGCCGACCCTTCGGAACAATTCACGGCCGCCGATTTCGTCAGGGGGGCGCTGGAAGCCATAGAAAGCATCCAGGGGAAGAAGAATCTCCCATTCATCATCGGAGGCACGGGCCTTTATATCAAGGCCATCCTGGAGGGTCTGTTCCCCGGCCCTGGCCGGGATCGCGAGGTCCGCCGGCAGCTGGAGGCGGAAGCAGCGGAGAAAGGCCTGGACGCCCTCTTCAACAGGCTGGAGACAATCGACCCCGCCTATGCAAAGAAGGTTCGGAGCCGGGACAGGGTCCGGATCGTCCGCGCTCTTGAGGTCTTTCAGATCACCGGAAAGCCGATCTCTGAGCATTTTCGGGCAACGGAATCGTTTCTCAAAGATTCCCACTTGATCAGGATCGGATTGAAATTGGAGAGGCAGGCGCTCTACAAAAAAATCGAGGACCGCGTCGAACGCATGTTCTCCAATGGACTTGTCGAGGAGGTCGAACGCCTTCTCAGGCAGGGAGTCCATGAGGATGCCCCGCCCTTCCGGGCCCTCGGCTATCGGTGGGTCCTGAAATTCATCGGGAACGAGGTCGGCTTAGAAGAAGCCAAAGCCCAGACCAAGATCGACACGCGGCATTATGCCAAACGCCAGATGACTTGGTTTCGAAAGATGAAAGGAGTCACCTGGTTTTCCCCTGATGATCGCGCGGCCCTTGAGAACCACGTGGCAAACAACATAAAATAGAGATCCATGGAAAAAGCCATCCTCGTCCACCTGTCCACGAACAAACGGGAAAGGGAAGAGGCCGAGGACTCCATGGAGGAGCTGGCAGGCCTGACAGCGGCCGCCGGCGCCGAGGTCGCCGACAAAATCTTCCAGAACCGTCCCCGGGTTAATCCGGCGCGCTTTCTGGGCGAGGGTAAGGTCGAAGAGGTTCACGAACGAAAAAAGGAGCTTGGGGTTGACCTGGTCATCTTCGACCACAACCTGACGCCCACCCAGCAACGGAACCTGGAGGACGATATCGGGACCAAGGTCATCGATCGGACCCAGCTCATTCTGGATATCTTCGCCCAAAGAGCCCGGACCAACGAGGGCAAGCTTCAAGTCGAGCTAGCCCAGCTGTCTTATCTCCTCCCGCGACTCTCCGGCAAGGGCATCGCCCTCTCCCGCCTCGGCGCCGGCATCGGCACGCGGGGCCCCGGCGAGAAAAAGCTCGAAGAGGACCGTCGAAAGATCACGGACAGGATCGGCAGGATCTCGAAAGACATCGGGGGAATCCAAAAGAGGCGGGCCGGCCAGAGGGAGACCCGGAGGAAAAGTCCGGTGCCCACGGTCTCTTTGGTCGGATATACAAGCGCCGGGAAATCGACCTTGTTTAACAGCCTGACCAGAGAACATCGGTATACCTCGCCCAACCTCTTCGCCACCCTGGACCCCGTTTTGCGCCGCGTCTCCTACCCGGACGGCCTTCATTTTTTTCTTTCGGACACCGTCGGATTCATCAGGAAGCTGCCGGCGGAGCTGGTGAGCGCCTTCCAGGCCACCTTGGAGGAGGTCCGGGAAGCAGACGCCATTTGTCATATCATTGACGCGACAAGCCCGCATTCCCAGGAGCAAGAGCGCGCCGTAGAAACCGTGCTGACCGAGATCGGCGTCCCTGATCGTCCGCTCCTCAAGATCTTCAACAAGATCGACCTCCTGCCTGAGGCCGAGCGGGAGGACCTCCTCCGTAGGAACGGCGCCCCGGAAAGCCGTACTCTCTACGTCTCCGCATTGAACGGGGAGGGAATCCCAGACCTGATGGAGAGACTCCGGGAGATCCTTTATCGGGACTACCGCCTATTCTACCTTCTGGTCCCCAGAGACCGCGAAGACATGACCCGCTCCCTTCCTCAGCGCTCCATCATCCTGAAAAGAAGGGAACGGGACGGCGGCTTGGAATTCAAGATCATGGCCGACCCGACGGTCATTGTCAGCTACCTGCCATTCCTGGAAAAAGGAGAAGACCGATGGTGAAAAAGTCGCTTCTCATTCTATTCCTTACGTCGCTCCTATGGGCCTGCGCCACGTTCCAGCCGCAGCCTCCTTCGTTCTATATCGAGGATCTGCCTCTATCCCTCACGACCCAAATGTCGCTTGAGCAGCGGATGGCCGCCGAAGAAGCCTGGAAAAACCTGAAAGTGGGCGACTTCGGCAGGGCGGAGAAGTCACTCTCCCGGCTCGGCTTCGACAGCCCAGTTCACCACCTCGGCCTGGGCTTCATTCAATTTCAGGCCCAGGATCTGGAGGCGGCAGAGTCGAGCTTCAAAGAGGCCCTGAGGCTCAGCCCCGGCCTCATTCCCGC
>CAZJBD010000204.1:0-3811 GCA_964544265.1 uncultured Eubacteriales bacterium
GAAGAAGGACGAATTCGCCGGGATCTGGATTACAAAGACCGTCACCAGCTGGGATCGGCTCCTGGGGCGGGCGGGCAAGGCCGAAATCCACGTCTACACCCGCTCGGACGCCTGCGGGGCGGCCGAAACCTGGGCGGCCTATATGGGGAAGCGCCAGGAGGATCTTACCGGCATAGGCGTCTACGGCGATCCGGGACTTGCGGATGCCGTCAAGCGTGATCCCCTGGGTATCGGCTTCAACAACGTGAACTTTGCTTATGATTCCAAGACTCTCAAGCCGGTCGAAGGCATTGTCATTTGTCCGATCGACATCAACGGGAACGGCAAGGTTGACCCCGAAGAAAGCGTCTATGGAACGCGGGACGATTTGACCAGGGCTATCGCCCAGAACGTCTATCCTTCGCCCCCGGCCAGGGATCTCTATTTCGTCATGAAGGGAAAGCCGCAGAATCCTGTCCTGATCGAATTCCTGAAGTGGGTTTTAATCGAGGGGCAAAAATACGTCCCCGAAACGGGATACATTCCGCTCAGCGCGGAGAAGCTGGCCGAGGGGTTGGCCGCGATTGGCGCAGGTTCAGAGAAGAAATAGGAGGTCAAGCGCAGACCGGAAGGGAGGTTAGTTGAGACTCTTCAAGGACTTTGTGGCCGGGAAATTGATGTTTTTGTTGACCCTTTTCCCGAGCTTCCTTGTCCTTGGCATCATCTTTGGGCTCTACCAGAAATCCAAAGCCATCCTGGCCATAAGGTCGGTGGGGCGCCTGCTGTTTTCGTCTGGATGGCATCCTCTCAAGGGAGAGTTCGGGCTGTATCCTTTCATCATGGGCACCCTTTGGGTGACCTTTGTCGCCTTGGTCATTGCCGTTCCCATCTCGCTGTTCACGGCTATTTACCTTTCCGAATACGCGCCCAGATTCGTTCGAGAATTTGCCAAGCCCATCATCGACCTCCTGGCCGGGCTGCCGTCCGTGGTCTTCGGCGTCTGGGGGATAATGGTCATCGTTCCCTTTGTCGGTAATGTCCTGGCGCCGCTCTTCGGCACCTACTCCAGCGGCTACAGCATCTTGGCCGGTGGCATCGTCCTGGCCATCATGATCTTTCCGACGATCATTCACGTCTCGCTCGAAGTTTTCGCTTCTATCCCCTTCGCCCTGAGGGAGACCTCATTATCCCTTGGGGCGACTCAGTTTGAGACCGTTCATCATGTGGTCCTGCGCAAGGGGGCTCAGGGAATCCTGGCGGCGATCATCCTGGGCCTCTCCCGGGCCTTCGGCGAGACCATGGCCGTTCTTATGGTCGTCGGGAACGTCCCTGTTGCCCCCAAGTCCCTCTTCGCACCCGGCTACCCTTTGCCGGCCCTCATCGCCAATAATTATGGGGAGATGATGTCCGTGCCGCTCTACGATTCGGCTTTAATGCTGGCAGCCCTGGTCCTTCTCATCGTCGTCCTGGCCGCGAGCGTTTTTGGCCGCTGGATCCTGATCAAGGCGGAAAAGAGGGCCGAATGAAGTATGAGCACAAGCTGACCAGGGAGCGGAGGAGACACCGCAGGGTGGTCGAGATCGTCGCCAAGATTGCCATGATCGGGTCGACGACGCTGGTCATCGGCAGCCTCCTGGCCATCATCGGCACCATTGTCTGGAAAAGCCTGCCGGCGTTGAAGCTTTCCATGATCACCCAAACGCCCAAGGGGGGCTACTATTTAGGCAAGGAAGGCGGCATCCTTAACGCCATCGTGGGTTCTCTTTACCTCGGATTGGGGGCGACGGCCCTCGCGCTGGTCTTCAGCCTGCCGATCGTTCTTTATCTCAATCTCTACCAGAAAAAGAACTCGCGTCTCGCGGGGCTGACCCGGTTTACTTTCGACGTCCTCTGGGGCATCCCCTCGATCGTTTACGGCGCCTTTGGTTTCGTGCTGATGATGGCCGTCGGGTTGAGGGCATCTCTTCTAGCCGGTATCATCACCGTGGCCCTGCTCGAGCTCCCCATCATGAGCCGGGCCATCGACGAGGTCATGGTCCTCGTGCCCAGGGAGCTCAAGGAGGCCTCGTCATCCTTGGGGGCCACGCGCCTCGAGACGGCCTTCAAGGTCGTCGTCCGGCAGTCGATGCCGGGCATCCTGACCGCGGTCCTTATCTCTTTCGGTCGGGGCATCGGCGACGCCGCCTCGGTCCTATTTACGGCCGGGTTCACGGACCGCATCCCCACCTCGCTCTTACAGCCGGTGGCCACCCTTCCCCTGGCCATTTTCTTCCAGCTGGGGACGCCCTTTCCCGAGGTCCAGCAACGGGCTCATGCCTCGGCCGCCGTCCTGACCCTTCTCATCCTCTTCATCAGCATCGGCTCCCGGCTCTTGATCCGGAAGCTAACGAAGCACGTCATTAAATGAGAGACAGGTGAAGCCATGGACGAAAGGACACACATCAGCATCCAGGATCTGAACGTCTTCTACGGCGGTCTTCACGTCCTGAAAAACATCTCAGTGAACATCCCGGACCGGAAGATCACGGCCATCATCGGGCCCTCGGGCTGCGGCAAGACGACCCTCCTCAAGTCCCTCAACCGCTTGCTCGACGCGCTCGACGGCGTTCGTGTGGAAGGAAGGGTCCTGGTCGACGGTGAGGACATCTATGGGCCGAAGGTCGAAGTGACCAAGGTTCGAAAAAAGATGGGCCTCCTGTCCCAGAAGCCCCAGGTCCTCCCGATGTCGATTTACGATAACATCGCCTACGGCCCCAGGGTTCATGGCATCAAGTCCCGAAAGGAGCTGGACCGGATCGTCGAGAATTTCCTTAAGGTCGCCGGCCTTTGGGAAGAGGTGAAAGGGCGGCTCCACCATCCTGCCTCCCGCCTCTCCATGGGCCAGCAACAAAGGCTGTGCCTGGCCCGGGGGCTGGCCGTCGGGCCTGAGATCATCCTGGGCGACGAACCGACCTCGGCCCTCGACCCCCAATCGAGTCAAAACGTCGAGAAACGGCTCATGGAGCTGAAGCAGGATTATACGGTCGTGGTCGTGACCCATATCCTGAGGCAGGCTCGCCGCATCGCCGACTACATTGTCTTTCTCTATCTGGGCGAGCTCGTTGAGCACGGCCCCGCGGCTGAGATATTTGCTGATCCCAAGAATCCCCGCACCAGAGCCTATTTGACCGGCGAAATCAGTTGATCGGCCTCGTCGCGAGCCATAACGCGGCCGGATTCTTCTTGAATTCCTGCAGGAAGTTATAGAAATGGATTTCGTTGGCGTTGAGGCCGAACTCGTAGACGTAGCGCCCGGCCAGCCGTGACGCGAAAAGCGCCCGGAGGTAGGAGGCCGGAACTCTCTGGATGATCTTGGCGACACCGACTTTCTTCATCAGGACGGGCGGGATGCAGCACTCGAGGGTCTTTTTCAGGAGATCCTTATCTTCGATGAGATTGGAGCCGTTGAGGGCATCCTTGATCTGGTTGATTTTTTCGCTGATTATGTCCGAAAGGATGGACCTGGGGATCCGCGTCCTGGCGTTTTCCTTCCAGATGATTTCGAACTCCCGGGCCGCGTTCTCGCGGATGAAATCCAGATCCTCTTTGACAAAATGTTTCCGGAAGTCCGTGATTCTTCCGTCTTTGACGGACATGAGATCGTCCCACTCCTCATCGGTCAGGACCAGACTGGCCAGGACCTCGAGATGGGACGACGTCACGCCGCCCTTATTGGCCGAGGCGTCTTTGTAAAGGACCACTCCTTTTTCCTCCAGCCGGAGTCGCGCCTCCTGGGTTATGAAGAGGTTGGCGCCCTCGACGATGATCCTGAACCGGGGATCGCCGTTGTCGT
>CAZJBD010000205.1:0-3799 GCA_964544265.1 uncultured Eubacteriales bacterium
GGTCGCTCTCGGTCAGGTCGCGCGAAAGATTCCCGACGTAGATGTTCATACTCTACTCCTTTTAAAATTTGACCGTAATAAAGGAGAGGAGTATGACCGATCAGGGCCCGTGCCCCTTCCTTTATCCGTTCATTAAAGACGATGCATGTAAGATAGAAAAAACCCGGCAATGTCCTACTCTCCCACCGAGTGACCTCGGCAGTACCATCGGCACCCAAGGGCTTAACTTCTGTGTTCGGAATGGGAACGGGTGTTTCCCCTTAGTTATTATAAGGCCGTCGATGTGCTGAATGCCGGCCGGCTCGGTGTTCTCGAGCACGATGAAGATCTCGGCCGCTGACCGTTAGCTCCCACTGTTTCCATTTTCTTCTATTGGCCGATAACTGCGGTTGACATTTTTTCTACCAAAGCCTGGCTTCGACCGAGAGATCCTCACTTTCTTCGAAGGAGGTAGGGTTGTGTCTCTAACCTTGACCCGTTTCTTGAGGCCATTCTTCCGTCATGGGAGTGTATCGTCCTCGGCATCCGGAGCGGACTGTCCTCTACCGAGTGCTCTTTCATTACTTCGAGCGCTTCCTCACGGAGTATGAGCATCGCTTCGAGAAGGAGTGCGGCTTCTTCCGGCCGATCGTCAAGGAAGTCGTCGAGCGCTATCTTGACTGCGGCAATCCCCGCTGCGGGTTTGCCCGCATCCGCTGTCCCGACTGTGGGAACGAGCACTTCCTGATGTTCTCCTGCCGCACCCGCGGCTTCTGCCCCTCCTGCCACGCCAAGAGGCTTGAGGAGTGGGGCGAGTGGATGAGAGGGGGACTTCTCCTGGATGTCCCCCTCCGCCTCAGATCGCCTACCAGGAGGTTCTGATGGCGGCTGAGACGGGCAGCAAATACTTTTCGTGATTTTCTTCTTGCCTGTACGAGAGGTCTATCTGATTTCGGGCGCTTTTGTGCGCCCCTGCGGCTTTTGGGCACGCCCTCCATTATGTTGAGCTCAATTTGATACCCCTGAGTATCATGTTTTATCATTCCTCACGACCGAGTGAGGCAAAATTGGCGCTCGATAGATCATTCAGCCAGCGCAGCAGAAAAACGAAATTCTTATGATTGAAATAGGTCCTTTTCTCAAATGGGCCAGACAACGTGACGGGAATCCTTGCGGATCTCCGCGGCAGCCTTCTGGAGCTCGACGAGGATCTCGATCTTCTTTTCAAAAGGCAGCTTCGCCAATAGGCGGCGCCTTTCGCGTTTTCTCCGGAAAACGTTTTCCGCAACCCTATTTTTCATAGAATCGTTTCTCCAGCTTATTGAACTTGTCGGCCAATCCAAAAGACGCCAGAATCCTGCCGAAAACGGCCCGGTCGACGACAGCTTCGTCAAGGAGCCTGATGAGCCGTTCCCTATCCTTGGCTCGGCCTGTCTGCAGGGCGATCGCCGCAAGGTATTCGGCCGTAACAACCTTGGCTTCAACATCGCGGTACTTCAGGATCACCGCGTTTTCTACGGCTTCTCGAACGAGGTCGTTGTAGGCCGGGATGAACTGAACGGGGAATCCTTCTATGAGGATCGACTCGGCCTGAGTGCTGAACCCGCGCTCTCTGGCGTAGTCGCAGATCGGTGCGATGGCATCCAGCCCTTCCTTGGCCGGGATGAAGAAAATATCCAGATCATAGGTAAGTACGGGCTCGATATAATAGGTCGCAGCAATCCCGCCTCCAATCGCATAGGCCTTAAGGATGCCCCGGCGGGTCATTTCTCCGATGACTTGAAGGGCCTTCTCCATACTCCCACCATGATCCAATTATATAGGATTATATCGGAAAAACCTCCGAAAATAAAAAAAAGGGCGGGCTACTCCTTCTCGGGCATCCGCCCTGCGTTCGAATCGATTTTAGGACACGCGCGAGAGCCCCGTGTCCCCGGGTCGACTTGGAGGGGGAACCCGCTTCGCGTTTCCCCCTTCCAACGTTCGCTTCGCTCCCTGCCTCCCTTCTCGGGCGGGCAAGAACCACGCGCTGCGACCAAGAGGGCATACCCCCTTGGATCCCCCGACGAACGGCTCCCCGGGTCAAGACCCGGCGCATATCGCCGCTCGTCAAACGATGATTAGAACCGCTTGCCGCCGCGACCGCCGCCGAAACCGGTCCTCGGCTTGTCCGTCCGCGGGCGAGCTTCGTTGACCGTGGCCGTCCTTGAAGAGCCCGAGGACCTTGGTCAGTTCGAGGGCGAATTCCTGGACGGACATTCCGTTTCTGCAGATTAATCATATGTGCACAGGCAAAAGATGGACACCATTCGACGCCGGATGATCCAGGAACTTACCGATGTTTTTTATACGGCGGTTGTTGTCGTGTTGTGGGAATTCGCAAATTTCAATATAATAAATACAGTCAACAAAATTCGTTGAAAGCGACTGAGACGAATGTCGATCCTCTTTTCACCATTCCAATTAAAGAACCTTGAGCTCAAAAACCGTTTTGTTTTTTCCGCCTGCGAAGACAACCTTGCCACCGACCGGGGACAGGTGACGGACAGAATCATAGGCAAGATGCGGCGTCTCGCTAAAGGCGAGGTGGGGTTGATCATATCGAGTCACACAGCGGTTCATCCACTGGGTCGCACAAAGAAACATCAATTGGGCATCTTTAGCGATGAAATAATCCCCGGTTTGAGGCAATTGGTCGATGCGGTTCACCGGGCGGGCGGAAAGATCATTTTCCAGCTGGGCCACGCCGGGGCTCAGGCCGCTGGGGATACGATCGGGCGGCGACCTTTAGGTCCTTCGGCGTCCCCTAAAAACGACGAAATCCAGAACGACCAGATTGCGGAGGTTGTTTTGGCTTTTGCGGCTGGGGCGCGGCGGGCTGCGGAGGCCGGCGCAGACGGCATCCAGCTCCATGCGGCTCACGGATATCTCATCAACGAATTTCTGTCGCCTTTCTTCAATCACCGCAACGACCCGTGGGGCGGTTCTGCTGAAAACAGGTTCCAATTTCTGCGAAACGTCATCTCGGAAATCAGGAAGGAATGGCCATCGGATAAGGTGTTGATCGTCAAACTCAACTCAAACGACCACACGCCGGACGAGGGGATCACGCCGTCCTTGGCTGTCCGCTATGCGGGTTGGTTGGCCGAGATGGCCATCGACGGTATTGAGGTGAGCTGCGGGACGTCGTCTCTTTCCCCCTGGAATCTGTGCCGGGGCGACATCCCGGTGGGAGATATCCTCGGTTTGATGCCGGAAGACAAAAGAGCCGCGGTCCAGGAAAAATTATCGATGACGAAAGACCGTTTTGTGATGGAAGAGGGATACAATCTCAAGGCGGCGTCGATGATGCGTCCTGCCGTGGGACGCGTGCCCCTTTTTGCCGTCGGCGGGTGGCGCCACGTCCGGGCGATGGAGGATGCCGTTCATCAGGGACAAACCGATCTTATTCCGCTTTGCCGCCCCTTGATCCGGGAGCCGAATCTGGTAAAAAAAATCAGGGAGGGCAAGACCGACCAGGCGGCCTGCATCAGCTGCAACCGGTGCTTTATCGCCTTGGCCTTTGATTTCCCCGTGAGCTGCTATTGCCAGGGGCTGCCTTTTTGATAAAAGGGGACGGTTTCGCGTCGATCTGGCAACGGGGGGCGGACTCGACAACCTGAAGGAATGCCTCGCCGGGCTGGAAAAGGGATGGATAGAAATTTTTTTTGCGCTCGGCCTGAAATCGACGGCCGCGGGCTAGGAACGCAAGATCGGTAAATTCCCCCAGAAAATAAAAAAAGGGCGGACAACCACACCTCGGGCGTCCGCCCTGCGTTCG
>CAZJBD010000206.1:0-3774 GCA_964544265.1 uncultured Eubacteriales bacterium
AAAGAGGATCCTGGTGATCGACGCGGACGCCAGGGCTCGGAAAGACTTGGAGGCTTTTTTGAAGAATGAAAATTACTATATCGAAACGGGCCAGACATTGACCGAGGCAATCAAGAAAATATCTCAAGGATGTTTCGACTGCTTGATCCTGGATGTCAACCTTCCCGAAATGAAAGGCTATGAGGCCGTTCCCGTCTTGAAGAGTATCGATTCCAAGATCAAGATCATCATGACGACCGGAAAAAACACAAAGCGCCTGGAGGCCAAGGCTCGGGCCCAAGATATCTTTTTCTATTTCATCAAGTCTTTCGGCAAAGACGAGCTGAAACTCGCGATTGAGAACGCCTTCAACGAGTAAAGGAGGACAAATCATGATGAAGACATCGCCAAAAATCCTGGTGATTGATGATGATCCGGATTTCAGGGAGGCCATCACCCCGATTTTAAGATCAGCCCTGTATGAGGTCATAACTGCCGCCAATTCCGCCGAAGGCCGGCAGAAAATTCTATCGGAAAAGCCGGATCTGATCCTCCTGGACATCATGATGGATAGCCTTTTTGACGGCTTTTCTCTGTGCCAGGCCGTCAAAACGTCCCCCGAATACGCGGATGTCAAGAGCACGCCGATCATCATGATCTCCGCCGTCAAGGAGATTACCGGCTCCGGATTCGAGTTCAAGAAAAATGAGCAGGGCATGATCGGTCCGGATGATTACCTCGACAAGCCCGTCAAGCCCGCCGTGCTCTTAGCCAGGATCGATAAACTCCTTAAAAAATAGAAAGTTTGCTGCGAAAAAGCCCGTTTTGGATTAAAATAATATTTCGAGCTGTCCATGACCGAACAAAAACCGCTCGTGCTTATCATTGACGATGAGGAGGCGATACGGGACTCCTGCACCCAAATCCTGCTTAAAAGCGGCTTTCGCACGGAGACGGCCGAAGACGGGGCCGCGGGATTGGACAAGATCAGGGAACTCGGACCGGATTTAGTTCTTATCGATTTGAAAATGCCGGGAATTAGCGGGTTTGATGTCCTGGAACATTTGAAAGTCATCAGCCCGAACGTCATTCCTATTGTCATCACCGGTTATGCGACCGTCGATTCCGCCGTGGAGGCCATGAAAAGAGGCGCTTATGACTTCCTACCCAAGCCGTTCAGCCCCGATGAATTGCGGATGATTATCGGCCGGGCTCTTGAACGAAGAAGGCTCATCCTTGAAGCCGAGGCCCTGCGGAAAGAAAAAGAAGTCCTGGAGGGAAATTTCATCACGATGGTTTCCCATCAGCTCCGGAGCCCGCTCGTGGCTGTTCAACAATATTTCGAAGTCGTCCTGGCCGGGGCTATGGGTCCCATCGATGGACAATTCAAGGAGATGATCCTCAAGGCCCGGGACCGCCTGGACGGGCTTCTCAGCTTGATCAATGACTGGCTGGATCTCGCTCGCATCAACAAAGGGCAGATCGTCGATAAATTTAGGCCCCTGGATATCCAAAAGGTCTTAGAGAAACTCCTGGAACTCATGCGGCCCGTCGCCGAGGAATCCGGCGTAGCCCTGGAATTGAACCGTGTATCAGGGGCTGTTCTTGTCTTGGGAGACGAACAAACCCTTGAACAAGCTTTTACGAACCTGATCAGCAACGCCATAAAATACAACAAACGCCAAGGCCGGGTAAGGATCAGCTTAAAGGGAAATGCCGCATCCGTCTCGGTGGCCGTTGAAGACACCGGAATCGGAATAGCTAAAGAACATCTGCCGCTAATTTTCGACCAGTTTTATCAAGTCCGCCGAGATGGAGGGGGAAAGCTGAAGGGAACTGGACTCGGATTATCCATCGTCAAAAAGATTGTCGAAGCCCATAAAGGCGCCATCGATGTCACAAGCGAGCCGGGATTAGGAAGCACGTTCATTGTCCGTCTGCCGCGGCCGTGAGGGCAATACCCCAATCCCCGAAAACTCTCTCTAGATTGGATCGTATTCGACGTCCCCGGTCAGGATTCTTTTTTGTCGTCCGTCCTCCGTCTCGATGATGAGATTCCCGTGCGCGTCGATATCGACAGCAATACCGGTCCATGTCTCTCCGCAGGAAGTTACTCTGAGCGGCGTGCCTTTAATTTGAGCCCGATCTCTCCACGCCTTCAGAATAGGAAAAGGGCCCTCCTCGGAAAAGATTTTATACCAAGCTTCCAGTTTCTGCAGAAGTGCCTGAAGAAAGGCTTTCCGTGAAACTGCCCTTCCCGTCTCCTCCTTCAAGGAGGTCGCGATTTCCCGGATCTCCTTTGGTAATAATTTCGCATCCATATTGATGTTAACGCCGATACCCAAGATCACGAAATCGATTCGGTCCGCTCCCGCATGGATTTCGTTGAGAAGCCCGGCCACCTTTCGGCCTCCCAGGAGAATATCATTGGGCCATTTGATCATCGGGATGAGACCGGAAATCTCCTCGACGGCGTCTGCCGTGGCGACCGCGGCCACCAGCGTAAGGAGAGGTGCCTCCCGGGGAGAGATCTTCGGACGGAGGATGACGGAGAGATAGAGGTTTAGATAAGGCGGGGAATACCAGGGCCTTCCCAGCCGCCCCCTTCCCTTCTCCTGGGATTCTGCGACCACCGCCTCCCCTTCCCCGGCGCCAGCCAGAGCCAATTCGTAGGCCTTCGTATTCGTCGAGTCAATAGTCTGAAAATAGTGAACCGACCTCCCCAGCCATTCCGTCTCCCCCTCCTTAAAGCCAAGACGGGCTTTCTCACGAAATAGAAGCAATGGACTCCTCAAAGCGCAATGACGTCTTGCAGGACGAAATTGCCCTTATCGTCCGTTCTCACCCTGGCCGCGGGGATATCTGGATCGTGTTCGAAAACCACGATCCAATGATGGGCGACCGCCCGGTTCAGGAAATCCTCTTTCTCTTTGAGCAACGTCCCGGCCGAAATATCGTAGCCCATCGTATATGGGAGGGGAAGGTGATGAGTCGTGGGGATCAAATCGCCGGGATAGACGACGGACTGGGAACCATTTTTGACTTCGAGCCATTGCTGGCCGCGGGTATGACCGTTGATTTGGTGCACCCAAAGGCCGGGATAGATCTCTTCCAAGCCGCGGGTCAATATGAGATTTGCCTGTTCGAGAATAAGAACATTCTCCTTAAGGTAACTCGCGCGCTCCCGGGGATTGGGATTCTTGGCGTCTTCATAATTTTCCGATTGGAGATAGATCCGGGCCCGGGGATAGCAGAGAATAAGGTCTGTCTGGCTTCCCTGCTGATATCGGGAAATCCCGCCCGCATGGTCAAAATGAAGGTGGGTTAAAACAATATCCGTTATGGCGTCGACATTGAAACCCGTTTCCTGACAAGAGGAATTCTGAAAGGCGTATATCCGAGAGAGTCTCTCCGGCCACTTGTCGCCGTTGCCGACATCGGCCATGAAGATTCTCTCGCCGGCATCAACGATCAGCGACCGGGTAGCGAGCCGGATGCAATTGTCCTCATCCGCAGGAATCCGGCGCGACCAGATGCTCTTGGGAACCGTCCCGAACATCGCCCCCCCGTCCAGACGGAAAAAACCGTGGTTATAAACGGAAATCTTAAATCGGCCGAAGGTTATCACCTGAGTTCTTTCTCCGCTCTTTCGGAAGTCTAGCACATCTTCATCATCCGGTCGAGGATCCGTGCCCGCTCCGACCGACGATTCCGGCGACACAGACCTTATCCTGTTCCCTCCTTGATTGGCCAAGGGGGGTTGGGGGGATTAATGATTACAGACAGAGTCTTGGG
>CAZJBD010000207.1:0-3704 GCA_964544265.1 uncultured Eubacteriales bacterium
TCGGCGTTCTTCCAGACTTTGAGGACTTCTTCGTACTGTGCGGCTGCCTTGTCCGGAGCGCCCTTCGCTTCATATAGGGCGGCCAGTCTAAAGCGGCTGAACGGATGGATCAGCGCCCCTTCCCGGACTCTGGAATCGGGCGACACGAGGCGTTCGTATTCCGCGATGGCCTTTTCTATCTCGCCCTTTTTCGCCATGGCCCGGGCCGCGAAATCGGCCTGGAATGGCAAGTTTTTCTGCTGAACCGTCATATAAGCCGCGAGATTCACCCGGACCGGAGGGCCTTCTTTAAACACCCGGACCGCCTCGTCGTAGGCCCCCTCGGCGAAAAGGACCTCCTGTTTGAGGAGATTGACGGCCATCTGGTTGAAATTCTTCTCTTTCTCGGCGATGGAGCCGGAAAGGATTTCGATGTCGGCTAGCTTTTTCCGGGCTAAGGTTATATCGCCTTTTCTGATGTCCAGAAGGCCCGAGTAGAGAAGCGCATAGACCTTATTCAGGCTCGGAGTTCCCAACCCGTTCTCGACTCTGTAGGCGAGGCGTCTCTCCAGGTAGGTCCGACAGAGGTCGAACTTCCCCCAGTCGTAACAGGTCCAGAGGGCCCCTCGCAGCGTAATGTCGGCGATGTCGGCGTTTCCGGAAGCCTTGGCCATGGCTTCGGCCCTGCCGAGTTCGTCGAGAGCTTCAGTGAAGCGACCCGTGAGAGAGTTATAAAAACCTTTCCACTGGTGGCCCTGGGCCCGGATGCCGTCCGTAGGAGCGTTGGTGATGAAGTGGTCGATCCACTGAAGGGCCCGGACGTAATCCCCGTCCATGGCGCAGAGATAGGCATGCTTCCAAGCCGACGGGAATTCCGGCCGGACGGCCAGAGCCTGCTCGTATTTGGCCTTGGCTTTATCGAATTTGCCGTATGAGAAATACAGGTCACCCATGGAATCGTGAGGGTTGGCGTCGCCCGGCAGGACGGCGGCGTAGCGTTCGAAGGTCTTGATTGCCTTATCCGACTCGCCCATTTCCGCGTACGTATACGCCAGCATGTTCAGGGCGTAGCCGAAGGCGGGATCGATCTCGAGCGCCTTATCGAACTCGGCGATTGCCTCGTTGTACTTTTTCGAGTTTTTATAGAACCAGGCCAGGTCCACATGGGCCCGTTTGTCGTCGGGATAGGCGTGGATAATGTCGTTCAGTCCCCTGACGTATCCTTCCTGATCTTTCTCGACCAGGGCGGAAAGGGCGGCGGCATACAAACCGTCCTTTCCCTTGCCCATGTCCGTCTTTCCGTACTTCTTAAATTTCGCCAGGGCCTCGGCCGCCTGAGGGGCGTCGGCCAGATCCGTATAAACGCGGGTCAGGTAATAGTAAGGAAGGGCGAATTCCGGGTCCATTTCGACCGCCATCTCGAGGGACCGGCGGGCATCATCATAGTAGTAGCGGTCGAAATCCTCTTGGCCTTTGAGGAAGAGCTTGTAGGCCTCCATGGATGCCGTCGTGACCTTGCTAATCGGGGCCGCGTCTCCTTCGGCCGCACCTTCCGAAAGGCCCACGCCCTTGGAAATTTCGCGGCTCAGCTCGTCGATCTGCGTCCTCAGGATGCTGCCGACGCCTTCTCCCTTCGAGCCGACGCTCTTGAGGAGATTCTTGGTCCGGACTTCATAGATCTTGGCGTCCGTGGCGAACAGATTGTCGGCCTTGGTGAAGCTCCCCAGGACGATGGCCGTGATGCCTTCCCGGCGGCAGACCTCGAACCAGAAGTCCCGCTCGGCCGGAGTGGCCATTCCCCTGTCCTTCTGTCCAGCCAGGTCGTTCATCCGTTCCCAGGACATCACGTCCAGGTATTTTGATTGCTCGAGGCTGGTGATGAGCAGGTTGGGGATGGCCCTTTTCAGATAATCGTAGGTCGCGTCTCCGGTCAGGTTCTCGAAGCCGATGATGGCAACCGTGTGGACAGCGCCGATAGCTTTGGGGAGGATCCCTCGGATGGCGATCCCACCCGCAAGGAGGGCCAGAAAAACGACGGCTGGGATGAGGGTCTTTCGCCAGGGGATGGAAAGCCTCCGGGCCGGCCGCGTTTTGCGCGTCGTCGGCTTGGTCCAGGGCGATGCGACAACTGCCGTCTGGATGGTTTCCTCGACCTGGCCAAGGTCGCGGCAGACCTCCTCCGTAGACTGGTATCTCTTTTCCCTGTCTTTCTCCAGGCATTTGAGGATGATGGCACCCAGCTGGAGCGGAGTTTGGGGATTCAAGTCTTCCGGACGGGGCGGTTTTTCGGTTTGATGTTTGAAGGCCATGACGAAAGGCGTATCCGCAGCGAACGGCAGCCGGCCTGTAACCATCTCAAAGAGGATGACGCCGAACGAATAGATGTCCGAACGGCGGTCGGGGTCCTTCCCCTCGATCTGCTCGGGCGACATATACTCGGGGGTGCCGATCACTATTCCCTCGGCCGTTACACTCTGGCTTCCCATGGCCCGGGCGATCCCGAAATCCAGGATCTTGGGATTCCCTTCTTCGTCGATCATGATGTTGCCGGGCTTGAGATCGCGGTGGACAATGCCCGCGTTGTGGGCTTCGGTCAAACCGCTGCAGACCTGCCTGGCGATGGCGACGGTCGTCCCGGTGTCCAGCCGCCTCGAGCGCCGGATGAAGCTCTTGAGATCTTCGCCGGGCACGTATTCCATCGTAATGTAGTGAAGGCCCTGGTCCTCGCCGAGGTGGTACATTTTGCCGATGTTCCGGTGAGAGATCTTATGGGCCAGCTTAATCTCATTGACGAACCGATCGAGCGTCCGCCGGTCGGAGGCGATGTCCGGCCGGATGAGCTTCAGGGCCACTTCCTCCCGCGTTTTCGTATCCAGGGCCCGGTAAACACGCCCCATGCCCCCTTGGCCTAGCTGTTCGATGATTTGGTAACGTCCTCCGGTTCCGAAGGTCGTGCCTGTCGCAAGGTCCCAGGAATGAGATTCAATAACCTGAGTGACGGCGCTGGAAATATCTTGGGGACGGACCTCATGGAGAGGCGTTGCGCAATTATTGCAGTAGTTCGCGGTATCCGGGTTGCTCGTCTGGCACTTGAGGCATCGGGTGGCCATGTTTCCCTTCTTTTTTGATACCGTGTCCTAAACTCCCGCCCCCGGGAATCCCGTTACCCATCCTTCGCCCTCCGCTGTTATATACGTCCGAGAGAGCGAGAAGGTTTCAGTCACTAACATCGTAGGCTCCATTCATCACTATGCGAAGAACATGCCATCCTCTCTGCGTTCGAGAAATATATTTAAACCTTCATCTTTTCTTATCCGCTTTCGGAACAGCCCCTGTCCGTTTTCGGACATGCTTTCCGGGCGTCCTGGGCATCGGCATCGAATTCGTTGACACGCTCAACGGCTTATTCGCTGTTTTTTGAGAGAAGATGGCTCGACTCAACCGAGTTCGTCTCCGGATTGACAAGCCCGAGGCCATTACATACTATCTTTTTATGAATAAGAATCAGAAATTGACGGCGGTCTGGGTCGTCATTCTTTTGCTCGCGTTTTATAGCAAAGGGGGGATCGATGAAACGCCCCGGCCAAGGCCCCGCGAGTTGGGCTTGATTACCGGCGTCATGCCCACGGGCCCTTTAAACGCCATCACCGATGTGCCCGGCGTGCGGGTGGGCTACACGACCCTAAACCGGGGCGGTTCGGTCCGTACGGGCGTGACCGCAATCC
>CAZJBD010000208.1:0-3679 GCA_964544265.1 uncultured Eubacteriales bacterium
GGCTCTGGGCTGCTCGTACGATGAACTTTTCCCTGGACAATGACACTCGGGAGTCAATGCCATGCGACCTGACAAACACAGGGAACTCATCAATAAGATCAAAGCGTCCTCGGATATCGTCGAAATTATCGGGGCAAGGATTCCACTGGACCGGGGTCTTAAGGCACGATGTCCCTTTCACGATGATCATGATCCCAGCCTTTCCGTAAACACACAGGACCAGTACTTCTTTTGTTTTGGCTGCGGAGTCGGAGGAGATGTCATCAAGTTCCTAATGCTCTATGAGCGGATAGGATTCGTAGAAGCCTTGGCTGACCTTGCTGAGCACGCAGGGCTCGAGTTGCCAAAGTCATTGAGAGGCAGGTAACCCATGCCTCAAGAAGATAGGCTAGCTATCGAAGAGATACTTGGCGATACGGCCTCGTTCTATGAAACCTGTCTCGATCGTGAGGCCAAGCGCTACCTGATGGAAGAAAGAGGATTCAGTGAGGAAAGCATTCTGAGGTTTAGGATTGGCTATGCGGCAGGGGGGCTGCTTGACCACCTCCTTAATCACCTCGGCCGGCTCGAGGAATTGTGTTTGAGGTCTGGAGTTCTGAAGAGAGATGCAAACGGAATGATCCGGGATTACTTCTTCGGAAGAATCGTCTTCCCGATTCTCAAGCGAAACAGGGTCGTTCATCTTACCGGCCGAGAATTCAACGGTAATGGCCCAAAATACCTTCATCTGCGTGGGGAGATCCCTTGCCTTTACAACGAAGACGCTCTTGGCGTCAATTCCGTCTATGTCACGGAGGGGCCGACGGACTGCATTACCGCCGTTCAGTCCGGATTGCCCGCGGTTGCCGTGCTGGGGGCGATGAGCTTCAAGCAGGAGTTCGTTCCGCGCTTCTCGCGTTGCGAGAAGGTATTCATCTGTCTTGACGGCGACCGGGCGGGCGAAGAGGGGGCGTTGAAGATCGGAGAATTCCTTCCCGATAAGTCCAATATTGTCCAACTCCCTGCCGGCGTTGACCTAGACGAGTATTTGCGTACGCACGGGAGAGAAGAATTTCAACGGATAGTCACCGCATCGAAAAACTTCCTTCAATTTAGGCTGGAGCTAATCCCTCAAGACACCGAACGGACGGAGCTTCCCCGAAGACTCGAGCCAGTTTTAAGAGTTCTTTCACATATGGATGAAGCCGTGGCCGAGCACTTCCTTGATAACAACCTGAGGGATCGGTTCGAATTGAGAAGTGGGGAAGTTGATTGCTATAGAAGGATACTGAGAAGACAGCGGCGGTCAGATCGGAGAGAGCGGGAAAACAGGGGCGCTCAAGAAAGGCAGGAGCCCAACTATATTGCGAAGTTTGACAGTCTTATCGACCTAGTCGAACAGAACGGAGCTGTGGTCTTTCTCGTCAAGGAAGGAAATAACATCGCGGTCAGGGACCACGTAGACTTGGACGGTGTGCGATCCGTCCCTCCTCCTAAAGTGAAGATTCCTTGGTTATTGGCGAGGATCGATAACGTCATTCGGAATTATGAAGCCTGCTGTGTAGATCCAGCCATCTATGGCAGGGATCTTTATGTTGATATAGTTCGCTATTTCCGCGGGATCTCCGACCTGCCGAGCGATGTCTTTTACGATTTCCTGGCCACCTGGGCTATTCATACCTATCTTCTGGACGAGGTTCAGTATTCACCTATTATTTGCCTGTTCTCCGTTCCCGAAAGGGGCAAGAGCAGGACCGGGAAGGGACTTATCTACCTGGCCTACAGAGGGATACATATTGAATCCCTCCGGGAAGCCTATATCATCCGGTCGGCTGAAAACTTCGGCTGCTCGATATTCTTTGACGTCCAGAACGTTTGGAAGAAGGCCGAAAACAGCGGCAGCGAGGATATCCTGCTTCATCGTTTCGAGAAAGGGGCAAGGGTTCCGCGGGTAATTTATCCTGACCGTGGGCCCCACAGAGATACGGTTTATTACTCGATCTTCGGCCCGACGATCATCGCGACGAACGAGGGGATCGATAGGATTCTGGAGACCAGGGCTGTATACATCAACATGCCGATAAGCCGTCGTCGTTTTGAAAACGATGTTGTTCCGGAGGGGGCGTTGGAGCTGAAGGAGCGACTGGTCGCGCTTCGAGCGTGGCACATGGGACGCCCACTCCCTGAGGCGCAAAAGCCGTCCGCCGCGCGGCTCGGTGACATACTCAAGCCGCTGTTGCAGGTAATTCGGCTGGTCAATCCACAAGGAGAACAGGGATTTCTGGCCCTGGTGAGGATGTTGGAGCGGGATCGCCTTATTGAGAGATCAGTAAGTCTTGAAGGCGAGATCCTGAACTTAATCAGGAACTTAGGAGATTTTGTTTGGCATGGCTACCTTCCCGTCAAGACCATTGTGGATCGGCTAAACCAAAACCGCCCAGAGAGATCACGGCTTACTTATCAACGAGTAGGCAGAATCCTTGCGGCCATGGGATTCAGGAAGGGGAGAACTAGCGACGGAGCTGTGGCAATCCTTTACGATGAGAACCACATCTCCCAGATGGTAGAAGCTTACGGCTTGCGAGAAACACCAGAATGATCAACGTCAAGTATTATTCCCGTCCGACGACAACTATTTTTCCCGTTCTTGGTCATCTTAAGCCTTCTTGGCCGCCTGCATCCGGTAGCTCGGGATGTTCAGCTCCAGGATGATACTGTGGTGGACGAGGCGGTCGATGGCCGCCGCAGCGATCATCGGGTCTTTGAAGATCGTCTCCCACTTTGAGAACGGCAGGTTGGACGTGAGCATGACGCTGCCGCGCTCATAGCGCTCGGCCAGCAGGGTGAACAGGACCTCCATCTCCTCCCGCTCCTGCTGGACGTAGCCGATATCGTCGATGATCAGGGCGTCGAACCGCGAGAGCCGCTTCAGCACCTTGGGCAGCTCCAGTTGCCGTTTGGCATAGAGGAGCTCCTGGACGAGGAGACTGCAGACCGCGTAATAGACGCTCCGGCCATTCCGGATAAGCTCCTGACCCAGGGCGCAGAGCAGGTGCGTTTTGCCGCTCCCGGGATTGCCGAAGGCCAGGATGTTCTCCTTCCGGTCGAGGAAGGTCCCATCCATGAGGGCTTTGACCTGGTGCTGGACCTTGGCCGGCAGCCGCTTCTCATCGAACGTCGAGAAGCACTTCTCGAGCGGCAGCCGGGAGTCGTGAAGAAGCCGTTCGACCCGGTTCTGGGCCCTTGTCTCGCATTCCCTGAGCACGAGCTCCAGAAGGTAATCCCGGTAGCCGGCGCCGTCCTGTTCGGCCTGCCGGGCCAGCTCTTCGTAGGATCTCTTCATCCCCGAGAGGCACAAGCTCTTCAGGCCCTTCTCCAGCCGTTCCTTCGGCTCAGCTTTGGAGGCCATCGGCTTCCTCCCTGATCCCCAGAAGCTCGTCATAGCGGGCAAGATCTACGCTCTCGACATGGACCTCGCGGTGCGGCGCGAGCTTCTGGCCCGACTGGACGATCCGGCGGACCGCTTCCAGGGCGATGGGCGACTCCTCGTCCAGCAGCCGCCTAAGAGCCTCGTTGACGGCCGCCTCGCTCTCCTTGGCGGCCAGATAAAGCAGCCCGACATACTCGCGGTTGGCCTGAAGGGGGTTCGCCTGTCTCAGGCTGTCGTAGGCCATCCGGAACCGGGTCGTCGGGAACAGGT
>CAZJBD010000209.1:0-3667 GCA_964544265.1 uncultured Eubacteriales bacterium
CACTTTTGCCTCATGTGCGTACTTGACCTGTTCCCCCAGGGTCAGGAGTTCTTCTATTTGGGGGCGGTCGGTGGCGTCGATAATGGAACCCGGCCGGAGGCCGTCCCCGAGACTGAGGGTGACGTTATATCTATGGGCAATTGTCAGAAGACGGTCGAAGCGGGCATAGAAGGGATTTTCTTTCTTATTGTGGAGCATCCAGGCCAGGTGGAACGCCCCGCCCCGAGAGACCACGTCGGCAACCCGGCCCTGCTGTTTGAGCCTGTCGATGGCCTTCATGGTCAGGCCAGAATGGACGGTCATGAAGTCCACGCCTTCCCGGGCCTGGGTTTCGATGGCCTCAAAAAAGTCTTCCTCGGTCATGTCCACGATCGCGCCGCGCCTCTCGATGGCTTTGATAGCGGCTTGGTAGATGGGTACAGTCCCCAGGGGGAGGGGAGTCCTGGCGAGAATCCTACGGCGGATCTTACGGATATCTCCCCCTGTGCTCAGGTCCATGATCGTGTCGGCCCCGTATTGGAGGCTTACGGCGACCTTCTTGAGCTCGGGGGCCAGCGAGGGAAAATCCTTTGAGGTGCCGAGGTTGACGTTGACCTTCGTTCGCAAGCCCTTCCCGATGCCCGATGCGCGTTCGGGAGCGTGTATTGGATTCCACGGGATGACGACTTTGCCAGAGGCTAGAAGCTCGCGCAGCCGTTCAGGGGACATCCCTTCGGCCTTGGCAATCTTCCTAAGAGGAGCTTCCATTTGGGTCATGATCTCGCAAACATGAAAAAATCAGTATAAATGAGGGCAAGAGGAGTGTCAAATAGACCGGTCGCTTCAGGCCCTATTTCGTTTTTGCGTTCAGCGCTTTAAGGCGGGTCCATCGCTCCGTGAGGCCTTCTTCGGCTAGAATCCGGTTGAGTTCGGCCAGGGGAATATTCTGGGAAATGTAATCGACGTAGGACGCGAGGCTTACCTTTTGCCCGAGCTCATGGAGGCAAAGGGTTAGATAGATCGTGGACCGCAGAACAATGTCCTTGGTGATCTGGTTCTCCGATGAGGGGCTGATGACCTCATGGAACCCGTAATTAGCTCTCCGATATTCCTTCTGGAAAAACCTAGCCTTGGCCAGATGAAAGACCGCGGGAACCTCTTTTGGGTGTTTTTTCAGGAAGCCTTCCATGATCGAGATAATCTTCTTGTAGTTTTTCTGCTCGAGATAGAGCGAAACTAACTCATATTGGATTGAAGCCTCATCCGGCGAGGCCTTCAACTTGGCTTCAAGCTCTTTGATTCTGGAGGATTCGACAGGACGTTTCGTTTTCTGGGCCTGAGGCTGAGGTTCCGCCGCCGCCTTTTCCCGGACGCCGCCGGTTTGTTCCCTTGGAGAGGCGCCGGGTGCTAGCTGGAAGTCCTCGATCAGCCGTCCATAATCGTTCAGAGTAACTATGTCCAGGCCAAGAGAGCCAGGACCCTCTTCTCCCAGGAGCGTGATTGCCCGGGACAAGAACTGGCGGCAAAGGTCCCTGTTCTTGAGAGCGCTATAGCTTAGGCTCAAATAAATATAGGCCTTGGCCGCTTTCATCCGATCGGCCGCAAGTCCGAACACGGCGACCTCCAGGTCCTTAGCCGCTTCCGCAAAATTTCGGGCCCGGAAAGAAGCTTCTCCGTCCTGAAATAACTTGAGGTAAAAGGGATCGATAGCTTGTGCGGATAGCAGGCGAGCCGACGGGAAAAAGAGGGCAAAAAGAACGGCCAGAGCGACGATACCGGATTTTCTATGGTTCATGTTGTTGAGTTCTTTATATCCCTAATGACGAAAATTGTCAAAGCCTCACCCTTATAGGTGATATCTGAAAGGTGATTTTCACCCATGGATTCATCCTCTTAGACGATTGTGAGGCCGACAGGGGCGGGGCTATGATGCCGGTGGCTGGACGAAGATGCGCAAGCTTTCGATTTTCACCCTGTTTTTGGATATAATATTAGATATTAGGCTTGTGATCTTCGCAAAAGCGTAAATTTTTTTCACAACCAGGATAGATGAATTTTGCCATCGGCGGTAGCCTGAAAAAAATCTTTAGGAGACCCTTGATAGACATGCCCCCGATATCATCGGAATCCCACGTCAGGGACGAGCTCGCTGGAGCTGTGCTCGCCAGGAACACGATCATTAATTTTATCGGCCTGGCGATCCCTTTAGCCGCGGGGTTTCTAACTATCCCCTATGTCATTCGCTATCTGGGAACGACCCGGTTCGGAATCCTTTCTATCGTTTGGGTCGTTTTCGGCTATTTTGGCATGTTCGAGTTGGGGCTGGGAAGAACGACGACCAAGTATATCGCCGAAGCCCTCGGCAAGGGAGAGATGGAGCGTCTCCCCGGCTATCTTTGGACGACGGTTTTTTTGCAGATAGCCCTAGGGACCGTTGCCTTCCTGGGCTTGTTCCTTGCGGCGCCCCCCCTCTCCGAACATTTTTTGAAGATCCCCGCCACCTACGGTGGGGAAACCCGGCTGACCCTGGAGCTCGTGGCTATCTCATTGCCGCTGAATTTCGTGTCTTCGTCCTTCAGGGGAGTCCTGGAGGCGGGGCAGAGGTTCGACTTGGTGAACGCCGTAAAGATCCCGCTCAATGTCCTGTTCTATTCCCTGCCCCTCGTAGGGGCCCTTTTGGGCTTCCATCTTCCTGTAATCGTGTTGATGCTCATCCTTTCGCGCCTCCTGGGCTTGTCGCTTTGGGCGTTCAGTTGCTTTCGCGTCTTCCCGGTCCTGAGATCGAAGCCTTTTTTTTCCCGGGCCTACCTCCGTCCCCTATTATCGTTCAGCGGTTGGCTCGCGGTTTCGGGCATTCTGTACGCAATAATCAGTTCTCTGGACCGCTTAATGATCGGCAACATCGTCGGCATGGATGCCGTCAGCTATTACTCCGCGCCTTATGAAACGATAAGCCGGATCGGGATCATTCCGGGGAGCCTGTCCTTAGTCCTGTTCCCGGCCTTCAGTTTCCTCAACGGGGGAAACCAGGGCGCAAGGATGGAGGGGATCATTTCGAAGTCCGTCAAGTACCTTCTCATTCTGACGGGCCCACTATTGCTCCTGGTGTTCTTTTTCAGCCGCAATATCCTTGATCTGTGGTTGGGTTCGGATTTTGCCCGCCACAGCACCGTCGTGCTTCAGCTGCTGGCCATCGGCTTTCTGATCAACTCGGTCATCACGGTCGCCTACAACTACCTTCAGGGGATCGGACGCGTGGACGTAACGACGAAATTCCAGGTCCTTGAGCTCGTGATCTATTCCCTGCTGATGTGGGCGTTCGTCAGGTCCTGGGGCATCAATGGTGCCGCCCTCGCAACGGCACTCCGCCTAGCGATATTTACGTTCTTCAATTTTTGGGCGGCTCAAAAGGTCGGCGGGCTGAAGCTGAGCCGTTTATGGGACGCCTGCATTGCCCGTTTGGTGTTAATCCTCATGATCTATGTCACGGGCCTGGTCGCGTGCGATCTCATCGGGCACGCCAAACTGATCGGCAGCGTTTTCCTGACGGCAGCCCTAATCCCGGCCATTTTCCTGTTCGCTTTGGATCATCGGGAGAGAGTGTTCATCCGAAATAAGTTGGCGACCATGGCCGCGATCTCAGGATGCGGTCGGAGGGGGCGCCCTTGAACGTTCAACCGGGCTGGAT
>CAZJBD010000210.1:0-3633 GCA_964544265.1 uncultured Eubacteriales bacterium
CCTTCGGGAGGCGATCCCGCACCTACTCATCACGAGCTTGGAGCAGTCGAATCGCGTACGGGTCACATCCTGGGAGAGGATGAAGGACCTCCTGCGCAATTCCGGGAGGGACGCAGCCGCCATCTTCGACGAGGAGGCGGGCTTCGACGTCTGCCGCAAGGAGGGCATCGAGGCCGTCGTCCTGGGAAGCTTCGTTAAGGCGGGAGAGACGTTCGCCACGGACGTCCAGGTCCTGGATGCCTCCAACAAACATATCCTCAAAAGCGCCTCGGCCAGGGGAGACGGCGTCGCCAGCATCCTTAAATCCCAGATCGACGAGATCAGCCGGACGATCCGCCGCGGCATCGCGCCCCCGGCACTCAAGATCGAGACCCCCGGCCGGAATATCATCGACCTCACCACGAGCTCCATGGAGGCCTACGATTACTATCTGAAGGCCCGTGAAGCCGACGATAACTTCTTTTATGCGGACGCAAGGAAATTCGCGGAGAAGGCCGTCGCCCTCGACCCGACGTTCGCCCTCGCCTACTATGTCCTGGCCAGAGCAGCCGGAAATCTTCTGGATGATCCCGCCGCCAACAAGGCCCTAGAGAAAGCCAAGATCTATTCGGCCAGGGCCACAGAGAGGGAGCGGCTTTTCATCGAGTCCAAATATGCGGGCAGCATCGAACGGGATCCCGCAAAAGAACTCCGGCTACTGAAGGACCTCGTTGATAAGTATCCGGAGGATAAGGAAGCCCACTTCGAGCTCGGGCAATTTTTCTATGTCTCCGGCCGCGACCCGGAGGCCATCGGCGAACTCGAAAAGGCCATCGCCATCGACCCAAAGTACGGCTTTGCCGTCAATGAGCTTGGCTATGCCTACGCCAGGTCCGGAGATTTCGCCAAAGCGGTTCAATCGTTCGAGCGCTATGCCGAGTTGAATCCCGGGCTTCCCAATCCGGTCGATTCCATCGCCGAGATGAATCTCTTTATGGGAAACCTGGACGAAGCCGCGGCGAAATATCAAGAGGCGCTGGCCATCAAGCCGGATTTCTTCAACGCCTATCCCGGCCTGGCTTACGTTTATGCCCTCAAAGAGAACTACGGAGAAGGCGAGCGTTGGATAGAGGAGTACCCCAAGAAGGCACCGACGCAATGGGCCAACTTGGATGCGCCCTATATCAAGGGCGTCTATGATTATCTTCTCGGCCGGCTGGACAGGTCGCTCACCGATTTTCTCTTCAACCGAGGCCAGGCTGAGAAATACGAGTATCCTTCCGGCGTTGCGTACATCGATTGGACCATGGGATTCCTCTATGCGGACAGGGGAGAATTCGACGAGTCCCTTGCGGCTTTCCGGAGATCTGTGGATTCCAACATAAAAGACGATCCGTCGCGCCGGGCCTATTATGCGGCAGATCATAGCTTCAGCCTCGGCTGGGCCGAACTCAAGCAAGGCCGACTGGAAGCCGCAAAAGCGCATTTGACGGAGATGGGGAATGTCCTCCCCGGGCTGGATCCGGCCGACCGAGCGGAGATGAGATTTTATTACTCACTCCTTGACGCCGAGGCCGCCTTGGCCGAGAACTCGGTGGGAAAGGCGATCAGCCTCGGGGAAAAGATCGAGTTCGGGATCCTGCGGTCCGTGAACTCGGGTTCCATGGGCAGACATAATATCCCATTTCTGAAGGACGTCCTGGCCCGGGCGTACTGGAAAAAGGGCGATCTCGACAAGGCCATCGTCGAATACGAGCGCCTGACGACCATTGACCCGGAGAACCGGCTGCGCATGCTCATTCATCCCCTTTATCACTACCGGTTCGGCCGGGTTTTGGAGGAGAAGGGCGAGAAGGACAGGGCGCGCCTGGAGTATGAGAAATTCCTCCGGTACTGGGCGGACGCGGACCCGCGTTTTGTCGAGCTCAAGGACGCCCGGACGCGACTGGCAGGGCTGTCGGGCGGCTGATCACGAATCCTGGATAGCGCTTCCCGTCCTCCAGCCCCCTTCTAATCAGCAGGTCGGAGGTTCGATCCCTCTCGCTGGCTCCAGTCATCTTTCCCTGGCGTGTCAAGGACATCCACGAGTTGCGCCTAATTCCTGCTCCAAAGGTCCACTCCGTCCGACTGAGCGGGTTTGGGTCCGGCAGAATACGGTCATAAAGCGAAAAATTAGGCCATCTCACCTCAAGCCGTTGACTTCCCAGCCATCGGTACCCATCAAGAACTTTAGGGGAAAAACACTGAGAGACCTATTGCTCCATTCCCATCGAGGCCGCTTACGGCTCCAAACGAGGGGAGAGGAGAATGGCGCCGGGAGCGTTCCTCTCGTCGGTGGGGGGCATGCCCGATACTCAGCAAAGGAGGGTCAAGATGGATCGGCAAATCAAACGTTGGGTTGTTTTTCTGGCCGCCCTGGCCGTTTGCCTGGGCCTAGGCTCCGTTTTAAAGGGGGACCAGCCACGGGCGACGGATATCCGGCTCAAGGCCAAGTTCCTCGTGGGGTCTATCATAAAAGACGGGAAAATTGTCACGAACAAGATCACGAACGACAACGCCGACTACTACATCAGCAATCGCACCAATTTCATCGTCTTGCGCAACGACCCAAATAGCAACGGGGTCGGCGGCGGCTTTTTCGTCCTCGACATCGTCCGGACAACGAAATCGCCTTATTCTCCCTTTATTTGGCTGGATTCGCCGGCGGGCCCGCCATACGACCCCGGCCCGGATTGCCTGCCGGGAGGAACGGTCAACTGCCTTCCCGGTTACTGCGTTCGCCCCTATTTCATTTATCCTAGCGTCATCTATCCCTTGCAGACCTCGAGGCTCCTGTTCAAGTCGGGTTTTGAATACGAAAGCCTCGGCGGGTCGGGCGGTCAAAACGATCCTGTGATCCTGAAACAGAAGGCGAATCTCCTGAACTTTGTGACCATGCTTGACGGCCAGACGTCCTACGTCGAGTTCAACCGGAACTGGTTCTGGCCCGTCGATTCGGCAACGACGAAGAGGTATAACGACAGCAACGATTGCTTCTCGTTTGGCTGGCCGTACTACGTTAAGGTTACAGCCTATTGGGAAGGCACAGGCCGGGCCAATCGCTGGATCGTCACTCCGATCAACGAAAGTTTCAAGATCTATAAGGGCGTTGACGAAAACGACCAACCCATCTATGACGAGTACCTCGACGGGACGATCCTCCAACCGATCTTCTATTTCAGTATCCGAAGCTGCCATTACGGGAGATACTACTTCCCCTGGGAACTCGAGATCAGCCGGGAAAATTAGGCTTCTGGCTTGCCTTTTCCCCGCTGATCCCTGCTCTTGAAGGCCTTTTTGTCTTCGCCGTATTTCAGGATGAACGTCTGAAGTTCGGATGTCGGAACGGTCAGAACAGCCCAGCCCCCGGCCTTGACGTGGGGTAGGGCGATTGGCCATCGAGCCCCTTGCCTGCAACCAAGCCGAACCAAGCCGATTTTGACTCCTTGTTGATGGCCGGCGAACGGAATACAATCCTGAATACCAATCACGGGCTCAGGCGAGCCCCGAAGAGGGAGGCCGTGGGATGGACAAGAAGCTGAGCAGGCGCGATTTCCTTGGAACCATGGGCTCGGCGGCGGCCGCGTCGGTGGCCTTGGTATCGGGGGCCAGGAG
>CAZJBD010000211.1:0-3593 GCA_964544265.1 uncultured Eubacteriales bacterium
ACAGGGTCCGGGGACACGCTGGGCGCGATCGCCCGCCGTTACAGGACTTCGACCGACGCCATCATGCGGCTTAACGGTATCAGGAATCCAAGGACCCTCCAGATCGGGCGGAAGCTCAAGATTCCGGGCAAGGGCGATCCAGCGGAGCCTGAGCCGGGCAGCGGTCCCGTATCGCAACCATCGCCCGAGGCCGCAAAGCCCACGGGAACAACGCCGGGCACCAGTCCGACGGGAGGACCGGCCGTTCGGACAGCAGGAAACGCCCCGGACGAGATGACCATATATGTTATCAAAAGAGGCGATACGCTTTTTGCCCTAGCCCTGCAATTCACCACGACGGTTAAGAAAATTAAAGAAGACAACGGACTTTCTAATGACAGCTTAAGAGTCGGGCAAAGGATCATCATCCACGGCGGGAGGACATAAGCCCAGGTCGGGCAGCACGCGATTTCGGTCCGCGATTGTTTGTCGGGGCCTCTAGAAGGTCGAAGCCCTAGGAAGGGAGGATAAGCATGAGAAAAAAGGGCGTATCTGTATTTTTAGCGACTGCCATGATTATCGGCGCGGCTATGTGCGCCGCCCTTTGCCAACAGGCTTGGGCCGTCGACAAGAAACAGGCCCTCGACGAGAAGCTCATGGACAGGATTCGGGCGATCGAGGGAGGCTTAGACGGCGTCCTTGGGTTGGCTGTCAAGGACCTCCAAACGGGCAAGACCTATCTCATCAATGAGAACGAGGTCTTCCCCCAGGCGAGCTCCATCAAGATCGCCCTCCTCTTCGAGGTTTTTAAGCAGGCGGAAGAAGCGAAGCTGCGCCTGGAGGAATTCTTGGACCTGGAGCCAACGAAAAAAGTAGCCGGCAGCGGGGTGCTTTTTTATATGGGGAACCCGCGTTTATCCCTATCTCTGCGCGACCTTTGCGTCTTGATGATCGTCCTCTCCGATAATACGGCCACGAACCTCCTCATAGATAAGGCCGGCATGGAGGCTGTTAATCGCAGGATGGACGCGCTCGGACTAGCCAAGACAAGGCTCCGCCGCCGAATGATGGACCTCACGGCGGCCGCCGAGGGCCGCGAGAACGTCTCGACCCCGGCAGAGATGATGGCCCTCCTCGAGAAAGTCCAGAACGGGCAGGTCCTCAAGGAACCCTATCGAAAGGAGCTTATCGACATCCTGGCGATCCCTAAGGAAAGCCCTCTTCATGCAGGCATCCCTGAAGGTGTCTCCGTCGCTGATAAAACCGGTGAGCTGGAGGCCGTCCGCTGCGACTCGGGGATCGTCCTGCTCAAGGACCGACCCTATATCATTTGCGTCATGACGACATACTTGAAAAACGACGCCGACGGCAATCCGGCCATCGCTGCTATCGGGAAACTCGTCTATGAGCACTTTTCAAGATTCGAGCGATCGAGCGAGTATGGACGCGTCGTATCAGAGAAATAGAGAGCTTATTTCCAAACGTCCCCTTCGACTCCCAACCCCGGCTTGTCTCCAAGGACGAGCCTGTCTTTAACCGTCTGAACGCCCCTGAAGGGGTCGTTGTTGATGAGAATATTTCCGTCCAGGTCGGCATAGTCGAAAAGGGGAGAGATGGTAGCCCCGGCGGTGATACCGACGGAGGTCTCGATCATGCAGCCCAGCATGAGTTTCAGACCCAGGGCGCGGGCCAAGGCGACCATCCGGAGGGCTTCTTGGATGCCGCCGCACTTCATGAGCTTGATGTTGATGCCGTGGAATCCCTCGGCAAGATTCGGGATGTCCCGGGCGGTCATCATGCTTTCGTCGGCGAAGAGTGGAAGCTTCGACCTCTCCTTGAGCCAGCGGTATTCCTCGAACATCCCGGCCGGCATCGGCTGTTCGACGAGCTCAACCCCCTTGTCGGCCATCCAATCGATCATGGCCAGAGCCTCTTCCTTCGTCTTCCAGCCTTCGTTGGCGTCCGGCCGGAGGGGCTTGTCGGTGACCGCGCGAATTCCCTCGATAATGGCCTTGTCATCCTTGGAGCCGAGCTTAATCTTGTAAACTGAAAAGTCACCCGCCTCCTTGATTTTCTCCTGCATGACCTTGACCTCATCGATCCCGATGGAGTAGGTCGTCAGCGGCGTCTTGTCTTTATCCAAGCCGAAAAACCGGTAGAGGGGGACGCCGAGCTTCTTCCCTATCCAATCGAGAATGGCCAGGTCCAGGGCCGCCTTGGCTGCGTGCTCGCCCGAAGCCAGGGCGTCGATTTCGTTCCAACGGTCGTAATACTGCCAGAGGTCTTGATCGAGAATCGGCCGGGCTTTGTCGATAAAGGCCAGGCCGCTTTCGGCGGATTCATTATAGCGGGCGATGGGGGCTGCCTCCCCTATCCCGGCCGTCCCGTCCTTCTCGATCCGGACAAGAACGTTCCGGCGGATGTTCCAGGTTCCGCGCGAAAGAGTCCAGGCGTGTCTGAGTTGGACCTCATAGATGCGGGCGTCTATCTTGGCCGGACCGCGACCGGCGTCTCTGAGTTCCGAGAAAACACTCTTCCCCGGCAGTGCGGATCCGGCCAGCATCGTCCCGGAAAGCTTGAGGAATTCCTTGCGGTTCATGATCGTCTCCTTCGCTTCTAAATCGGACGAATCATTATAAGCCAAAAGCGCGGGTCAAGCCCACATTTTTTTAATTCCTCTCGCTTTTTGAGCGTCTTAGGAGGCCCGACTCCATTGACACCGAAGCCCGGGCATTATATAAAAAGGCCATCATCGAAGAGGAGGCCCTCATGCTTAAGAAAACCGTTATGATGCTAGGAATGATATTCCTCTCCATTGTGCTTGCAGCCGGCGTCGAAGTCCCAAAAATGGCCGTTGTCATCAAGGGCGTCGAGAATATGCACAGCGCATCAAACGACGCCGTGGACGTCGTCAGCCAGGCGCTCCTCGGAACGAACGTCAAGATCCTGGCCGCGGAGACAAACGCCAAGGGCGAGGAATGGTTCAAGATCGAGACGCCGGATACCTACCAGGGCTGGATGATCGGGACCTCGCTCCGGCCCATCGGCGAGGGACAAAAGGCTTACGCTTCAGAAGGCAAGATCTTCGAAGTCACCAGCCTCCTGGCCAATATCTACTCGACAGATGATGTCACCGAGCGTAAGCCCCTGACCATCGCGCCCATCGGCGCTTCACTCGAGGTTGGAAACTGCGGCGAGCGTTGGTGCGAGGTTGCGCTCCCCTGCGGAACGAAGGCCTGGGTTCAAAAAGGTGACGGCGAGATCGTCGAGGCCGCCGCGCCCCGAAAGAAGCTTTCCCCCGACGAGACGATCGCCTTGGCGAAACGCTTTCTGGGACTTCCCTATCTTTGGGGCGGCGGCTCCTCATACGGCCTGGACTGTTCCGGCTACGCCCAGCTCCTCTACCGACTGAGCGGCATCGACATCCTCAGGGATGCCGATATCCAGATGACGAAAAGCAACCTCGTCGAGGTCCCTGCGGGACAGGAACGGGCCCGCGACCTCGTATTTTTTGGCAAGGCGAAGGACAAGATTGGGCACGTGGGGATGATGATCAGCGCTGAAGAGTTCATCCACGCGACGACCTACCAAAAGCCCGTCGTCCAGATCTCTCG
>CAZJBD010000212.1:0-3589 GCA_964544265.1 uncultured Eubacteriales bacterium
TGATCTCCTTATGGCATTCCTGGCACTGGTAAAGGATTTTGCTCATCATCTACCCATCCTAAGCTCGTTCATATCAAAAGATACGAGTATGATAGCATGTCCTGGACGCGCACTCAAGTTTTGACATATCGGGGAGTTTCCTCTATCCTGGAAATTCATGTGACGTGATATGGACGAATCAAGCCCCCCTCTTGACGGGGCCGTTGGGCCCATCGTTCTGAAGCGGGACGGTCACTCCATCTCGCGAAGGGACATCGACCCCGACGCCCTGAAGATCCTCTATCGGCTCCATCGACTTGGGTTCACGGCCTATCTCTGCGGCGGGGCCGTCCGGGACCTGATGCTGGGAAAACAACCCAAGGACTTCGATATCGCAACCGACGCCCGGCCGGGGCAGATCAAGAAGCGATTCGCCAATGTCTTCATCATCGGCAGGCGGTTCAGGCTGGCCCACGTCCATTTTCAGGAAGGCAAGATCATCGAGGTGGCCACATTCCGGAGGGACCCGATACCCGGAGAAGAGGCCATGGCCGGAAACGGCCCAGGAACGGCGTTCGACCCTGCGCGTCTTTACGGGACACCCTGGGAGGACGCTTTTCGGCGGGACATCACGATCAATGCCCTCTATTATGATCCGATCACGTTTTCCGTCATCGACTATGTCGGAGGGCTGGAAGACCTGGCTCGCCGGAGGATCCGCATCATCGGCGATCCGGACAAGCGTTACGCCGAGGATCCCGTCCGCATCTGGCGAGTCCTTAGGCACGCCGCACGCCTGGAATTCGACATCGAAGAATCCGCCGAGCGGGCGATTCACACCCACGGCCCTCTTCTCGCGACCGCACCTGGGGCCCGCCTCTACGAGGAGCTCAACAAGGACCTCGCCTACGAGACCGGGCCGGTCATCGAAGCCCTGCGGCGATACCGCCTCCTTGAGTATATCCTCGGAAAGGTCGGGGAGGACTATGAAGCCGATTATGGCCTGTTCACAAAGTTGGCCAACCTATTGGATATAGAAAAGCAAGCCCGGCAGACGGGGTTCCTTCTCTCTCTGGAGGAGACTTACGCTTTGTTTTTATGGCCCTGGATAGAACCGCTGTTTGTCCGTGAGGGGGAGGATATGAGTCCTGTCCTCAGAGAGGCTCTCGCTGGCGCAAAGATGCAAGTCGCCCTTCCCCGGTCTCTACGGACCGACGTCATTCAGATCTTGATCATCCTTGAGCATTTGCTGCGAGCCTTGAGTTCCGGCCGGATGCGATGGTCCCTCAGAAAAAGGACCCATTTTCCCCAGGCCTCCCGTCTTTGTTTTTTAATAGAACGGGGCCGGGCTCCTCGGGAAGGAGAATCGTTCGAAAGTCTCTACCGGCAAGCCTTCCCTTATACTTCGATTTCCCGCCGCCGGCGCCGCCGCTAAATCGGGGACACAATACCAATTTCCGAATTCCTAGATTCTCCCCTGTAAAAAACCTAAAAAAATTAATTCGGAAATTGGTATTGTGTCCCCAATTTGACCGGAAGTTTTCCGTCCGGCTTGAGTTCACCCTTGAGAACCTTGATGAACGATTCGAAGTACACGGCCTGGTTTCCGAACCAGCCCTTCTCTCCATAGCCGACCAGGAATGCGGCAACGTCCCCGATCTTCGCCAGGAGATACGGATTCCCGTAGGACATGGCGATCACGGCGCCCGGCTTGGCCTGGATGACTTTCCGGATGAAGAGGAGGTCCGCGTCGCGAATGGGGGCCGGGTCTCCGAGGCGGTTCCGCTGAACGAACAGGGAAAGGACGACCAGATCGGCGGTTGAAACGGCCTGCCACGCCTTTTCATAAAAGCGTTCATCCATATCAGGTCGCAGAGAAAGATGCTGGACGGCCGGGAAGGCCGCAGTCAATTTCGCCGCCAAGGCTGACGGAGAGGGATCGATCTCGGTTTTTTGAATGCTGATATTGGCCATCTTCAATAAGCTCTCTGGTCGAACCGGCAGCCCTCCGCTATTTTTAAGGAGTGTGATCGACCTGTCTGCGACCTCCTGGACGACAGCAAGGTGGGCGGGCGTGCCTACCAGCGCGCTTACCCGGTTTTCATCGACGAAACGATTCTTGTCAAGGCCCAGCCGCGCCTTCCAATACAGGAGCTTGTGTACCGACTCGTCGATCCTCGCCGCAGCGATCTCGCCCGACCGGACGGCCGCCACAAGCCTCCGGACGGTTGCCGCCGCGTCCTTGGGCTTCAAGAGAACATCGTGGCCGGCGAGGACGGCCTTCACAGCAACGTCCTCCGGTCCGAAACGTTTGATGACTTGGTCGTACCACAGGTCATCCGTGGTCAGAACGCCTTTGAATCCGAGCTTATCTCGGAGCCAGCCCGTCGCCAGTTTCTTCTCCACGCTGGCCGGAAGTTCCGAGCCATCCGCGACCGAGGGAACGGCGATGTGTTCGGTCATCACAAAGGTCACCCCGGCGTCGATCGCGTGTTTGAAGGCCCGAAACTCCTGCGATTCGACATCTGCGGCGGGTTTACGTATCCAGCTGAACTCAGGCAAGTGGGGCATGCGCTCGACATCGCCGCGTCCCGGGAAGTGTTTGGCCGTCGTCAGCATGCCGTTCTCTTGATAGCCTCGCACATAAGCCCGAACCATTCGCCCCATGAGGTCGATGTCCCCGCCGAAAGTCCGGACGCTCTCAGCGGGGTTCTCCGGCCGCAACGAGACATCGGACACGGGAGAGTACGTCAGATGGATGCCCACGGCACGCCCTTCGATCGCGCCGATTTTCGCGACTTCGTATGTCAGCGTTTCGGATCCGACAGCAGATAAAGCCATATCTCCCGGAAATTCACTCGCTCCTGCGATCTGTTGGCCGGGACCGCCTTCAAAGTCCGACGATATGAGGATGGGGAGCGTTGCTTCTTTCTGAAGGCGGTTGAGGAGGCATGCGATATCCCGCGGAGTGCCGCCATAGACGACCAATCCGCCGACGCCCAGATCGCGGACAAGCCGGATCCAGTGAGCTAACCGGGGATCATCATCCGCGATATATCCGCCGGCGATCTCAGCGGTGATCATCTGCCCGACCTTCCTCTCCAATGTCAATCCGGCCAGGATCTTATCCGCCCAGCGGACCGCTTCCTCATGCGTGGTTATGGTCCTGACCTGTCCGGCCGCAACTCCCTGCCCGACGATAAGGGCCAGCAGAAACATGGCGATAACTGCTAAGGCGACCTGATCTCTCATGAGAGCCTCCTAGAATCACAGACCTGGGATGAAATTCTTTTGAGCCTTCTCCTTCCCGATGCTCTACATATCATATTATCCGTTGTTCATCCAAATCTTTCATTCTGACAAATATCCAGCCGACCAAATCCCTTCCTTGCCATAACGATATGGGAGGCATCTGAAAAAGCTGTTTTTATATCCCCGATTTGATAAGATAGGCCTCCAAGGAGGCAAATCACATGGTTAAGAGATCTTCGTCGATCATCCTCGGCCTTGCCTTGTTGGCTTCAATCGGCTTGGAGGCCGAAAACCGGTCGTGCCCCCTGCCCCAGGTCCTGTCGATCCGAGACAGGGCGGAGTTCGTCTTCCGGACGAC
>CAZJBD010000213.1:0-3511 GCA_964544265.1 uncultured Eubacteriales bacterium
TCTATCAACAAGCTGGGGGTTTTCGCGGACGATTCCTGGGCCATTACCAACCGGCTGACCTTGAACCTGGGCCTCCGTTTTGACCATCAGGACGGCAACATTCTGACGGTCGACGGAATCGATGCCCAACGCAAAAAAACCGGCGCGAAAATCAAGGGCATCGATAATGTTCTTGTCTGGAATAACTTGGCCCCCCGCCTAGGACTCATCTACCAATTGACGAGCGATAGAAAGACCATCATCAAGGCCAACTACGGCCATTACTATGACGGCATGACCCAGATGTCCTTCGCCCGTATGACGAAGAGCACCCCGCTGGTCAGCGCGTTCCTTTACAACTGGGATACGGGACAATACGACATCCCGTTCTGGACCTGGGACGCCACCCAGGGTGTGGCCGTGGGCCCGGACGTCAAGAACAGCCTTTGCCGTCAACTATCCTTCGGACTGAGCCGAGAATTGGTGACCGACGTGGCCCTGGAAATGACCTATATTTATAAATACACCAATAACTTCTATAGTTGGTGGAACACGGCCGCCCAGTTTGAACCGGTAGAGATTTTCGACGAAATCGGCGGGAAATCGATCACCGTCTATAATCAGACGACTCCTAAAGAAAACGACTTCTTTACGATGATAAACCGGCCCGAATATAAGCAAAAATACCGGGCGTTGATCCTCACCCTCCAGAAACGGCTATCTCACAACTGGCAGCTCAGTTCATCGTTCGTTTGGTCCAAAGCCAACGGCGTATCCTCGCTGGGGGCCATCGCCCAGGGCACGCGTAACGGGGTCCAGACCCCGAACGATCTCATCAACAACAATTGGTCGAGCCTTCTCCAGAGCGACAGGACCTATGCGTTCAAGCTCCAGGGGACCTATTTCCTCCCCTATGACTTCAGCATCAGCGCCAACTTCGTCGCCCAGACAGGGAAACCCATCGCCCGGATGATCCCCGTCGATGGGATGAACCAGGGAGCTTTCACCGTCATGGCCGAACCTCGGGGTTCCAAGCACAGGCTGGATCCAATGTATGCCCTCGACTTTCGTCTGGAGAAAGATTTCAATCTCGGCCCCCGGGCGGGCATCCGGATCGCGGCCGACGCATTCAATCTCTTCAATGCAGATACCATGACTCAGACCGTCATCATCGGGACGTCCGAGAGTTTCATGAAACCGGACGCCATCGCAGCTCCCCGCCGGGTGCAAATCTCTCTGCGGCTTACTTATTAGGGACTGCAGAACCGTCTGAATCGTTCGATCAGAACGATAGCGAAAGGGTGATTGTCTGCCGTTTTCCGGAAAGACCGAACGAGGCGCAGAGCGCAGGGGCTTTTCGGTCGCGGTTGAGCGCACAGATCTTCTTGGCGGTGAAATAGCCGATGGCCGAGCCGATGAGGACGTCCGAAGCCCAGTGCTTGTCCTCATGAATCCGGGATAGAGAAGTTAGCGTCGCAAGGCCGTAGCAGGCCGCGTCGACGATGAAACTGTCTGTCCGGTCGGCGATGACCGTGGCCACGGACCAGATTGCCGAAGAATGCCCGGAAGGCAGGGCCGTGTAAGCCGAGCGGCGGGAGAAGGGATGAAAGCTGTGGCTCCCCTCCCCAGTGTATGGCCTCGCCCGACCCGGGAAAACCTTAAGCACGGAAGTAAAAGCGCTCGATACAAGGAAGCTTTCAAAACCAAGGAGGGCGGTTTTCTTTAGGCTTTCACTCGCCGCGATCTCACCCGCCGTAAACAGGCCGAGCATGAAACCGCAGAGGATGCCGCCATTGCCGAAATTCGTAACAAAACCGAAAAAGTCGTCCGACCCTGAAGTGCGCCGCTCCTGAACCCAAGTCCGCAGGTTTTCGTCGGCCAAGCCGAGGACGAGTCCAGTCCCCAGCACGGCCGAAAACCTGAGGAAATCGTTCTTCTTCCAATGAGAGGGTGAAACGAGGACGCTTCCGACGTCCTTGGCAGCCTTGGCAAGGGAGATTCTATCCCCGGAAGCTTTATTATCCGACCGTGACTCTGGGCAAGGAAAACCCATCGCCCCCGTCGATAACAATCCGGCCAGAAATAAGGTTGCAACCCTTGCTCCCGGTCCGTGTCTGCTCATTTTGAAGCCTTTATTCCAAAAGCCGTTCGATCTCCTGGATCGTCCGTTCCGTGGCCCCTCCGAGCGAGGCTAAGTGCGCTTTGGCCTTCCGCCCCATCTCGCGGAGCCTGACCTCGTCACTCAACAAGAACATCCCCTCCAAATCCTCGTCCGTCCGAACGATCCGCGCCCCTCCCGCCTGGATAAAGGAGTCGGCCAGGAAGGCGAAGTTCTGCATGTGGGGGCCGAAAAATACGGGTTTCCCGTAATAGGCCGGTTCAAGGATGTTATGGCCTCCCCAATCGACGAGGCTTCCACCGACGAACGAAGCATCGGAGAGGGCATAAAAACGGGCCAGCTCTCCCATGGTATCCAGGATGAGGACGTCCCAATCGCCGGCCGCGCCGAGTTGGGTTCTCCTTGTCGTCCGGAATCCCTCCGCCTGAGCCGTTTTCTCAATCTCCCCGGCCCTTTCTACGCGCCTGGGGGCGAGGATGAATCGCAGGCCGCCCCTTTTTTCCCGGGCCAAGGCAAAGGCTTTGAGGAGCCGTTCTTCCTCCCCTTTTCTTGTGCTTCCCGCGACGATGACCTTCTCCCGAACGTCCATCCCGAGTCCGCGTTTGAAAGCCGCCAGTTCCTCGGCCGTGAAATCGGGAAGATGGACCTCGGACTTGAGGTTGCCCGCGACCTTAAGCCTCCTTGACTCAATCCCCAATTGCTCCAGTTTTTCTTTGTCCTGTCCGGTCTGGACCAGAAAAAGGTCCACATTGCGGAGAATTTTCCTGGTAAGCGGGCCCAGGTCGCCATATTTTTTAAACGATCCCTCGGACATCCGGCCGTTGATGAGAAGAATCCCATGGCCCAGCCGCTTGACCTCCCTGAGAAGGTTCGGCCAGAACTCGGATTCTGTAAGGACGAGAAGGTCCGGCTGGAGAGCCTTGAGGACTCTGCGCACCGTGCTCCGGAAATCGAGGGGAACAAAGAACACCGTATCCGCTTCCTTAAGCTTCTCCCTGGCGACTCTGATTCCGGTGTTGGTGAGGGTTGAAAAACAGATGTCCCATTCCGGGTGACGAACTTTGAGTTCATGGACGAGGTTTTGAAGCGACAGGACCTCTCCGACGGACACGGCATGGATCCATACGGCTTTCCGGCCGGCAGCCCTGGGGAGGAGTCCGCGGCCCAGCCGCTCCCGAAGGAAAATCCGGTCTTTCCTGAGGACTTTCATCCGGAAGGCAAAGATGGGTAGGTAGAAAACAAGGGCCAAAAAAAGGAGCAAGGAATAGATCGCGTACACGGAGTTTGAATATACTGAATTCTCCCCCTCTGTGCAAGGCACTCCTCAGAAAGGCTAGCATCTTTTCGTGTGATATAGACAATGGCGCAGGGGCGATGCCCGGAGGAGGCAGTTGAAGGTCGGAGCGGGCACGG
>CAZJBD010000214.1:0-3478 GCA_964544265.1 uncultured Eubacteriales bacterium
CCCTGTATATCATGGGGGAAAACCCCATGGTATCGGACCCGGACATCGGGCATGTCCGGAAGGGATTGGAAACGCTGGACTTTTTCGTCGTCCAGGATATTTTCATGACCGAAACCGCGGAGCTGGCCGATATCGTTCTGCCGGCGGCCTCGTACGCCGAAAAGGACGGGACATTCACCTCGACGGATCGGCGGGTCCAATTGGTCAATAAGGCCCTCGATCCGGTCGGCGAGAGCAAGCCGGACTGGCTGATCATCTGCGAGCTGGCCAAGAGAATGGGATCCCGGGTGTTCGAATTTTCGAGCCCGTCGGACGTCATGGACGAAATGGCGCGTTTGACGCCCATCTACGGAGGCGTCTCCTTTGAACGCCTTCGCCTGGGGGATCTTCAGTGGCCCTGCCCGGCCAAGGACCACCCCGGAACGCCGATTCTCCATAAGGAGAAATTCACCCGGGGGAAGGGGCAGTTCGTCCCCGTCGAATTCAAGGAGCCGGCGGAGCTTCCCGACGCGGCTTATCCTTTCATCCTGACGACGGGCCGAACGATTTTTCACTTTCACACCGGGACCATGTCCCGGCGCGTTTCGACCCTCAATCGGGAGGTCCCGACGGGATACGTCGAGATCAACGCCGACGATGCCCGGACCATCGGGGTCGGAGACGAAGAGATGGTTTCCGTCGCCACCCGGCGGGGGAGCATCAAGATCAAGGCCAAGATCACTCCACGAGTCCATAAAGGGGTCGTATTCATCCCCTTCCATTTTGCCGAATGCGCGGCCAACGTCCTCACCAATCCTGCCTTGGATCCGGTGGCCAAGATTCCCGAGTTCAAGGCCTGCGCCTGCAGGGTGGAAAAGGGATAGCTCCTAAAAAATTTAAAAAGGAGGAATGATGGCAAACAAACCGGTTGAGTGCGTGCAGATGGCTTGCGCGGCGGGGAAGTACAAGGCCGGACTCTCCACGGGCAATTATTTGATCCGGGGATTCATGGCCGGCCTGTACATCGCCGTCGGTGGGGCTTTGGCGACGGTCTGTTCGACGGGGCTCGAGGGCGTCGCCCCCGGCTTTAAAAGCCTGATCGCCGGCGTGGTCTTCCCGGTCGGACTGATTGCGATCGTCCTGACGGGTATGGAGCTCTTCACGGGCGACGCGATGCTGCTCCCCGTGGCGGCCCTGGATAAGAAGACCACCTGGAACCGCGTTATGACCGTCTGGTTTTGGGTTTACGTCGCCAATTTCGTCGGCTCCCTTTTTTGGGCCTATCTGATGTCCGTCGGCCCTCTGAGCAAGGGAGGGACGGCGGAATTGACGGCCTTCGGCCAGAACGCCGTCGCCATTGCCGAAAGCAAAACCCTTCCCTACGCGGCCGCCGGCGCCGTGGGGCTTTGGTCGGCTTTCATGAAGGGGATCGGATGCAATCTTCTCGTTAACCTGGCGATTATTCTTTCGTTCACTTCAAAAAACATGATCGGGAAGTTCTTCGCAATCTGGTTCCCGATCATGGCTTTCGTCTCCTCCGGGCTCGAACACAGCGTTGCCAATATGTACTTTATTCCCACCGGAATCTTCTGCGGAGCGAAGGTCACTTGGGGTCAATTCTTCATCTGGAACCTGATTCCGGTCACCCTGGGCAACATCGTCGGCGGTTTAGTCTTCATCGGCCTGGTGTATTATTTTGCCTTTAAAAAGGAATTTCCCCAAGGAACCTAAGATGGCTATCAGGCGGGTTTTACTCCTCTCAGGATTGGTTTTTTCCCTGGTTGTTTCCGTCCCGGCCTATTCGGAGACGATCGAAGCGGGCAAGGGGTCTCTTAAGCTGGGCCTCATTCTCCAGCCGACGATTTCTTGGACGCAAAACGAGCTTGCTCCGGCGACGTCGATGACCATGAAGCGGGCCCGTTTCCTTCTCTCGGGAGAAATTCTCCCCGGCAAAATCAAGTACTTCGTCCAGACCGAAGCCGTCGGATCCCCGACCCTCTTGGACATGAAGCTCCAGTTTTACTATCTCCCGAAGACGGAAATCGCCGTCGGACGGTTCCTGCCGAGCTTCACCACCTATATGCCCATGTCCACGGCCAAGCTGGACTTGATCAACTACCCCCTAATGGTAACGAGGTACGGCATGTGGCGCCAAGTCGGGATTCAGACGACGACGACGACCTCGTCCGTGGACTTCAGCCTCGGCCTGTTCAACGGCTATCCTTCGAACAACTGGACCGACAACAATGACGGCAAGGACTTTCTCGTGAGATTCGGGGTCAAGCCCTCCAAGGGTCTCGTCCTCTTCGGGAATGCGTGGCTGGGGAACGCCGTTTTTGCGGAATCGACGGACTTGAAAAAGAACCTCTTCGGGGGCGGCGTGGTCTTTGACAGGGCTATTTCCGGAAACCGATCGGCGTTGAGTTTCCGAGGGGAATGCCTTTGGGGAAGCGAAGGCGCGGCTTCGGGGGAGAAAGCTAAAAGCTTCGGGGCGTATGCTAACATCGGCTGGAAAATCAACCCTTCCGTCGAATGCCTCGTCCGCTACGATAGGTTCGATCCCGATACGAAAACCGGCGAAAACGGGATCAGTTGGATCACGACCGGCGTGAATTACTATCTCCAGGGGCAGAACGTCATGCTGTACCTCAACTATATCAAGAAGATCAATGAAACGGGAGCCGGGCTCAAGGATCCGAAGGACGACGAGGTGATTCTCCAGGTGCAGGTGTTTTTCTAATCGATGGCCCGAAAACAGATCCGCCTGACCGGCCTCTCCCCCGGGGGACCGGCTGTGAGGGACGATGTCGTCGCCGTCGAAGAGCCGTTGGTCCTTTACGTGAACGAGGTCCCCGTCGTTTCCCTGTTTTGCACGCCGGACGACACGAAAGCTTTGGCGGCGGGATTCCTCTTCGCCGCCGGGGTTTTGCGGGACAGGGATGAAGTCGTCTCGGCTGGCATCGAGGCCAAGGAAAGGGCGGTGTATGTCAGGACCAAGCGGAGTCCGCCCAGAAACCTCGACGCCACGATCGGTTCCGGATGCGGAGGGAGCCTCATTTTCGGGCCGACGGGTCTCATCAGTCCCGTAAAGACGAATCTCGCGATTGAGGCGGAAATGGTCTACTCCCTCGTGAGGGAATTTCAAGGACGCGCCGTCCTCTTCCGGGAAACGGGAGGGGTGCATTGTGCGGCCATCTGCCGTTCCGGAGAGATCCTCTTTTTTGCAGAAGATATCGGCCGGCATAATGCGGTCGACAAAGTCATCGGAGAAGCGCTCCTCGCCGGCCTTCCGCTCGAAGACAAGATGCTCCTCCTTTCCGGCCGGATCGCTTACGACATCTCGGTCAAAGCGGCCCGGGGAGGCGTCCCGATTTGCATCTCCCGGGCCGCCCCGACCTCGGCCGCCCTGGATTACGGCGAGAGGATCGGGCTGACCATCATCGGCTTCGTCCGGGGCAAGCGAATGAATATATATACTCATCCCGAGCGGGTCATCCCG
>CAZJBD010000215.1:0-3462 GCA_964544265.1 uncultured Eubacteriales bacterium
CGACGCGAAACGCCAGGAACGGAACGCTGTTCACAAGCCGGGGGAGGCTCTCCATTAAGAATATGAAGTATGCTGAGGACCGGGGACCCTTGGACGAGGATTGTTCTTGCTACACCTGCAGGAACTTCAGCCGGGCCTACCTCCATCACCTTTTGGAACGCGGAGAGATCACTTCCGCCGTCCTCAACACGATCCACAATCTCCACTATTATCTTGACATTTTCAGCCAGATCAGGCAATCTATTAAATTCAACTCCTTCGATCATTTAAAAAGGAATATAAAAAATGATGTTTATGAGCCTTTTAATGACCGTTCAGCAAAGCGCGCCGGGACAGGTTCCAAGGGGAAACATGCTGACGGCCCTTCTCCCTTTCGCGGCCGTCTTCGCAATTTTCTACCTGCTCATCATCCTGCCCCAAAGAAAAAAACAAAAAAAGCACCAGGAAACGGTGAATAACCTCAAGCCCGGGGATCGTATCATAACGACCGGCGGCATCTTCGGCACGGTCATGGGTGTCCAGCCGGACCGGATCGAGCTCAAGATTTCGGCCAACGTGAAGATCGACATCACCAAGAGCGCGGTGGGAGCCGTTCTGGGCGCTGAGAGAACAGAAAAAACAGGGTAAGAGCCGGGTAGCTCGGCCGCCGATCCTTCATAGCAACACGGAGAAACACCGTTCGAGAGCAGAGATAACATGAGAAAAGGATTGCAGTGGAAACTCATCCTGGCCTTGGCCGTCCTAGGCCTTTCTATTTTCCTGGCCTATCCTCCCAAGGAAAAAATCAAGCTGGGCCTGGACCTCAAGGGCGGCATCCACTTGGTCCTCCAGGTCCTCACGGAGGACGCCGTCAATGCCGAAACGGACCAGGAGATCCTTCGCTTCCAGGAGCTTTTCAAAAAGAACGACATCACGTTTCAGGCGGCAACCAAGGACCAGCCCGGCCGCTTCGTCTTCACCGGGACGAGCGCCAGCCAGGAGGGAAAGACTCGGGACCTCATTGATCAATACACAAGGGACTGGGATTACTCCTTCACGGGCGATAGGTTAATTTTCACGATAAAGACGCTGGTCACCCAAGTCCTCAAGGACCAGGCGGTCAACCAGACGGTTGAGACGATCCGCAACAGGATTGATCAGTTCGGCGTCGCCGAACCTCTGATCCAGAGGCAAGGCTCAGAGAGGATCGTCGTTGAGCTCCCCGGGGTCACCGACCCGGACAGAGTCAAGGACCTGATCAAGGTTACGGCCGTCCTCGAGTGGAAGCTGGTTAAGGCCGGACCTGCCGCGGACGAAGAGACCCTCACCAAGGAATATGGCGGCAAAGTCCCGGAGGACATGGAAGTCCTCAAAGGCGATCCCAAGAAGGGTGAGGCCGGCTTCTTCCTGGTCAGCAGGGTCGCTTCGGTCACGGGCAAGGATCTGCGCATGGTCCGCCGCTCCGTCGACGAGTGGAACAATCCTGCCGTCTCCTTTTCCCTGAATTCTGAAGGAGCCAGGCGCTTCGAGAAGGTCACCGGCGAGAACATCGGCAAACCGCTGGCCATCATTCTCGACGGCAAGGTCCAATCCGCTCCGAACATCAACGCCCGGATCTCCGACAGCGGCATCATCCAGGGGCGGTTTACGGTCGAACAAGCCGAAGATCTGGTCCTCGTCCTTAAATCCGGGGCTCTTCCGGCCGGGATCAGATACCTCGAGGAAAGAACGATCGGGCCTTCGCTGGGCGCCGACTCCGTCCGGGAGGGCCTCCTGGCCGGGCTCGTCGCCATCCTGCTGGTCATGACCTTCATGGTCTTCTTCTACAGGCTCTCGGGCCTGAATGCGGTCGTTGCCCTCATCCTCAACGTGGTCATCCTTTTCGGATGCCTCGGCTACTTTAAAGCGACCCTAACCCTGCCCGGCATCGCGGGCATCATCCTAAGCATCGGAATGGCCGTTGACGCCAACGTCCTAATCTTCGAGAGGATCAAAGAAGAACGGGCCGTAGGAAAGAATATTCCGAGCGCAATCCTCCTCGGATTTTCCAGGGCCTTCAGCGCGATCTTCGACTCCAACCTGACCACGATCATCTCGGCCATCTTCCTGTTCCAGTTCGGCACGGGCCCGATCAAAGGATACGCCGTAACCCTGATTATCGGCCTGGTCGCCAATATGTTCACGGCCGTTTTCGTTTCCCACCTGATCTTCGATGTGGCCGTTCCTAAATCCGCCAAGAGGCTGAGTATCTAACATGGAACTCTTCAAAACACCGCACATCCGGTTCATGAAGCATAAAGTCGTGGCCTTGTTTGCCTCGGCCATCATCGTCCTGGCCGGAGTTTTGAACGTCGCCGTCTTCCATGGCTTGAAGCCGGGTGTCGACTTCGGCGGCGGAACTCTCATCAGGGTCGAGTTTAAGGACCCCACGTTCGTCGACCGGGTCCGCAAACAATTGGCGGACGTCGGCCTCGGCGGCAGCGTCATCCAGGAGACCGGCAAGAAGGGCCATGAGTATCAGATCCGGACGACCCAGGTCATCAAGGGCGCGGACCAGCAACAGGAGATGGAAGCACACGAACGGCTGGCCGACAGGGTCATCGAGGCCCTCCGGGGGAATGGAGGACCGGATAAACTCAAGGTCACCAGCAGGGAAACGGTCGGCCCGCAGGTCGGGAAGGACCTGAGGAAAAAAGCCACCCAGGCGACGATCTGGGCCCTCATCGGGATGCTCATCTACATCGCCATCCGCTTCAAGCTTGAGTATGGTGTCGCGGCCATATTCACCCTGACCCAGGACGTCCTGATTACCATGAGCATCTACTCCTTCACCAACCGCGAGATCAATCTCCCCATCATCGCCGCGCTCCTGACCATCGTCGGGTTCTCCATCAACGACACGATCGTTATCTTCGACCGGGTCCGGGAAAACTCCAAGCTCTATCGCAAAGAGTCCCTGGAAGAAATCATGAACCTCTCCCTCAACCAGTGCCTGGGCCGGACGATGATCACCTCGGGCACGGTCTTCCTGACCCTGCTGGCCCTCTATGTCTTCGGCGGCGAGGTCATCAATGATTTCGCGTTCATCATGCTTATCGGGACGATCGAAGGTGTTTACTCAACCGTCTATTTATCGTGTCCGGTGGTCATTTTCTGGCAAAAGCTTTTTAAAACAAAAAAGGGTTTTCGAAGGTAAATTTCTCTTGTCAAAGGCTTTTTTTTAATTTATACTATGTGCTACCGAAAAACTTCGGAGCGTGAGGTATTAAAATGGCGCAAGAAATAAAGCCAAAACCTAAAGAAGAGATCCCTGAAATTTTCAAGGACTCTTTTTTCAGGAGCGAAGCCGGCTCCAAGAGAAAGGCCCTGGCGTTTCCCATCGCGCTCTTAGTCCACGCCGCGTTCATTATCTCGATCATCGTGATCCCCCTGCTCTCCACCGGGACTCTGCCCAAGGTGGAAGTCTACAGCGCGTTCCTGGCC
>CAZJBD010000216.1:0-3436 GCA_964544265.1 uncultured Eubacteriales bacterium
GCACCGGCCGCAAGGTCATCCTCGAGATCCTCTTTTCGCCGCAGCGATCGCTCCGGCCTCAAGACGTCGTCGAACAGGCTCTCGGCCTGTCCTCCTCCGTCTATTTCATGACCCGCGAAGCGATCCGCTTCAAGGTTTGACACACACTCCGGAATTCTGTATAAGGAAGGGCATTCGTGCGCCCGGCTGGCCCGGCTGCGAAGAAGAAGGAGCGCGTATGATCGACTATCGTTTGTCCGAAGAGCAGGTCGCCCTGCGCGACATGGCCAGGGAATTCGCCGAGAAGGAGATGGCCCCGAACGCGGCCAAGTACGACCAGGGCCACGAGTTTCCCCGCGAGATCATGCAGAAGGCCTTCGACGCCGGCTTCATGACCTGCAACATCCCCGACGCCTACGGCGGCGGGGGATTGAGCCATTTCGACATGGCCCTCATCAGCGAAGAGCTCTCCGCCGGATGCGCGGGGATGTTCACGAGCATCATGGCCGTCTCCCTGGCCACGACGCCCATCGTCCTCTTCGGGTCCGAGGAGCAGAAGGCGAAGTTCCTGGCCCCGCTCTGCAGGACGATGAAAATGGCTTCGTATGGCCTCACCGAGCGGGAATCCGGGTCCGACGCCGGGTCGATCAAAACCAAAGCGATCAAGGACGGGACGGCGTACATCTTGAACGGGTCGAAATGCTTTATCACCAACGCCGGCGTCGCCGACCTCTACGTCGTGTTCGCCAAGACCGCTCCGGAAAAAGGGGCCCGGGGCATGAGCGCGTTCATCGTGGAGCGCGAGACGCCCGGCCTGACGATCGGCAAGGTCGAAGACAAGATGGGCCACCGCGCGTCCAACACGGCCGAGATCTTCTTCGAGGACTGCCGGGTGCCGGCCGAGAATCTGCTCGGCCGGGAACGCCAAGGATTCATCATCGCCATGAAGACCTTCGACAAAACGCGCTCCTCGGTAGGCGCGGCGGCCGTCGGAATCGCCCGGAAAGCCCTGGAGCACGCCGTGGCTTACGCCAAGACGCGCACCCAATTCGGCAAACCCATCGCCCTCTACCAGATGATCCAGGCCAAGATCGCGGACATGGCCACCGAGGTCGAAGCCTCACGCCAATTGGTCTGGCACGCAGCCTGGCTCTCCGACCAGGGGCTTCCGTGCGGAAAGGAATCGGCCATGGCCAAGGCGTACGCGACCGACGCGGCCATGCGGGTGACGACGGAAGCGCTCCAGGTCTTCGGCGGCTACGGCTACATGAGGGACTACCCCATGGAGAAGCTCATGCGGGACGCCAAGCTCCTCCAAATCTACGAGGGGACCAACGAAATCCAGCGGCTTGTGATCGCCCATGAGGTGATCGGGCCGGTCAAAGAATAGACGTCAAAAAAAAGGGGGAACGTTCGTCGAACGTTCCCCCTTTGTCTTCGGGGCGAGCGCCTTCCCCCGTTCCCGGGGGAAAGCGGTTCCTATTCCGAGATGTATTCCGGAACGAGGCCCAGAGTTTCCACTCCGGCCGCTTTGCAGATGTCGATCAGGTCGACGACCTTGCTGAAGGCGCACTTGATGTCGGCCCGGACGAAGATGGTCTTATCGGATTTCGTGGAGTAGAGGCGCCGCAGCTCGTCGCCGGCGGATTTGAAATCCTTGAAATTGTCCCTGTTGATGTCGATCGTGAGGTCTTTTTTCAAGGTCACGACGATCAGGCTGCTGGCCTGACCGGCGACCGACGTATCGGTCGATGTCTCGGGAAGGCGGACATCGATGCCCTTCTGGACGAGGGGGGTGATGACCATGAAGATGATCAGCAACACCAGAAGAACGTCACACAGCGGGACGACATTCGGTTCTGCTTTTGCCATATAAGCTCCTCCTTACGGGGTCCGATAAGGAATATTATTTTATGACAATCGCCCGGGGGCTGTCAACGGGTTTATACGTCAGGAGTTACCCCAAAAATCTTTTAGCTTTCGAAGAGGAGACGCTGAGAGGGCGGTAAGGCGGGAGGCCGGGGCGAGAGTCCAAGCTTGGTCGAGCGATTGAACAGGATGTGCTTGATCCCGTCGGCGATCGCGTAGAGCCGGAAGTCCGGGACACCGAACACCCGCCGGGCCGCCCGAACCAGGTGCTTCGACAGCACCCGGAGCTTCATTTTGATTCCCAGAGTGACGGCCGTGAAGTACAAGACCGCGGTCAGCAGGACCATCAGGTTCCGGAGCCGCTCGTAAGTCAGCAACCGCACATCCTCGAGTTGGTAGCTCTGCTTCATGAACCGAATCGTTTCCTCGATCCTCCAGCGTGTCATGTAAGAAGAAACGATATGCCAGATCGATTTACGGGTCTTCTTCAGTTCAAGATTCGTCAGCAACATCAACGGCTCTTGCCCGAACCCTTTAACGACGACCAGATGGAGCTTCTCGGTCTGTCCCGGGAGCAAGACTCGGCGGGCCCCCACCTCCAGCCGCAGAAGCTTCTCCTTGCCCAAAACTTCTTTGGTCACATACTCATGAAAAAGCATCGGACAGCTCGCCGCCGCCTCGAGCACTGTTTCTTTGCGGTCCGCAAGGACCATCCGGTCGCCCCTCACCCGAACGATGAAGCGCAGGTTATTATGTAACAGATAACGATAGAGATAGCCTCGGTCTCCGCCCCGGTCCATGACCCAGATCCCGCGCTTGTGCGTGGTTTGGGAGACCTGGCCGATGGCCGCCCTCAACTCGACATTTTCGCTCTCGAAGTCGGGCGCCCGCTGGGAGAACAACCGCCCATAGAGCGGCAGGATCTGAGCCGAGTTAGTCTCCGCTCCGATGATGTTGAGCGTCCAGTACCCCCAGCCTTTCTCCTTCTCGCTTCCGTCCCAGACCGGAGCCAGGTGTTCCATCTTTTTCGCGTACTTCTTGTGGACGTCGGAGAGATCGAGGATGAGGAGTGTGGCTTCCTTGATTCTTTCCGCAGCCAGCTCCAACATCCGATTCCCGATCCAGGTTTCCAACCGTCGATTCCCCAACTGCCGAGATAGTCGGCTGACCGTTTTCTTGATCCGGATCGGCTCGTCCAACGCCCGGCTCACTTCCGTCAGCCGGACTGATTGGCGGGCCTGGATGCCATAGATCATTTCCCGGACCAGCCGTGAAACGACTTTGGGCAAGCCTCGCGAAAGTTCCCCCGAAAATTCGATGATTTGGGCTCGCAATTTTTGGGCGATTCTGGCACAATCCATATGGGGTCTCCTCTGGTAGCACAACCATATGCCAGCCTCGGGGCTGGGCATCTGGAGACCCCATTTTATTCCAAAGTTCCCCCATTTTTGGCCATCCCACATGGATTTCTATGTAAGTCCAAGCCTTTACAGAAGATAGATTAAATCAATCCCGTTTTATGGGGTAAGTCCTGGTTTATACGTCAGGAGTTACCCCAAAAATCTTTTAGCTTTCGAAGAGGAGACGC
>CAZJBD010000217.1:0-3432 GCA_964544265.1 uncultured Eubacteriales bacterium
AACCTGGCCTGTGTAGGGGCCAGGCCCATCGGAGTGACGAACTGCTTGAACTTCGGCAACCCCGAGAAGCCAGAAGTCATGTGGCAGTTCAAAGAGGCAGTCGGCGGCATATCCGAGGCCTGCCGGACGTTTGAGATTCCGGTGACCGGAGGAAACGTCAGTTTCTATAACGACACGGAAGGCGCGTCCATCCATCCGACGCCTGTCCTGGGGATCGTCGGGACGATCGAGGATATCGGCAGAGCCGTGCGGCCCGGCTTCCGGAAGACCGGAGACGCCATCATCCTCCTCGGCGAGAACAAGGACGAACTCGGCGGATCGGAGTACTTAAGGATTTGCTTCGGCCTGCAAAAAGGGATCCCGCCCGAAATCGATTTGGCCGCTGAGAAGAGGGTTCAAGAAATGTGCCTGGAGGCGATTGAAAAGGGCCTCCTCTCATCCGCCCATGACGTTTCGGACGGCGGTTTGGCCGTCTGCCTCGCCGAGTGCGCCTTCCACAGCGGAGAGAGGCTGGGATGCTCGATCGATCTCGGAGACCGCATCAGGGCTGATGCGCTTCTCTTCGGAGAATCCCAATCCCGAATCGTCGTCACGACCAGCTCACGCCGGGCCGGGGATGTCCTCGCCCTGGCTCAAAAACGAAAGGTCAAGGCGAGGCTCATCGGCAGGACCGGAGGCCGTGACATCGTCGTCCGCGTCCGCCGGAGAGAAATCGTTCGTATTCCCGTGAAAGATGCATTCAAGGCCTGGAAAGAAAGCATCCCCTCGCGTTACAAGATTAAGGAGTAAAGACTCCCCTGAAAATGAACAGGAAAGCCAGCCGAAAGCGGATCGCAGGCGTTGGTCTCCTCTGCATCTTCCTCCCCGTCGCCGCCCTCCCCTCCACTGGCCTTAATCTCAGTTTTAGGCTTTCCGGAAGCTACAGCGTCCTTGCCCTCGACGAAGTCAATCGATGTCTGCAGGCTTGGGTCGAGTATCATAGAAAGGAAGTGGCCTCGTTTCCGGACTGGACGTTCAGCGGGGGCAAGGCAGAGAAGCTTAGGGGCGGTTTCGATTTCGAAGGGGAAGCCATCCTGAACCTAACCCGTCGTTGGGCCGTCGGAATCGGCTCCGGCTATTCCTTTAGCGAGGTTTCAGAATCGCGCTCCATCATCAACACCGTCGAAAGACGGGGTCTCGCTTTTGCTTATGTGAGGCCGACCAAGGTCTCGGGAATACCCTTGGTCATCTCCGGATACTATTTCTTGCCTCTCGGTCCAAAGGTCCAGCTCTATGTCCGGGCCGGGACTGGATGGCTCTGGGCAAAATATATCAATAGAGAAGGAGTGAGGAGATCCACGAGGCGGGACTACACATACACATCGTTTAATTCAGCCTCCGGGCGGAGCGCCCTCATCCAGGGGGGTCTGGGAGTGAAATATATCCAGGACAAAAACCTCGGTTTTTTCTGCGAGGCGTCCCTCAGGAAGGCCAAGGTTAGCTCCCTAAGGGTGGAGAACGGCACGCTCTATTACTTCGAAGAATACTACTCCTCTTATGACTATTGGTGGCCTAAAATCGAAGGGATGGAAACTGCGCCGGCCGGAGAAAACTTCCGGTCGGTCCGAAAGGCCATCGTGGATTTCAGCGGCTTCTTCCTGAAGCTGGGCTTTTTTATTAGATTCTAAATAAATAGGATGCCGTCATGTCCGAAGAAATCTTTCGAAGCCCCCGCAAGACAGGCCGGGTCGCCGTTTTGCTTTCGGGGAGGGGATCAAATTTCAGAGCCATTCATGATGCCGTCCAGCAAGGACGGATCGACGCCGGGATTGTCCTCGTCTTGAGCAACAAGGAGGACGCTCAGGGCATCCAGACGGCCCGAGAAAGGGGGCTCGAAACCCTATGCCTCAATCCCAAGCTTTTCCCGACTCGAGAGGATTATGATGCAGAGATCGTCAGCCAGCTTGAAAGAAGAAACGTCGATCTCGTATGTTTGGCCGGATACATGCGCATTCTCACCCCGATCTTCTGCCGGGCGTTTAAGAACCGCATCATGAATATCCACCCCGCCCTGCTTCCTTCGTTCCCCGGACTCCACGTTCAGCAGAAGGCCATCGACTGGGGAGTCCGGTTCTCGGGATGCACGGTCCACCTCGTGTCCGAAGAGGTGGATATGGGACCGATCATCCTTCAAGCGGCAGTCCCCGTTTTCCAGGACGACACCGAGGAGACGCTGAGCGCCCGAATCCTCGTCGAAGAGCATAAGACCTACCCGGAGTGCATCCGCTTATTCTTCGAAGGCCGGATCGAGGTCCGAGGGCGGCGCGTCTTTGTTATTTAGATCTCTGAGCCGCAGGCCTCAAGCGTCGTTTCTCCGGATCCCGCATTGAGCCCCGCAAAAAAGCCTGTGGATACCCGCTGGGATTTTTCGAAGGCTGTCACTCGGATACGACGCGGAATATCTTCTTCTTCCCTGCTCTGAGCAGCATGCCGTCGGCGCCGACATCCTTGATCGTCAAGAGCCGCTCGAGACTGTCTATCCTTTCGTCGTTGACATAGAGTCCGCCCTGCTTGATCAGGCGCTTCGCTTCGGCCCGCGACGGGGTCAGACCGATATGAGTAAAAAGTTCGGCCGGACTGATCCCGGCTTCCAGGCGGGCGCGTCGGATGGACGTTGTGGGCAAGGCCCTGATGTCCTTCTCTCCGGAACCGCCGAAGGCCGCCGCCGCGGCGGCGCGGGCTTCGGAGGCGGCGTCTTCACCGTGGGTGAGCTTCGTCGCTTCATAAGCCAGAAGCCGTTTTGCCCGGTTGATCTCATGGTCCTTGAGCGCTTCCAGACGACGGATCTCATCGAGAGGCAGGAGCGTGAAGAAGCGGAGGAATCGGCCGACATCCCGGTCGTCACAATTTATCCAATACTGGTAAAAATCATAAGAGCTGAAGAGCGCGGCATCCAGCCATACGGCTCCTTTGGCCGTTTTCCCCATTTTGGCCCCGGCGCTCGTGGTCAGGAGAGGGAACGTCAGAGCCTGGACCTCGGCCCCTTCGACCCGACGGATGAGGTCCACGCCCGCCAGAATGTTCCCCCACTGGTCGTCTCCGCCCATCTGAAGCGTACAGCCGTAGGTCCGGAAAAGGTGAAGGTAGTCGTAAGCCTGGAGAAGCTGATAGTTGAACTCGATGAAGGACAACCCCTTCTCGAAACGAAGCTTACAGCTCTCGGCGGCCAGCATTCGGTTGACGCTGAAATGCCGGCCGATCTCGCGGAGAAACCGGATATAGTTCAGGGGAAGAAGCCAGTCCGCGTTGTTGGCTGCGATCGCGGCCTTGCCGTCGAAATGGAGGTAGCGGTCGATCTGGGCAAGGATGGACTCGCCTTGGGACCGGATCAAGCTCTCGTCCAGCATCCGGCGCATCTCGACGGGAACGCCCGGCAGGCAGAAGACCCGCGCC
>CAZJBD010000218.1:0-3415 GCA_964544265.1 uncultured Eubacteriales bacterium
CTATAAGAGAGGCCTCGGTCTCTTTCTCATCAGAATCGCCCTTCCCGTCGTTTTCATCCTGGTTGCTTTATGCCTGAAGATCCCCGCGATCAAAGAAGCTCTCCGCGTCGGTCAAAGATTTTCCCTCGTACTGGACGCGGCGCTCATATTCTTTATTGTTGTCTTTGTTATTCGTCTCATAGACATTTCTTTCCATGCCTGGTATTCCAGGCGAAAGCTCCCCTTTCCTTTGCCCAGGGTTCTCCACGGCCTCATTCAGATCATAATTTATCTGGCCCTGTTTTTTTCCGTGCTCAAAGGGGTCCTCGGGATCAACATCACTCCCTTTTTGACGACGTCGGCGATTTTTACGGCCATCCTGGGATTGGCCTTGCAGGGCGTTTTGAGCAACATCCTGTCAGGTGTGTCGCTCCGTTTGACGAAATCATTCAATACCGGGGACTGGATCCAGGTCAACAAATACGAGGGAGTCGTCCTGGATACGAATTGGAGAGAGACACGAATCCTGGACCGTTTTGCGAACGTCATCGTTATTCCCAACAACACGATGGCCTCAGAGATGATCACCAACATGTCTCTCCCCGATAATGCGAGCTACATTACCATCCCGGTCAAGGCAAGCTATGCTGCTCCGCCCCTGACGGTGATTAATACTCTGCTAGAAACGACCCGGGAAGTCCCCGACGTCCTCAAATCCCCGCCGCCTCGAGCCCGGATTCTCGCCTACGAAGACCTGGGGATCTCCTACTTGTTGAGTTTCGCCGTTTCGGACCTCAACCGGAAGAACATCATCTCCGGAGAGGTATCACGGCTCATCTGGTATAAGTTTAAAAGAAATAAGATCGAGATCCCGGTCGCGGTGGGAGAGAAAGTCGCCGACGTCCTCAAGGTGTTGGCCCCTAAGGAGAAAGCGTTGGCCGCAGAAGAGGGGGATGAGCGGGCCTACCAGGCGCTTCTCCACTCGTCGTTTCTCCGCTACCCCGAGGGCCCGATGGCGGGCCAATTCCTTGTCCCGGAAGAAGAGGTCAGGACGCTTGCTACTTTGGTGAGGAAAGAGAGGTACGCACCCCGGGAAATCCTTTTCAGCCAGGGAGAAAAGGGGGAAAACTGTTACGTCGTTGCCAGCGGAAAGATCAGGGGGGAGATTGTCTACGAGGAAGATGGAAAGAAATATGTTTCGGAATTCAGCGTCGGACCCGGAGGACTCTTCGGCGAGATGTCGCTTTTTACCGGCACCCCCCGCACGGCTACTGGCATCATCGAAGAGGAGTCCGAGCTTTTGAATATCAACGCGGAGTCTTTTGCCGGAATCCTCGCCCGCAACCCCCACCTGTCGGAAACAATCGCCGAGCTGGTCAGCGAACGCAACAAGAAAAACGAGGATTTCCTTAAAAAGATAAAAGGACTCTCCGCCAACGACCTCAAGCAGAGCACTAATAAGAAATCCGTTCTCGAGCGGCTGCGCAGCTTCGTTCGCCTCTTCAGAAAAAGCTAGCCCTTATTCGTTTGTTCCCCGGATTCGGTTTCGTCGAGATGCCTAGCCCTCTATGACGTAGCGGTGATTACAGCAATCGTCGCCCTGCATGAGGGTCTTGGTCCGGATCATGCGCATCTTGGGATTGAATGCTTGGGCGGCCGCGTAATCCCCATAGCACGTAAGGACATAGCCGAGGTCGCCGGCGTCGGCTTCGCAAAGTGTTTTCGCCCAAAGGCATTCCGTGACCTTGATCTCTAGGGCCTGCGGCGTATCCTCGATGATCTCAAAAGTCAGGAGGTTCTGGAAGAAACTATTCGAATTCTTTAATTCTTGGCCGTAGGCCACGAGGTCGTTTCTGCCCAGCTTTTTGGCGCGTTCCGCCTCTTGCTTGCTGACCAGGTCATCAATGATACGCTTCAACATGGCTGTGAATTTCTCGCTTCCGATCTCCCGTTCCAGCCCTCTCAGGAGCCGCAGTTGATTGGCATAGGAGAACTTGAAGACTTCCGCGAAGCTCATCCCGGCGTCTTTGAGGAACTTGTGCTTCAGACCCGCTTCTTTGGACTTCTCCTCGACCTGATGTGCCGCGAGCAGGCAAGGTCCTCCAAGACAGAACAGCGCGCCCCCCGGCAGCACGGCCTTTAGGAAAGCCCTCCGGCCTGAGACCAGTCTTGATACGTGATTCTCCATGTCCGTCTCCTTTGATGTTCTTCGGAATTTATGCCTAATATAGCCAGGGGAGCTGGTTGGTGTCAATTATGGCTATTTTCCAGGATGAGCCGTCCAGTCCGGAAATCCATGTGGACACGGTAGGGCCAGAGCAGGGGATTGCCCAGGAGGCCGGCGCAATAACGGCCGCCGATTTCATTCAGTGTTTTCATCGGGAATTCGCAGACCGTCTGCCCGTCAAAAACGAGGGCGCCGAGCTCGATCTGCAATCCAGTGATGCGATTGACCGACTGAGACCCTGTTGCGCCCTGGATGATGAATCTCGTAATCCTGTCCGGGTCGAGCCGCGGCTTGATGTGCTCCATGAAGAAGGGGCCGTCCACAAGGTTTGTGCCTGCGGCCGTATCCAGGATGTACAAAGCCGAGGGCGCCCCGGCCATGGAGGCTTCGAGGGTCGTCGCGTCGTAGATATAGAGCGGCAGGGCGGCCGCCACGGCCGTTCCGTCGATATCGGCATACGGCCATGGTTGGCATATCCAGGGCGGTATTTTTAAGGAGCGCGGCCGCGAGCCTGTCCGCTTCCCGGAACGAGTTCGCCTGGAGAAGCGTCACCAGCTTTTCTGCGTCCTGCCCGGCGGACGGAGAAGGACCGCCCTTGGGCGCCTGGAGTTGCCCGAGGAAAAGCAACGATAACAGGAGCAAAAATGCGATCCGGCCGTATTTTGTCATAATTCACCTCTTATTGAATACGTCCCGTTCCGCCGAAGCATTTAAGCATGGATAGTTCTGGACTCCTTTCCCTCGCGGTGCTAAAGTTTATGAAAACTGCAGGAGGTGATGCATGGGGTTGAGTGAAAAAGCGAACCTGATCGGGGCCGTGGTTGCCTTGGTCATTTATGTCGACGTCATTCTCGTGTTTGTTGCCCGCTTGCTGAAAAAAAGCGCTCTCGAGCACTGGCTTGGGTTGGTTTTGATGGTCGCGGCCAGCCCCCTCGTCTATCTCCTGGTTGCGGCGCCGCCGGCACATCGGCCGGCAATCTTTTACATCCAGGTCAGCCTGATGCTCGTCTACTTAATAGTCGAAGCCTTTCTCGATTATGTACTAAAAATTGATTTCAGGAGTATCCGCTGGATGGTCATCGCCTATGTCGTGATCTTCTTCTCCGGGACCGGGGACATGATCGGCGTGGCATCCCTGGCCGGCCGGGTCTGGATGATCCCCGCAATCGTGCTTTTCCTCGTGATGGCCGCCCTTGCCTTCATCCAGCG
>CAZJBD010000219.1:0-3396 GCA_964544265.1 uncultured Eubacteriales bacterium
CCAAGGGCGGCTCCAGGCCGCTCCCGACGGAGGGCGCGCCCCGAGCCTGAATTCCCTATTGCACGAAAAGAGATGATTCCGAGTGCAATCGGCGCCTTGCCGATATCGGCTCTTTCGTGTATCCTATAGGTCCTAAAATGAGAAAGAAAAAAACACTAATGGCCGGGCGGTTCGCTGCGGTTGCGATCATCGCCTTGTTCGCATTGCAGGGATCGGCCTTCGGGCTTTCGAAAAAAGACCTCGCCATCAACCTAAAGGAAAAGCGGATCCGCGACCTGAGCTCAAGCGGCTTAACCCTTGCGTTCCACGTCGGTATCCGCAATTCCTCGGCCTCAGCGTGTTTTCTTGCCCGCACCGACTACCGGGTGACGATCAATCAGAAGGAGTATCTTCGGCTTTCCGAGGTCCTCAACGAGCCCATCCGCATCGGTGCCGGCGAGGAGGTCATTATCGCCCTTCCCCTGAAGGTCACCTACGCCCTATTGTTCGAGGTGATCGGTCCGCTGGAAGGGAAAACGGCATGCGACATCGTCGGCGACCTCGTTTTTGCGGATGAGAAGGGAAAGCAAGAGAAGGTCGCCTTCGCCTTTTCTGGAGAATTCCCGATCTTCAAGGACCCGGTCGTCGAGTTCCTGCCGCTCAGGATAAACGATCTGACTGTGGGCGGAGGGGATGTCGTTTTCGATGTCAAGTTTGGGAATCCTAACAACTACGACCTTATCGTGGACACCCTCACTTATGATCTCCGGTTCGGGGAGGCAACGGTCCTTAAGGGTGAAATTCTGGGTGACAAGAATGTGCCGGCCAGAGGGGATAAAATGTTTTCCCTGCCGTTCCTGATGGATTTCTTCGAAGTCGGCAAGGAGGTCTACGACCTTCTCCAGATACCGCCTGTACCATGCCGGTTCTCCGGCCAGATCGCCGTTAATTCGGTCTGGGGCCCCCTGGCTATCACTTTCGACAAGGCCGGTCCGCTGGAAGTCGTGAAAAACCCCGAGTGAAATCCGGAACCGAGGAGGGGTTGCATGAACGTCCTAGACACCATCCGGAAGAGGAGGAGCGTCAGGAAGTATAAGAGCGATCCGCTGCCCGAAGACGTCCTCGCCCGCGTCCTGGAAGCCGCCCGGCTGGCGCCGTCGGCCAAGAACATTCAGCCCTGGAAGTTCATCGTGGTCCGTGACCGGGTGACCAAGAGGAAGTTGGCCAAAGCATCGTTCGAACAGGATTTCATCTCCGACGCGGCGGTCGTTGTCGCAGCCTGCGGATTTCCCGAAAAGGCCTACCCCCGTCAAGGTCGCTACATGAACTCCTGGCCCATCGACGTGGCTATCGCCTTCGAGCACCTTATTCTCCAGGCCACCGAGGAAGGGCTGGGAACATGCTGGATTGGGTCCTTTGATGAGGCGGAGGTCAAGGCAGTTCTCGTCGTGCCCGAAGAGGCACGCGTGCTGGCCCTGACGCCCCTTGGCTGGCCCGATGAATCCCCCCGGGATCGCGGCCGGAAACCGCTCGACGAGATCCTTTCCTATGAGAGGTTTTGATCGTCCGTTTTCGCCCCTCCATCAAGGGACGTTCTCTTCTGTCCTGGCCGCCGAACCGCGCCGAAAATAAGAGAATCTGATCTTATGAAACTGCGGGCAGAAACCCGCGGCCGTGTCTTAGAACCAATAATTGATCCCGGCGGTCAATGAAAATCCGGTCAGGTCGAAGTCTTCGAAGTCGACGAAGGCGTCCTTGAACTTGCCTCTCCCGACTCGGTAGCGGAACTCCCCCTCCACTGTGATCCTGTTCCCGATCGGGAACATCAATCCTCCGAACGCATGATAACCGAAGGTAATCCGGTTTCTTTCCCGGGCGTCGGTCTGCTTGATTTTATAGATTGTCACGTCCCCGAGATCCGGATCGCTGTAGATCCATTCGTCGGTGAAGTCGACCATGCTCCCCCGGATACCGGCGCTCCAGAAGAACATGGAAACTCCCCCTCCAACATAGGGGATGAGCCTCGTCCTCCTACCCAAAGGCATAATCTTCAGCGACATTTCTATGGGCGTGATCGATATGTTGAAGCCGTGGGTGATGTTGAAGTTGCCTTGATATTCGCTCGCCGGGAACGCGAATTCGCCTTCTGTGAATGTATATCCTACATAATCCAGGTAATAGCCCGCCTTGCGCTTGCTGAAGGTATCCACAGAAAGGGCCAGGCTGAGCTCTTTAGTCAGGAAATACTCGTAGCTAAACCCGAGGATGGCCTCCCGGAAATCAACCTTCTTAAAGCTCATCTGCTGGAGCTCTATATTCCACAAGCTGTCGGGTCCGCCTTGGGCCCGGGGGAAGTAGTACCCGATCCTCAGGGTGAGGGTGTTGGAATAGGCCAGGGTCGGTATCAAGACGATGAGCGCTGCGATCAGGATGAGTAATTTTTTCATTTTCATTCTCCTCATGCCCAACATTATAGCAAAATCCGTGCCAAACATCCCCGGCTCATTTCCAGGAGGTCCTGCCTTCCGGGGGTGTTCCCTGGATAGGTCAACTGTCCCCTGAAGCCCGATTCTGCCTGGGCTTCGGCTATCGTACGGGGGAGGTGTGTTGACAACGCCCTGGCGTCCCTTTACGATGGAAGAGGGGAAAGACGGAAGGCATGAAAACCCTCATAATCAGCATTCAGCCGAGGCATGTGCCTGATGATGTGCTTAAAATCATTGCTGGCGTCCTGCTGGACGACCGGGTGATGGCCTATCCGACCGAGACCTTCTACGGCCTTGGCGGGGTCTGCTTCTCCAGGAAGGCCGTCCGCCGAATCTACAGCCTGAAAGCCAGGGAGCTAGGAAAACCGCTTTCTCTCATCGTCTCCAGCTTGAACATGATCGAGACTCTGGCCGCCGATCCGCCGCCGATTTTCCATCGCTTGGCCAGTGAGTTCTGGCCCGGACCGTTGACCCTCGTCCTCAAAGCATCGCCGTCCTTCCCGAACCGGGCGGCGGGACCCGGGCATACGATCGGCGTTCGGATCCCTTCGGTCCCCTGGCTCAGACGCCTCGTCGACGAGGTCGGCCTGCCCATTACGGCCACGAGTGCGAACATATCGGGGGAAAGGGAGACCTCGGATCCCGCGGAAATCCTCCGGACCTTCAATGGCAAAGTGGACATCATCGTGGACGGCGGGGCAACCCCCGGGGGGCGGGCTTCGACGATCGTCGATGTTACGACTTCGACTCCCCGCATCCTCCGGGAAGGCGCGATTCCGGCCGCTAAGTTGGAACGGTATTTTTCAGTGATGCCGTGAATTCTGCCTCCGCTATCGGGCAACAGCCACGTAGAAAGCATCTTTCGTGCGATAGAGTCAATGGCGCAGGGGCGATGCCCGGAGGAGGCAGTTGAAGGTCTGAGCGGGCACGG
>CAZJBD010000220.1:0-3065 GCA_964544265.1 uncultured Eubacteriales bacterium
CTAGTATACAAAAGGGATTTTCGTGATATAATTTAACAAATACGAAATGAGAGAGTGAAGGTGATCAAGAACAAGGGAGCCGCGGGTGCTTCCGCCGATTTCGTCGTTAAGGGGATGTCCTGCGCGTCGTGCGTTGCCCGCATCGAAAAGGCCCTCCTCGACTCCCCCGGAGTGCTCCGGGCAACCGTAAACCTGGCGACGGCAAGGGCCCATGTCGACTACCTCCCGAGCGAAACGAACCGGCGCAACCTCGCGAGAGTCATCGAATCGGCCGGCTACAGGGTGGCCGAGCCCGAGATCGGCCCTGGGCTGGAGGACACGGAGCGGCTCCTCCGGGAAAAGGAATATCAGGAGCTCCGGACCAAGGTCGTTGCCGGCGCCGTGCTCGGCGTCGTCATCTTCCTGGGCAGTATGCGTCATTGGTTCCCCTGGGTCCCGGCGTTCCTCCAGAACTTTTTCGTCCTCTGGGCGTTGGCCACGCCCGTCCAGTTCGTCCTGGGACTCCAATTCTACCGGGGCGCCTGGGGGGCTCTCCGCCACCGGACGGCCGACATGAACACGCTCGTCGCCGTCGGTACGTCGGCGGCCTACTTCACCAGCGCTGCGGCCACGGTTTTCCCCTCGTTGTTCAACAGGGCGGGGGTTGTGCCGGAGGTCTATTTCGACACCTCCGCGCTCATCATCGTCCTCATCCTTTTTGGAAAGATGCTGGAAGCCAGGGCCAAGGGCAGGACCTCGGAGGCTATAAAGAGGCTCATGGGCCTCCGGCCCAAGACCGCGCGGGTCGTCCGCAGCGGCGGCGAGTTCGACATCCCGGTCGAGGACGTCGTGTTGGGGGATATCATCCTGGTCCGGCCGGGCGAAAAGCTCCCCGTCGACGGCATTGTGACGGAAGGGAAGTCCGCGGTGGACGAGTCCATGATCACCGGTGAGAGCCTGCCCGTGGAGAAAAAGCCGGGGGACGAGGTCATCGGGGCCACCCTCAACAAGGCGGGGAGCTTTTATTTCCGGGCGACAAAGGTCGGGAAGGAGACGGCTTTGGCTCAGATCATCCGACTCGTCCAGGAGGCCCAGGGGTCGAAGGCGCCTATTCAGCGGCTGGCCGACGTCGTCGCCTCTTACTTCGTCCCGGCCGTGATCGGGATCGCTGTCGTCACCTTCGCCGTCTGGTACGCCTTCGGTCCCAACCCCAGGCTGACCTTTGCCCTGCTCAACTTTGTGGCGGTTATGATCATCGCTTGTCCATGTGCTCTCGGGCTGGCCACACCGACGGCAATCATGGTCGGGACCGGGTGGGGAGCCGAGCACGGCATCCTGATTAAGGGCGGCGAGAGCCTTGAAACGGCCCATAGGATTGATACGGTCGTCTTCGACAAGACGGGCACGCTGACCAAGGGGGAACCGCGCGTGACGGATATCGCCCCGGAAGCGTCCTTCGCGGACCGCGATGTCCTTTTTTATGCCGGGAGTGCAGAAAAGGTCTCCGGGCATCCCCTCGGCGAGTCCATCGTTAAAATGGCCGGGCAAAGGGGGATCGCTCTCGAGAGCCCTCGGGACTTCCAGGCGCTCGAAGGATTGGGGGTTTCAGCCCGGGTCGGGCGAAAGTCCGTCCTCGTCGGAAGCGCCAGGATCATGACGGAGCGAGGTGTGGATCTTGGGGGATTGGCGGCTAGGGTGGAGGCTTTTTCTGGCGAAGGAAAGACCGCTGTCTTCGTCGCCATTGAAGGCAAGGCCGCGGGTGTCCTGGCCATCGCCGATACGCTCAAGGAGAGCTCTGTCCCGGCCCTGCGCAGGTTGAGAGCGCTGGGGCTGGAGCTCGTTATGCTGACCGGTGACAACCGGAGGACGGCCGAAGCTATCGCGGCTCAGGCCGGGATCACGACGGTCGTCCCTGAAGTCCTGCCCCAGGAGAAGGTCAACGAGGTCAGGCGGCTTCAGTCTTTGGGGAAGAAGGTAGCTATGGTAGGGGATGGGATCAACGATGCACCGGCTTTGGCCCAGGCCGATGTCGGGATTGCCATCGGCACGGGCACGGACGTGGCCATGGAGGCCTCGGACATCACCCTTATTAAAGATGATTTGAGCGGCGTCGCCTCGGCCATGGAACTCAGCCGGAGGACGATCCGGACGATCAAACAGAACCTATTCTGGGCGTTTATTTACAACACGATCGGCATCCCGGTCGCGGCCGGCGTCCTTTATCCGTTCTTCCACATCCTCCTCAGCCCCATCCTCGCCTCTGCGGCCATGGCCTTTAGTTCGGTTTCGGTCGTGTCCAACTCTCTCCGGTTGAGAAGAAGGTCCCATGAGCCAAATGGCGTTTGATCATATATAATAGAAAACGTGGGGATGGTTACCTAGGTGAAGATCCCCCGATTTTAAAGGAGGCTTTATGAAAAAATCCTATAAACTGTTCGCAATTGTCGCGGTCGTTACGTTTGTCGCCGTCCTTTCTGTCGTTGCCCAGCAGAAGGGCGAAGAGACAGCCAAGGACCCTGTCTGCGGTATGGACGTCAGGATTGAAGGCGCCAAGTTAACCGCGGAATTCCAGGGGAAGACCTATTACTTCTGCTCTGAAATTTGTCGAAAGGAATTCCTCAAGGATCCGGCTAAGTACACCGCGCCTGCCGCTGAGGCTCCAAAAGCCGGTGTCATGGAAGAAGGCTGCGAGGGTCACCAAGGTTGCTGCCGCATGATGGAAAAGGAAATGATGATGCATCTTCACATGGGAATGCATCATGGCATGCATATGGGCCGAGGGAGCGGGTTCATGGGCATGATGATGGGCCACGGGATGGCGTCTGATTGCCCGATGTGCGGCATGGAGTCCGCTGGCCTGGAGACCACGGTCGAGAACACGAAGGACGGCGTCATTGTCCGGATCACCGCCAAGGACCCCGAAAAGGTCAAGATGATTCAGGAGAAGTGGGCTCAGAAAAAGGCCGCCTGCGACCCTGCCCAGTGCCCGATGAAGAAGAAGGCGGAAGCCGAGAAGAAAGAAGCGGAAAAGAAGTAGGGAACCCTAGTAGAACCGGAACTTCACCCCCACGCTAAACCGCGTAAAC
>CAZJBD010000220.1:3075-3394 GCA_964544265.1 uncultured Eubacteriales bacterium
CATCGAGCCCAGTCCTAATTCTCTTTCCAGGTTGGAGACCGAATCGGGCAGGAGTTCGTCCGGTGTGAGGTGCAGACTCGTTTTGGCCTCAGAACAGCCAAAATACCGATACTCGCCGATGATCGATATCGTCCTCGACAGGTGGAACGCCGCCTCGGCGCCCACGTTGAATCCCAGCCTGTTCTGGGGGCCGAACTCGTAGGGCAGTTTGAAGGTCTGGATGTGGAGCAAGCGGTCGGCCGACGTCCAGAACTTTGTGTAGCCGATGAACCCCACCTTCCCTTCGAAGTAGAAATAGGTGGGTCCGCCGGAGATGTTC
>CAZJBD010000221.1:0-3390 GCA_964544265.1 uncultured Eubacteriales bacterium
CCTATGCCTGGTTGGGGATCGGTTCCTCCTTCGGCCCGGCCTTGTTGCTGATCCTGTTCTGGAAAAAGGTTTCCCGGGCCGGCGTGATCGCCTCGTTGCTGTCCGGGACGATCGGAACGATCGTCTGGAAGGGATTTTTTGAGAAGTCCACCCAGATCTCGGAACGCCTGACCAGTTTCCTGTTCGCGTTCGCCATGGCCGTCCTGTTTTCCTTGCTGATTCCAGAGAAAAAACCGGTCCTGAAGACTGTGCTATAATTCAATCGTCTCGAGTTCCCGCCGGGGTGGCGGAAGTGGCGGACGCAAGGGATTTGAAATCCGAATATCGGTTTCGTTGAAAGAGAAAAATTTATCGAATATAATGTTCGTGTCATGAGGGATGCTTTTTACCCGTTCGCCGTCGCTAAGCCCCGCCTTTTAAGGCGGGGTTACAAGCGCGGCTCAGGGTTAATCCTGATATAAGCCCCGGCCTTAAGGCCGGGGTATCGAGGATTTTACATCGTATGTTATGAAGAAAGGACCAAAGCGTGACTATGAACACAAACCGACATCTTCTAGCGATAGGGATGCTGATCGCTTTGTCTGCTTCGTTTGTCCTTGGACAGCTACAACCGCTGAAAAAACCCGTACCGAAATTAATACAGCTTGATCCGAAGGGACAAGATTATCTCCGCATACTGGGCGGGCCCCCTGAAACCTTCACAATGCGTTCTGGCTTGGTAATTCTAGCTCCTCAAAAATCCGTGGGAAAGCACAATACGGAAAATTATGAGGAACTGGTCATCATTCTGGACGGTCAAGCGGACATGCAGATCATTGGCGGAGATAACATACAGTTAACCAAAGGTTTCGCCGCCTATTGCCCTCCCCATACGGAACACGATGTTCTGAATATCGGCAACGTCACCTTGCGCTATATCTATATCGTGGCTGAGGCGACAAAATAGGACCCGAGTTTTATCGAGATACCGCCGGAGACTCTAGGCTGCTCAATGCATATACCGGACGGCTTCCTGGACGCCAAAACCATTATCGCCACGTCGCTGTTTTCATTGTTGGGCCTGGGGCGCGCCGTCAGGGTTCTCAAGACGCAAATGTCTCCCAAAAAAGTGCCGTTGATGGGGCTCGCCGCGGCTTTTATCTTTGTCGCCCAGATGATCAATTTTCCTGTCGTAGGCGGGACTTCGGGGCATCTCTTGGGTGCGGTGCTTGCGGCGGTTTTGCTGGGTCCCAGTCAGGGAATGCTGGTCATCTCTGTCGTCTTGACCGTCCAATGCTTTCTCTTTGCCGACGGCGGAGTGCTCGCCCTGGGCGCAAATATCTTCAACATGGGCATTATCGCCACTCTCGGCGGCTATTATCTTTTTCGATTGATCTCGCAGGTGATCAGGACGGAGCGCGGGAAATTAGTGGCCGTGGCCTTTGCCGCATGGTTTTCTACGGTTCTGGCCTCCATCTGCTGCGCGGGAGAATTGGCCTGGTCGGGGACGGCGCGGTGGTCCGTTGCGTTCCCGGCCATGACGGGTATCCATATCCTGATCGGCATCGGCGAGGCGCTGATCACGACCCTCGTCCTGGCGGCGATCTATGCGACGAGGCCCGACCGGCTATTTATTAAGGGGACTCCAAGCTCCGAGCGCGAGCCCCGGCCGTTTGTCGGCGTGCTTATCTACGGTTCTTTGATCATCGTCGGCTTGATCTTGTTCGTCTTGCCCTTTGCTTCCAGCTGGCCAGACGGTCTGGAGAAGGTGGCCTCGGTCTTCGGGTTCAATTCAAGGACGGTGACCACCCCCATGGTCCCGTCACCCTTGGCCGATTATCGAGTGCCAAGCATCGGTTCGCTCTCCAAGGCCACGGCCTTAGCCGGGATCATCGGCGCAATCCTTGTCTTTGCGGTTTCGTTCATCCTGGCCAGGATCGTCGTATCAAAATCGAAGGATCGTGTCTCCTAGTCTCCTCCCGGATGCGTTGGCATAATGCACCACAATTTCCTAGATCGCTACAGCCAAGTCGATAGCCCGATCCGCCGCCTGCCCGCAGGACCGAAGATGGCGTCAGCGCTTTTTTTCATTTTAATCGTTGTCATATCTCCGCCGAGAACCGTTGTCCCTTTCCCCGTTGCGGCGTTTCTCCTCATTCTCATCACCATCCTGAGCAAAATTCCGGTTCTTTTCTTTTTGAAAAGGCTCCTTGTATTTGAACCTTTCGTGGTCGTCATCGCCGCAGTCTCGCTCCTGCAGCCCAGCGGAGGGCTTAAGTTCGCTTCAGTCATCATCAAGAGCACCCTAAGCCTGATGGCGGTCGTGCTGCTGTCCAACACGACACCGTTCACGGAGCTATTGGGAGTCCTGCGTCGGATTCATATGCCGACCTCTTTCGTGACAGTCTTGGCCCTGATGTACCGGTACGTTTTTGTCCTGATCGACGAAATGCAGCGCATGACGCGCGCCAGGCTCAGCCGAACATTCGGGTCCGGCCGGTTGCGGGTCTGGCGCTCGGCTTCCACGATCATCAGCCAGTTGTTCCTGCGCTCGACCGAGCGGGCGGAACGAATCTTTGCCGCCATGTCAGCCAGAGGATGGAAGTGACAATGATCGCCATCGAGCTTAAGAACCTCAGCTTTGAATACAAAGACAACCAGAAGGCTCTTCAGGATGTCTGCCTGAGGATAGAGAGCGGAGAGAGCGTGGGGCTTATCGGACCCAACGGGGCCGGCAAGTCGACGCTGCTCTTGCATCTTAACGGTATCCTGCCGGAAGCGCCGCCTGGCCGACCTTCGGTGTTCATCCTCGGTTCGCCGCTATCTCGATCAAGCCTGCCGCAGGTTCGACGGGACGTAGGATTGTTGTTTCAGGACCCCGATGATCAATTGTTCTGCGCAACCGTTTATGAAGACGTCGCCTTCGGCCCCAGGCAATTCGGCCTTTCGGAGAACGACGTGACAAACCTTGTCGAGGAGGCTCTTGGGAAAGTCGACCTCCGCGGTTTTGAGAAGAGGTCACCGCATCATCTCAGCGATGGGGAGAAGCAGCGCGTTTGTCTGGCCGGCATTCTGGTCTGCCAGCCGAAGATACTTGCCCTTGACGAGCCGAGCCGGGGCCTTGATCCGAGAGGAAAACGTCAACTCAAAATTCTGCTGCAATCCATCCCGGCGACGAAGATCATAGCGACCCATGACCTGGAACTTGTGGTGGAGCTGTGCCAGAGGGCCATCGTCCTGGATAAAGGGAAGGTGGTCGGTGACGGGCCAGTCACGACCATTCTTTCCGATGAAGACCTTATGCTGGCCCATGGGCTGGAAAAACCTCATATCCTGAAACATGCCCGTCCTCATTGAGCGGTGCCGCTTCTCTTTAATAAATCTATCAGATACTTGCTAGCGGCTGCTTTG
>CAZJBD010000222.1:0-3374 GCA_964544265.1 uncultured Eubacteriales bacterium
CAGCTCCGGGCTCTGGCCGAGGTCTATGGAAGCAAGGACGCACAGGCTCATTTTATTCAGGACTTTGTGGCGGCCTGGACAAAGGTGATGAACCTCGATCGTTTCGACCTTGCCTGATCGTAGCATTCGAGCCTTAAAGGTCGGCTGAATTGAATCGCAGGAATGTTCCTGAGAAAAAGCGCGCACTTCTATCAATGCTGAACACCTGTGCCCAAAGTGTGCCCCGAAATATCGAGGACTATCGAAAGACATCAATCTCCTTCGAAATTCGCTAACGCTGATAAAGAGGTGTTTTCCAGGTAAAATCACTTATTTTCTGCGCTTTAGGCTTTTGCGCTGCTTCCTACACACGGTTGGAGTCACAGGTTCAAATCCTGTATTGCTCACCATCCTGCTCCCAAAACGCCGACCTCTATATGGACCCCATCTAATTCTTTAGGAGGGGTAGGGGTGGTTAATATGATTGAAAAGAGTCTCGGAGGCGTTTCGGAATTCTTAAAAAACTCTGTCATCCCGCGTCCCGGCAAGACCGCAGGTGTGCCCAAACCGCGCCCATTTTCGGGCCGGAGAGCTGGCCAACGACGTGGTGGAGATGCCTTTCGCTCAGGCGTGAATGGATTTCCGTTTCCCATTCGAGGTTTACGAGCTCTACGATATAAAGCGCTTTTAAGGTCACTTTACTTGCGGGGAGGTATCCGGTATCATAGAATTTGACATGATAAAGCGCGGGAAGGTGTCAATATGATTCGTTCGACGACCGTGATCTGCGTCCGTCACAAGGGCGGCGTCGTCCTGGCGGGGGACGGCCAGGTCACCCTTGGCCAGACCGTCCTTAAAAAAAGCGCCCAAAAGATCCGGCGGCTGCACAAGGGGGATGTCCTGGCCGGATTCGCCGGCTCCACTTCGGATGCTTTCGCCCTCTTCTCCCGCTTCGAGGTCAAGCTCGAGGAGTACCGGGGAAACCTCTCCAGGGCCGCCATCGAGCTGGCCAAGGATTGGAGGCTGGATAAATCTCTTCGCCAACTTGACGCCATGCTCGTCGTGGCCGACAAGGATAGCTCGTTCCTCATTTCAGGAACGGGAGATGTCGTCGAACCGGACGACGGCATCATCGCCATCGGGTCTGGCGGGCCCTATGCTTTGGCCGCTGCCAGAGCCCTGGTTCGCCATACAAACCTCTCGGCTAGGGACGTCGCCCTGGAGGCCATGAAGATAAGTTCCGAGATCTGCGTTTACACCAACAATCAAATTACCGTCGAGGAGCTGTAGATGGCCATCCGTCTGCCCGCATCGATGGAAAATCCCCCCCTGGACTCCAGGGACACTGAGCTCACCCCCCAGGAGATCGTCGCCGAGCTCGACAAGTTTATCATTGGCCAAAAGGCCGCGAAGAAGGCCGTGGCCATCGCCCTCCGTAATAGATACCGCCGGCGCAAACTTCCTTCTGAGTTGGCCGACGAGATTGCCCCTAAGAACATCCTGATGATCGGCCCGACCGGGGTCGGGAAGACCGAGATCTCCCGCCGCCTGGCAAAACTGACTTCTTCCCCCTTCCTCAAGATCGAGGCCAGCAAGTTCACCGAGGTGGGCTATGTCGGCAGGGACGTCGAATCCATGATCCGCGACCTCGTCCGGATCTCCGTGGACATGGTCAAGTCCGAGAAGATCAAAGAAATCGAGGAGAAGGCCAGGGGCAATGTTGAGGAGAAGATCCTGGACCTCCTCCTCCCGCCACCGCGCAAGCGCGAGAACTCCATGACCGAGGAGGAGACCGGGAGGTTCCAGGAAAGCCGGGAAAAGCTCCGGAAGCAGCTCAGGGCCGGTCTCCTGGAGGACCGGCCAGTTGAGATCGAGGTCAAGGAGAAGAACGCTGCTCCGTTCGAGATCCTCTCGAATTCCGGCGTCGAAGAGATCGGGATCCAGATCCAGGAGCTTATCCCCGGATTCATGGGGGGGAAGACCAAGCTAAGAAAGATGAAGATCAAGGAGGCCCGGGAGGTCTTGTTGGAAGATGAGGAGAAACGCCTGGTTGATATGGACCAGGTGTCCCGCTTGGCCATCGAAAAAGTCGAGCACTCGGGCATCATTTTTTTAGATGAGGTGGATAAGGTCGCCGGCCGCGAATCGGGCCACGGACCCGAGGTCAGCCGGGAAGGGGTTCAGCGCGACCTCCTGCCCATCATCGAGGGTACGACCGTGAACACGCGTTTCGGCCTTGTCCGGACCGACCACATCCTTTTCATCGGGGCCGGAGCTTTCCACGTTTCCAAGCCCTCCGACCTCATCCCGGAGCTCCAGGGCCGGTTCCCGATCCGCGTCGAGCTTACCCCCCTCAATAAGGGGGACTTTGTGCGCATTCTGACCGAGCCCGAAAACGCCCTCATCAAACAGTATGAGGCCCTTATGGTCACGGAGGGGATCGAGGTCGAGTTTTCTCCGGAAGCCATCGACGAGATAGCGGCCATCGCGGAAAAGGTCAACGAGGATACTGAGAACATCGGCGCCCGCAGGCTCCACACGGTTATGGAGAAGGTCATGGAAGACATTTCCTTCGAGGCTCCGAACATTCGGAAGAAAAACATCTTCATAGGCAGGGAATACGTCCAGAAGCAGCTCAGGGACATCCTCAAGGACCAGGACCTCAAACGTTTCATTTTGTAATGAAGAAGCTCTTCATTTTCGCGGTGTTCCTGGCCTGCTCGTTTGCGGCCGGCTGCGGCAAGAAAGGCCCCCTCCTGCCTCCGCTTATCCGCACGCCGCAGAAGGTGGAAGCCGTGAGTCTCTTCCAGCGCGGTGACAAGATCTACGTGGGATGGAAGAACCCGGTGACCTACGTGGACGGCGCCACCCTGGACGCGGTGGCCGAAGTCCAAATCTGGGTCCTCGAACAGCCGAAGGACCTAACGATCTCATCCGAGGACCCCGGGAACACTTTTGAGGCCAGGGCCCAGCTTGCGGCCGCGATCGAGAGGGGAGCGCTCACAACCTACCGGAAGAAAAAGAACACAGACGCCTCGGGCTTTTTCTATCCCTACTCGCTGGCCGGTAAGAAGATCGGGGACTCGAAGTTCGTTTTCGCCGTCCGGGTGAAAGACAGGCGGTCCCATGAGTCCGCGTTCTCGCCCACCGCAGAGATCGAACCCAAGATGGGCCCTCTCCCGCCCCAGGGTTTCGAACTCCGCCTCGTTGAGGATAAGATCGGCCTGACCTGGCTGGCGCCTGCCGCAAACATCGATAAGTCCACGCCGCCGCTCGTGGTTGGCTATAACATCTATCGGGAGTCCAAAGACGGTCTGGTCAAGCTCCTTAACTCTAGCCTGGTCCGGGAACTCAAGTTTGAGGATGTCGAATTCGAATACGGCCTTCCCCTGACC
>CAZJBD010000223.1:0-3371 GCA_964544265.1 uncultured Eubacteriales bacterium
CAGATATTGACGAGTCTTCTGGTCTGGGCAATGATGTGCGGAATATGTTACTGGCTCTATAAACGCAGGATCATAATCAAGATCTAGTCTTCCGAGGGGAATGCGTAATCGAAGCATAGCTTTCATTTTGCTCGCGGCGGCTCTCTGCGTAATGGTCCTGCCGCCCCTGATTTCATTCGTCAGATCCACATCACTTTCTGATTTTTATTCGCATATCCCGTTCATCCCCTTCGTATGCGGCTATTTGATCTTCAGAGAAAGGAAAGAACTGTTCGCCGGCACGATGAGCCCGCATGGGTTCGGGATTGTCCTGATGGCCGCAGGAAGTTTCGGTCTCCTGGCCGGACGATCAATCGGGGGCAGCGCCGACGCAGGACTCTCGGTCTTTGCTTTATCAGGGATTGCCTTTTTGACAGGTGCCTATTTGGTCCTCTTTAGCAGGACTGATAAGCGCGGGAGTCTTTTCCCTTTGCTTTTTCTTCTCTTCCTAGTGCCCATCCCGGCTTCCATCTTGAACACAGTCGTTCACGCCCTTGTCGTTGGATCCACTTTTATGACCCAAACTCTCTTTAGGGCCCTTTCGGTTCCATTTGTGGCCAAAGGAGCGGTCATCGATCTGCCCGGATTCAGCATAGAGATCGCCCAGGAGTGCAGCGGCATTAGATCGAGCCTGGCTCTTTTGATAACGACGGTCATGGCTGGACACCTTTTCCTGCGAAAGGGCAAGTCGCAGCTTCTCCTGGCCATATTCGTCGTGCCCGTCGCTATGCTGAAGAACGCGATCAGGATCGTTACCTTGTCCCTTCTTGCGGGATTTATCGATATGAGGATCCTAAAGGGGGGCTATCTTCACCGTTCCGGGGGGTTCGTCTTTTTCGGGATCGGCCTATTTGTGATGGGACTTATCTTGTTGATATTGAAAGGTCAGGAGAGCGACCGAGACTCCGCTTGACATTTGGGAACGATCGGATGAAAATAATGGCGCCAAGGAATGGGAAGAGGAGCCTATTTATGACAGGCAAGTTCGTGAAGTACTTTGGAATTTCCTCATTCATTGCCATGATCATGGTTGCCGTTCCACTTATGGGCGGCTGGGGCGGCGGGGACGGAAGCCATACGAGCGTCGCAGAACCTGCGTCGGTCTTATTGCTTGGTGCCGGGCTCGTTTCGCTGGCCGTTTACGCGAAGAAGAAGAACGGTAAGAAATAGCCGATTAGCGGCGAGCCTCTGACGATATCCCCTGATTTAGTTGTTGCGTTCCTTCCCAGATTACATAAAATAGTCCTATCTTGATAAACGCGATGGAAAACGAAATCGGCCAGAAGGTCCGGTCCTATATCGAAACGACCTTCCTTTTCGGTGACAGCTCGAGACTCAGTTCGGACATGTCGTTTCTGGACAGTTCGATCCTCGATTCGACGGGCATGCTCGAGCTAATCAGCTTCATCGAACAAGAGTTCGCTATATCCATCGACCCAACGGAGCTTGTCCCCGACAATCTTGATTCGATCAGCAAGGTGACCCGGTTCATCGAGAGAAAGAAGGGGAAGAGTTCTCTCGACCAAACCGCTTAGCGCAGGTTCTTCTTCTGGATCTTGCCCGCTTCATTCTTGGGCAGATAATCGCGGAATTCGATGGCCTTCGGGATTTTGTAGGAAGCGATGCGAGCGGTCAAAAACTCCCTGATCTCTTCATCTGAAGCACCGAGAACGCCCGGCTTCAATGTCAGAAAGGCCTTGGGCGCCTCGCCCAAGAGATCGTCGGGGATGCCGATAACAGCCGCCTCGGCCACCGCCGGGTGTTCATAAAGGGCTTCTTCGATCTCTTTGGTGCTGACGCGGTTGCCGCCGACCTTGATCATGTCCCGGGTGCGCCCGACGATGAAAAGAAAGCCCTCGTCGTCCATGTAGCCGATATCGCCGGTAAAATAGAGGCCTTTTCTCAGGACTTTTTTCGTTTCCTCAGGTTGTCCCCAATAGCCCTGCATGATGTTCGGCCCGCAGGCCACGATCTCGCCCTCTTTTCCAGTACCGAGAGGGCGGCCGTCCTGGTCGGCGACAAAGAGCTCGACGCCAGGAATGGCCTTACCGATGGAACCCCATTTCCGCGGCAGGTCGTCTGGATCGAGGTATGACAGGCGTGCCGATGCCTCCGTTGCTCCGTACATCACAAACAGTCTGGCAGGGGCGAAAGCCTCCGCAACTTCTTTCTGGACGGCCGGAGCCATTGCGCCGCCGGCCTGGGTCACATAGCGCAAGCTCGGGAACTTCTGCATTTTCAAGGGCGACCTATGGAGCAGGATCGTAAATGTCGATGGAACCCCGGCGAAACCCGTTGCGGCTTGCTCCTTCATCGTCTGGAGCACGGCGGCGGGATAAAGGAATCGATTGTCGATGACGACAGAGCCGCCGACCGCGAAGTGCGTGTTCAGGAGGGATTTGCCGTAGATGTAATGAAAAGGCAGGACGACCATGATCCGGTCATCCGAAGTCAGGCGAAGATATTGGATGATCGATTTGGTGTTGGAAACGATATTGAGATGGGTAAGGGTGGCGCCCCTTGGCTTGCCTGTGCTCCCCGAGGTATAGACGATCGAGGCGATATCCTGATCGCCAAGGATCACCTCCGGGTTTTGTTTCGACTCTCTATCCAGAGTCCCCGGCAAAATAAGCCCATCGATGTGCAATCCAGAGTCAGCGTCCGCGCCGGCCATTGCCACCGGGTTGGTGCCCGCGCCGGGGGTCGTCCATAACAGGACCTTTTCGACCGGGCCCTTCTCGCCGAACGCTTGCTTTATCCGAGGGAACTGCCTCTCGTTCGTGACGAAGATCCGGACGCCGCAGTCGCGGACAATATAGCCCACGTCCGCCGCGGTGTTTTCCGTATTGAGCGCGACCGTGATGCCGCCGGCCTTCAAGATGGCGTAATAGGTGATCACATATTCAGGGGAGTTCTCAACAAAGAGCGCGACCCGGTCGCCCTTTTTGACGCCCAGCCTTATCAGCAGATGGGCCAGCGCGTTTGCCTTCTCCTCGATCTCACGATAGGTATGCCATTTCCCTAAATAGAAAACGGCGTCCTTGTCCGGGAATCGAGCGGCGGAGTCCTCCAGGAAGTTGTGGATGAGCTTGTGGTCGGATGCGCTCACGTCAGCCAAGGTGCTGCGGCTCGGCCCTGAGATACCCGGTCGTCCGGATCTTCCGCCGGATATCGTTCTGGATGTTCGTCACCTGGTCCTCGGTGAGGCCGAGCTCGGTGGCGACTTCTCCGACCGGGATGTTCTTCTCCATGGCATACCAGACCACATCGCCGATCGCGAACGGCACCCGGAAGAAGAACTCTTCCTGGGTGCACTCGGCGCTGTAGGTATC
>CAZJBD010000224.1:0-3298 GCA_964544265.1 uncultured Eubacteriales bacterium
CTCCAGAAGGGCGAGCCCGGCCACCAGGCGGTGATCGAGGAAGGCGCCCGGACCATCATTCAGGAAGCAGGGACGATCAAGTCCCTGGTCGACGAGTTCTCCAACTTCGCCCGCATGCCCAAGATCCAGCTCCAGTCGACAGATATCCATCAAATCATCGACCAGGCCCTCGCCTTCTTCAAGGGAATCTTTACGGACATCGAATTCACGGTTGATTACTCGCCCGAGGTGCCGGCGTCCGTTCCCGCCGACCCCGAACAGATGAAACGGGCGTTCATTAACGTCCTGGACAACTCCATCGACGCCATGAACAAGAAGGGAAAGATTGAGATTCGCACCTCATTCGAAAAGCAGCCGCAGCGGGTCACGATCGAGATCGTCGACTCGGGGCCGGGCATTTCGGCGGACGACAGGTATAAACTGTTCCTCCCCCACTACTCCACCAAGAAAAAAGGCATGGGGCTCGGCCTGGCCATCGTTAACCAGATCATCCGCGACCACAACGGTTCCGTAAACATCGAAAACAACAAGCCCCACGGCGCGAAGTTCACCATTCAAATCCCGGCTTGAGTCTGTGAGAATGAGCAACGAAAAGATCCTGATCATCGATGACGAAGCGAGCATCCGCTCCTCCCTGCAGGGCATCCTCGAAGACGAGGGGTATGCGGTCAAAGCCGTTGAGACCGGCGAAGCGGGGCTGGAGGCGTTGAAAAACCAGAATTTTGACCTTGTTCTTCTGGATATCTGGCTCCCTGGGATGGGCGGCCTCGAGGTGCTGGAAAAGGTCAAGGCGGGCGAAGAAAATCCCAAGGTTGTGATGGTCTCAGGCCACGGGACGATCGAAACCGCCGTCAAAGCCACCAAATTCGGGGCCTTTGATTTTCTCGAGAAGCCCCTTTCCTTGGAGAAGGTTCTCCTGACCATCGAGAACGCCCTCAAGCAAAAGCGTCTCGAGGAGGAGAATGTCCAGCTCCGGGAAAAGGTCAGGGTCAAGTACCCCCTCATCGGCAAGAGCCCGGTTATCCAAAAACTGCGGCAGGACATCCGGATGGCTGCCCCGTCCAGCGGCCGCGTGCTCATTTACGGGGAGAACGGGACCGGCCGGGAGCATATCGCCTCCTTGATCCATCAGCAGAGCCGGCGGAACGTCAACCGATTCATCGGCATCAACTGCGCCGCCATCCCTGATGACTTGATCGAGAACGAACTCTTCGGCTACCTCAAGGGAGCGTTCGTCAACGCGACCAAGGACAAAAAGGGCAAGCTCCTCCTGGCCGACCGGGGGACTCTTTTTCTCGACGAAATCGGTGATATGAGCCTCAAGACCCAGGCCAAGCTGGTCCGGGTCATCGAAGAAATGAAGTACGATCCGGTGGGCTCTTCGGAAGCGGTCACTATCGATACCCGCATCCTGGCCGCCTCGAGCAGGAACCTGAAGGACCTCATTGCCAAGGGCCGCTTCCAGGAAGACCTCTTCTTCAAGCTCAACGTCATCCCGCTCAACATCCCCCCTCTCCGCGAGCGGGTCGAGGACATCCCCCTTCTCATCGCCTACTTTCTCGAGCACTTTTCCGCCGAATACGGCAAGAAGCTCAAAACCATGGACGCCGAGGCCGAAAAGGCCTTCCTCAACTACTCCTGGCCTGGGAATGTTAGTGAACTCATGAACGTCCTCGAGCGCTTCGTCATCATGGTCCCCGATGAGGAGATCAATAGAACGCACCTCACTTTGCTCGTGGAGACACGGGAGATCGAACACCTGACAGGGATCGTGGAGAGCCGTTCGCTTGATCGAGCGCGGGAGCAGTTCGAAAGGACGTATATCCAGAAAGCCCTTCTCAGGAACGCCTGGGACAAGGTCCGGACCGCCGCAGAGCTCAAGATCGATGAGGCCGCTCTGGGAGCCAAGATCAAGGCGTTGGGGATCAAGTTCATAGACTAAAGTAAACAGACGCATTTGAATGCCTATTGACCAAGCCGAAGCGATTGTTCTTAGGACTTACGATTTCGGCGACCAGGACAAAATCGTCGTCTTCTTCACCCGGGAAAAGGGTGTCTTGCGAGGAGTGGCCAAGGGGGCCAGAAAATTCAATAACCGGTTCGGCAGCAGCCTGGAGCCCATGTCTATGGTCCGGGCCTTTTATTATGAAAAAGAGAGGAAAGACCTCGTCACGCTCAATAGCTGCGACCTCCTCGAGTCGTTCTTCGAAGCCCAGTGCGACCTAAAAGTCTCCTGCACCGCGGGTTACTTCGCCGAGCTCATTGAGGAGTTCTCGCCATCCCGGTCGAAGGACGACGTCCTGTACCGCCTCCTCCTTTCGGTTCTCCGCCGTCTTGCCGCGAAAGGCGATCCGGCTTTCCTCGCCCTCTACTTCGAGGTTTGGTTCCTGAGAATTAACGGCTTTCTTCCCGACCTTGCGCGCTGCAAGAAGTGCCGCAAGCCGTTAACCGGGCCTGCCTGGCTGTCTCCGAAAAGGGATGGGGCCTATTGCGACGAATGCGCTCCGGCCAGGAAGGACGAGGTCCCGCCGGAAACCGCGCCTTTCCTGAAGTGGGTTCGTGACAACCCTCCGTCGGAGGCCTGCCCTATGATGTTCAATCGGGAGACCCTTGCCGCCATCAGCCGGGTTTTACGGACAATGATCACATTCCATCTCGAGAGAGAACCGAAGACCCTCCGCTATCTAAAAAATGGGACCTGAAGTCCGAAGTTTTTCAAACGGTGTAATGCAGGACCTTGCCTTCTGAATCACAAGTCCTCACCCAAGCGAGGACCGTCTTTCCGTCCTTGTCGTAGAAGTTGCCCGTTAGGATCATGATCAGGTCTACGAGAAAGCCGATGAAGCAGCCGCCGAAGGTGAACAACCAGATCAGTCCGGTCCCGGTTTTACCGACATAGAACCTGTGTGCCCCGAATATCCCAAAATATAAGCATAGCATAAACGCCACGAGCCTGGATTTCTCTGACATATGCTCCTCCTTCTTGACGGTCTATCAAAAACCTAGCAAACGCTCGGGGGCAAGTCAACTTGGAGGGGGAACCCGCTTCGCGTTTCCCCCTTCCAACGTTCGCTTCGCTCCCTGCCTCCCTTTCTCGGGCGGGGCATGAACCCTCGCCCTGCGACCAATGGGGCATACCCCCTTGGATCCCCCGACGAGCGGCTCCCCGGGTCAAGACCCGGCGCATATCGCCGCTCGTCAACGTCTACAGATCGCTGGCAGCACCTCTTTTCGTGTGAGAAAGAATCGAGGCTCGGGGCGCGCCCTCCGTCGGCCGCGGCCTGTCCCGGCGAGCCAG
>CAZJBD010000225.1:0-3285 GCA_964544265.1 uncultured Eubacteriales bacterium
GTTAAGGGCCTTATCGCCAAGGCCAGGGCCAGGACGATCACTTCGGATCGTTTCAAGCTCCTCGAGCGCGAAGCCGAGGCCGTTTTGGAGGTCCGCCGCCGGGGCGAAGAGGTTGAACCCGAAGAACCCCCCGACGGCCAATCGAATTTGCCATCGGAACAATCATGACATCGCGCCGGGCTGCGCGGTTTATGCCCTTGCCATGCGCGGAAAGGGCAGGGGAGAGTGGAAGGAGAAATCATGAACAAACCGGTCAAAATCCTCCTGATCTTCCTGGCCATTGACGCCGTCGTCGCGGGCTTCTACTTCGGAATAAAGGCGATCTCCTCAAGTTCCGGCGAATCCCCCATGGATGCCTATGAATGGAAGACGATGGACGAAAATTATCAGCCTGCTGACTTCGTCGAGCAGTTCATCAAGGAGGACGCCGCCGCGAAGGACATTTTTCCCGTCCAGATCCGAAACTACGGCCGGAACGGTGAGGTCCTTAAACGCTTCAAAGGGAAGAACTTCGCCCGTTCGTCCGAATCCAGCCTGAACCTGGCCTTCCCCGGCCTCGACGATTGGACCCTCATAGATGTCAAGTACAAGAACGAAAAGGAGATGGAGGTCGCCCGGACGATCCTCTACGTCAGCATAAAAAACCAATGGCGCGTCGGCGACAGCGGCAAGCTCATGGACTGATCCTGTGCGGACCTCAGGATGCGTCTCACGCGATTGAGGAGGGGAAATTAATAGGAGGGAAAGATGTCTCTTAAGCAGATGATGGTTTTATACCTGATCACGCTTGCCGTGTTTTTCCTGATCGATATGATCTGGCTCGGCGTCGTGGCCAAGGGCTTTTACCGCCGTCATCTCGGGACAATGCTCAGCCCCAAGTTGAACTGGGGCGCGGCCATCCTTTTCTACCTCCTATTTATTGCCGGCCTCCTCATATTCGTCATCCGGCCAGCCCTGGCCCAGGGCGTGCTTCTTTCTGCCCTTTCGTTCGGCGCTCTCTTCGGTTTGATCTCCTATGCCACCTATGACCTATCCAACCTGGCGACGCTCAGAGACTGGCCTTTAATCGTAACAGTTGTCGACCTCTTCTGGGGTGCGGTTTTGGGCGGCGTGGTGTCCCTGGTCAGCACCCTCCTCGGCCGCTGGCTCCTCCGCTCCTGATGAATTGGGAATGGACAGAGCTCCAGGCAGAAGGGAGCTTTAAGTGGGGGGAGAGACTGAAGCTCAGAACCTCCAGAGGTAGCTGACTTTAAAGAACAGGCCGCGCTTGGTTTCGTGGAAACGGTCGCTCGCCACGTACTCGCCGCCGCTCCACTCCTGCCGCTCTAAGGCCGAACCGTACCCCACATAGAAAACCGTGCCCGGGATGTAAGTAAACGACACGAGCGCGTCGGCGGTCAGCCGCTTCCGGTAGACGTTGTATTCGACGATCCCCCGCAGGAACAGGTACTTGTTGACCTGGAAGGTGTTCCGGCTGCGGAGGATCGTATAGTCATAAATTCTTTCCTTAGTGGCCCGCTTGAAGAAATCGACATAGGTCAGGCTCAAGCTGAAGTCAAGCTTTTCGACGGGCTGATACTGCACAAAGGCGCTTAAGCGGGTTTCATCGCCCTGATACGGGGCATCCGGGTCGTAGTAAATGCTCCCCCACCTCCGGATAAACATCTCAAAATAGACCTGTTTGAAAATCTGGGACCAGGTGCGGAATCCGATGCCGGTCCGGTCGAAACGCCCGCCGGCGAAGATTTCGTTACCCAGGATCCCTTCGAAGCGGACCTGGGTGCTGCGCGGCAGGTAGAACCGGAGGACGAAGAAGTTCATCGTCTCCCACATGTTGTCCGTCGTGTCGTAAAGATGATAGCTCCAGTAAAAAGGCTCGATCTTCTGGAAAAATTTTGACTTGGGGTAGATCTGGTGCATGGCGAAGGCCGCGATACGCCGCACGCCCGTCCGGGTGAGGAAACCCGTATCCACCTGGAAACTCCGGGAAACGTCTTGGTAGCCGAGGTCGATGAACCACTTCCGGCTTTGATAATTGTAATAGAGGGAAAGCGCGTGATCCTGGTTCGTGGACTCCGCGCCCGCCGGACGTGTCAGCGAGCCGAAAGCGTGGAACGAGAAGAGGGAGGCCCGGCTCAGCCTGAACCGGCCGTCCACACCGCCGACGCGGTTGTACCCCCGGTCATATTCCCGGTCCGTATAGAAGGTCCCGATATAGGCGTCTTCTTTCAGGGAATGCTTGTAGCGGACGATCGCGAAGTCCGGGTGGGCGTCCACAGGATCGCCCGGCAGACGGTCCTCGGCGTAGATGGCGGCGATCGTGTCCCGGGGGCCGAGCTTTCCGGTCAGCCTGAATCCGTAGGTGGGGTCGATGATCGTTCGCGTATAGACCACTGCCGCGAGCGGAGCATCCTCCATTTCGCCGCCGAACCGCCAGAGGTCCTGGCCCTCCAGGAAGAACGGCCGCTTCTCCTGGTAATACAAGGCGTAGCGGAGGTTGATGTCGACCTGGCCGGCGTCAGCCTCGACTTGGCTAAAGTCAGGGTTGATCGCCCCGTCCATGGTCAGATCGGATGTCAGGCCGACCTTGCCGGTCAGGCTGATGTCCCTGTTCTCCTCGTTCCTGACGAGTTTCCCGGCTTCGGCGTCATACCTGGCCCCGTAGGTGAAGGCGGGCAGGATCTCGACGACCCGTTTGTACTTGAGTCCCGAAACCTGGATGGGCAGGGCCTGAGAGATGATGCTGCTGTTATCGGGATTTAGAGGAGGGAAACTCATTTGCTCGGACGTCCGGGTCAGGAACCGAAAGAATAAAACGCGCATGGTCAGGGCTTTTTTGTTGGGGAAACGGATGCTCTGGAGAGGGACGCGCGCCTCTACGGTCCAACCCTTGTCGTCGATGAGCCCCTTGCTGTACCAGACCATATCGTGGCTGTCATCGACGTTGCCCTGGACGTTCATGATGCCGTCGCCCTGGATGCCGAGGGGGTTGAGCATGAAGGTGAAGCCGCTCTGCTTGTCATCGAAGGTGTCGAGGATGACCCCTACGAGGTCGTCCTGGCCCATGGCGTCGCGTTTGCAGACGGAAGACTTGATCTTGGCGGGTTCGGTGTCGTTGCAGCGGAAGGCAAAGTAAAAGTTATCTGAGTCGTAGGCCAATAAGGCCTCTGTGCTCTGGGAAGGGTTCTTGCCGAAGTCGGGCTTGAAGGTCGTGAAGGCATCAAACTTGGCGGCCGTCTGCCAGAGAGGATCATCAAGCCGGCCGTCGATAGAGGGAGGGGCGGC
>CAZJBD010000226.1:0-3242 GCA_964544265.1 uncultured Eubacteriales bacterium
CGGAGAGGGGACCCGTCGGCCTATCCGACGGGGGGAACCGACGGGACTGGTTCCCCCGGGGGGCCGGGGGCCAAGGGCGGCTCCAGGCCGCTTCCGACGGAGGGCGCGCCCCGAGCCTGAATCCCTTCTTACACGAAAAGAGATTCTTCCGAACTATTCAAAGATTGCTAATAGGACGCGAATCGGAGTTCTTTCCAAATACGAAAGGACCCGAATGCCGTCCTTAAATCTTGGGATTAGTGGACGATATAGAAGATCCGTCCCCAGCGCGCCCGGGGGAAATACTGGGTCCAGCGCCGGAGCTTGTCTTTAAGGCCCTGTTTGAGGTGGACGTTCTCCTCGGCACGGTATGAGAAAAACAACATCCAGGGACGGCCACGGACTGCAGAGACCGGCAGGCAGCCCCAAAAGCGGCTGTCGTAGCTGATGTCCCGGTTGTCCCCCATCACAAAAAGCCGGCCTGGCGGAACGGTTATGGGGCCGAAGTTGTCGCGCACGGAAAACTCACCGTAGGAGGCCTCGTCCCTCGGGATAATGGTTGCGTCCTTATGGACTTTATGGGCGTCCGGGATGGGCTCGTCGTTTACGTAAACCTGTTTATTGATGGCCTCTACGGTATCCCCTTCCGTGGCGATGACCCGCTTGACCAGCTCCTTGCCGCCTTCTGGGAGGAATTTGAAGGTCACGGGGTCGTTTTTCCGGATGTCCCGCCGGGGGAGAATAGTCTTTTCCAGAGGGAAGACGGGCTTGGCGTAGGCGAAACGGTTGATAAACATAAAATCACCGACCAGGATCGTATCCTCCATGGACGGCGTCGGAACCTGAGAAGCCTGGGCCACGAAGGTGTTGATAAAGAGGACGAGAATCGCCGTTTCGGCGAACAATTCGATATATTCCCTCAAAGCGCTTTTCAGTTTTTTAGCTTTTCCCTTCTTCAAATTCACCGCCTCCTCATATATGAACGGAATTTCAGGGAAAACGTTTCGGGCTAACCTGCCGGCCCTCGAAGAGGGTCAGGATAACCTTGGCGGTGCCGATTTCGTCCGCCGGAAGCTCAAAGAGGTTTTTGTCCAGGACAACGAGGTCGGCGCTTTTGCCCGTCTCGATCGTGCCCGTTGTGTTTTCCAGGAAATTGGCGTAGGCCCCATTGATCGTAAAACTGGCGATCATCTGCTCCAGCGATGCCCTCTCCTCGGGCCAAAGAACGGCGCCAGGATCGGTGGAGCCGGGACGGCTCCTGGTCATCCCGATCTGGATGGCCTGGATCGGATCGCAGGGGATAGTCACCGTGTAGTCGCTGCTCGAGGTGACCGTGACCCCGGCCTTGAAGAAACTTTCCATGGGATATTCCTCGTCCGCGCGCTTCAGGCCGAGATAGGGAACCTGGATATTGGAATAATAGTCATCCTTCATGAACCAGAAAGGCTGGGTCACGGCGACGGCGCCCAGCGTTTTGAAGCGCAGGATGTCCTCCGGGGAGACAAGCTGGAGATGGGTGAGCATGGCTCGTGAGTCCCGCCTGCCATTGATTCTGGCCGCATAAGCGATCCCGTTAAGCGCCTCGGCCACGGCCGCGTCCCCGATGGCGTGGAAATGGAGTTGGAATCCCTCCTTGTCCAAGGCGGCGCAGATCCTGTCGAGCGCCTCCGGAGCCCAGAGCGGCTCACCCCGGAATCCGGGTTTGCAGGCGTAGGGCTCTTTCAAGTAGGCCGTCCCACCCTCGATGACGCCATCGATAAAGATCTTCGCGGCCCGGGTCTGGAAGAGAGGATCCTGATTCCTGTCACGTTCTGCCGCGAGCTCCAGGACCTGCTCGGGCCCTTTCTCCGGGTCCGTGAAAAGGGAAGCCCGAAACCTCATTCGCAATTTGGCCGAGGTTTCCAGAGCCTTGTAGGCCTTGAGGTCGTTCGCGCCGACGACAAGCGATGCTTCGTGGGCCGTCGTGATGCCCAAGGCCAGGGCCATCGTCTGGTATTCTTCGAGTCCCCGGGCCACCTCTTCAACCGTATAATCGGGGATAACGTTGGAAACGAGGGCGTCTGCACTCTCCCGCAGGGTGCCGTTGGGTTCTCCCGTCATCGGATCGCGTTCGATGATCCCCCCGGGTGGATTTTTCGTCTCCTTCGTCACGCCCGCCAGATTAAGGGTTTCGGAGTTCACCCAGGTCGAGTGCCCGTCCTCCGAAGACAGGGCAACAGGAAGGTCTTTGACGATTTCGTCGAGGATAACCTTGTTCGGTCCCGCCGGACCGAAAACCGTGTTGCTCCAGCCGCTGCCCCGGATGACCGTGATACCGGGATGGGCATTGACGAAATCCACAATCGCTTTCTGGTACTCCGCGACCGACCGCATTCCGAAAAGGGCTACCGCCCCGAATTGTTCGATGGCGGCCGACGGATGGCAGTGGCTGTCAATGAAACCGGGGAGGACAAGCTTTCGGCCGAGGTCCAGGATTTGAGTTTCCTTTCCCAAGAAGCGTTTGACCGCCTTATTGGTTCCGATAAAAAGGAACTTGCCGTCTTTGACGGCTAAAGCCTCTGCTCGAACCCCTGCCCCGCTCATGGTATGGATGATGCCGTTTTTGAGGACCAGATCGGCGACGGGCCCCTTCTTCGGCGCGCAGGCCGCCAGGAAACCAAAGCCGAGGAGAACGATCGGCCCAAGAAATTTCAGCCGGAAAAATCTCATGTCCTCTCTCCTCATTCTTTTTCGATATCCCGCATCGGTCTGCCCATGTATAACAGAGCAGGATGGCTGTGTCAAAAAGGCCTTGTTTTTCGATGGATGAGGCGCTATCATGTTTATTCGTTCCTTCAGCAAAAACCAAACCGTCCTCAAGGAGCCGCGATGAAAATTCCCATTTATCAGGTCGATGCTTTTACGGACAAGCTCTTCGGCGGCAACCCCGCGGCCGTCTGCCCGCTCAAGAAATGGCTGCCGGACGCAACGATGCAGGCCGTCGCCCAAGAGAACAACCTCTCGGAAACGGCATTCTTCGTTAGGAAAGGGGACGCCTTCGAGCTCCGCTGGTTTACCCCCAAGATCGAGATTGCCCTTGCCGGGCACCCGACCCTGGCTACGGCCCACGTCATCTACGAACACCTTGGATACGGCCGCCCCAAAATCTCATTTCTCACCAAGAGCGGCGAGTTGAGGATCACAAAAAAGAAGGGTCTCATCCTGATGGACTTCCCGGCTTTCGAACCCGCGCCCACCGAAACTCCCGAAGCCTTGATCAAGGG
>CAZJBD010000227.1:0-3236 GCA_964544265.1 uncultured Eubacteriales bacterium
AGAGGACCTTCCCATGGCTTCTCCCAGGATTTCGACAAGAAAACCGGCATAATCGTCGGGAGTCGTCCAGAGGCCCTTAGCCGCCGATTCGGGATAGTTGTGCCAGTCTCCTTCCACTCCTTGGCCTTCCCGGAGATGCCCGGAAGCCGCCTTTTGCTTGAGCTCAGGGGGTAAAAAGACCTCGAACGTACTATTCTTCAAACCAGCGGGATCGAGCACCGTCTCGTTCATGATCCGGGGAAACGTCTTGCCCTCTAAATCCGTAAGGAGGAGCTGGAGGATGACGTACCCGCTCTCTGATTCACGGAACTTCCCCGGTTGGAAACCTTCAAGGACCGGGGGGTTCACCGCGGGTCTTTCGCCGTCGAGGACCTGCCGGAGGTCGGGCAGAAGGTCTTTCGCAGGATACCCGGGGAAAATCTGCCCCGAGAGTCCTGAATTGTGGGCAAGCAAGTCCCGCGGTGTCATCCTATTAACACCCCTGGATCCGGGCGCAGCAGGGGGAAGTTTCCAGGAGCGGAGAGAAGCCGCGATATCCTCATCCAGGTCGATCCGGCCTTTCGCGGTAAGGCCAAGAACGGCCGCCGTCGTCATCGGACGGCTGAGTGCCCCGGCCTGGAAAAGGGATTCGGTCGTCAATAACCGGTAATCCCGTATATCCCGATAGCCATAGGCTCTTACCCACTCCACCTGGGACCTATCGATAACGGCGATGCTCACACCGGGGACCTTGTAAAACTCCATCCGTCGGGTTAGAGACATTTTTTCGTTCTTGGTCCCCTTGATAAAGACCGTCCGGAGAAGTCCCTTCTCGATCTGTCGGATCCTCTTTTTTGTAAGGGAAGCCTGCGTCTCGCATCCGACGAGGACGAAACCGGCGGTCAGGAATAACATGACCGCCGCGAATTTGGCCCGCATGAAATCCTTATACCATAGCAAAACCAGGCAGACAAGACGGCCTCTTCCTGCCTCGACGCATTGAAAGACGGGGGTTTCTGTTGTATAAGAGTGCCTTGGAAAGGAAAGATCATGAGGACTTATGAATCGATCTGCCTCGGGATACCTGAGATCCTCCTCCCCAGACCGGGCCTCAACCTCAGCCGGTGGGCAGTCATCGCCTGCGACCAGTACACATCGGAACCGGAGTATTGGAATCGCGTCGCAGAGATCGTTGGAGAGGCCCCTTCCACCCTGAACCTCATCTACCCCGAAGTTTACCTCAATGAAAAGGATCCCGACACCCGGATCGCTCGTATCCGAAAATCCATGAAGGACTACCTTGATGAAGGTCTTTTTGTGAAGACCGAAGGCATGGTCTATGTCGAACGCCAAACCGAAAATCATACCCGCAAGGGATTGTTGGTGTGCCTGGATCTCGAGGCCTATGACTTTCGAAAAGGCTCCAAGAGCCTCATCCGGGCGAGCGAAGGAACGATCCTCGAGCGCATCCCGCCCCGGGTCCGCATCCGGGAGGGCGCACCCCTCGAACTCCCTCACATCATGGTCCTCATCGATGACCCGGAAAACACGGTCATCGGACCGCTAACCAAAAACAAGGACCGTCTCGGGAAACTCTATAATTTCGAGCTGATGATGGACTCGGGACGCCTCGCCGGCTATAGGGTTGATGACCCGGCTCTTGAGCGCGGAGTCCTCGATGCCCTCAAGGCGCTTGCTGACCCTATATCATACGTCCGCAAATACGGGCTGAAGCCTAGGACTCCCGTCCTTCTTTACGCGATGGGCGATGGAAACCACTCTCTCGCGACCGCCAAGACGATCTGGGAGAAGACCAAGGAAGCGGCCGCGGATAAAACGGCTATCCTGGCTTCACCCCTGAGGTACGCCCTGGTGGAACTTGTCAACCTCCATGACGACGCCCTGAACTTCGCTCCCATCCATCGGATCATTTTCGAAAAAGCCCCGGGCCGTTATCTTCTTGAAGAAATGAAAGCCTTCTACCGCGGCCGCTGGGCGTTTTCGCCCAGTGCGAACTTCGAAGAGATGAAGGCGGCCGTGGATTCGTCCACGGCCGGGCGCCACAGAATCGGTGTTATCCGCAGCGGTGAATTCGGCTTCATCGAGGTCTCGAAACCCGATTCCAATCTTCCCGTCGGTACCCTCCAGACGTTCCTCGACGCTTTCTTAAAGAGCAAGGGCGCCCGGAGCATCGACTACGTCCACGGAGCGGACGCAGCGATCAAGCTGGGGAGTTATGCCGAGAACAAGGGCTTTTATCTTCCGGCGATGGACAAAGACCAGCTCTTCCGGACAGTTATCCTGGACGGCGCCCTCCCCCGAAAGACCTTCTCTATGGGCGAGGCCTGGGAGAAGCGCTTTTATATGGAATCCCGCAGGCTCGCCTAAAGATCCATTCTTCTCTTTCGAACCGGTCGCCCAAAGGGCATTTCCCGGAATGAGATGTCTGTTGCGTAGGACAGACGGCAGACCGGCCTTGCCATGAAGTCAAGAAAGGGCCCGATCAACTCTTTTTTTGATAGTCTGGGTAGGCCGGCTTCTTGTGCTTGGGAGGCGGATTCTTGGCCAGCAAATTCAGCTAACGGTCATCTTGGTTCCACGCCGTCCCAACAATAGGTGCAGAGCTTTTCCTTGGGCAGGCCGATGGCCGCGACCAGGTCCTCGAGGCGCTGGTACTTGAGCGTGGTCAAGTTGAGGCGCTTCCGGATGCTCTCCTCCATGGCGTTGAACTTGTCCGTTCCGGCTTTCGTATATTCAGACAAGTCCGCGACGTTCTCCCCGGCGATCTCCCGGATGGCCCTCCGGGCGGCCAAGTCCATCTCTGAGCGAGAGATCGAAAAACTCAGGAATTTGCAGCCATAAACGAGGGGCGGACAGGCGGGACGCATGTGGACCTCGAGAGCGCCAACATCGTAAAGCCTCTGGACCGTATCCTTGAGCTGGGTTCCCCGGACGATGGAATCCTCACAGAACAGAAATTTCTTGCCTGCGATGAGTTCTTTTATGGGGATGAGCTTCATCCGGGCGACGAGGTCCCGGACGTCCTGGTTTTGAGGCATGAAACTTCGTGCCCAGGTCGGGGTGTATTTGACAAACGGCCGTTTGAACGGGACCCTTGCTTCGGCGGCATATCCAAGGCCGTGGCCGACTCCCGAATCGGGAATCCCGGCCACGAAATCGATGGAGATCGGGTTTCTTTTGGCTAGAAAGGCTCCGCACCTGTTCCTGACCGATTCGACATTAATGCCCTCGTAGCT
>CAZJBD010000228.1:0-3174 GCA_964544265.1 uncultured Eubacteriales bacterium
CCTTCGACTGCCTCCTCCGGGCATCGCCCCTGCGCCATTGTCTCTATCACACGAAAAGAGGTGCTGCCAGATCGCTCAGCGTCGCAACTCAATCAATTGGAAACGATGGCCCGAATCTCGTCCGGCGAATCGACAAGATAGGTTGGCAACTTGTCCTGGAGGAGCTTTCTCCGGTGGAATCCCCAGCTCACCGCGATGACGGCAATGTTCACCTTCTGGCAGGCTTCGATATCCCGGACCTCATCGCCGACGTAAATGACTTCTTCTTTCTTCAGATGGAACTTCTTCAGGAGGTGGAGGAGGGCCCAGTTTTTGCCGAAGAAGTTCTGTTCGGCGTGGATGAAGTCAAAGATATCAAGCTCCTGCGCTTTGAGGAACTTTTTGACGTTTTCCAACGAGTTCGAGGTCAGGATCCCCAGCCGGATCCCCCGCCTTTTCAGGTCAAGAACAAGCTCCTTGACGCCGGGGAACAGGCTCATCTCATCGATCCTTTTGTTGAGCTCCTTTTGGGCGCGCAGAACGAGGTAGGGAATCTTCAGCAGGGGGACCTTATACTTCTTGATGATGTCCAGGTTGGACATGCCCCGGAGCTCGTCGACGTCCGTCTCGGCAAGCGGCTTAATGTTGAATTCCTTGGCGTGCTCGTTGACGAGCCGGATGATGGCCGAAAGCGTATCGGCGATGGTGCCGTCGAAATCGAAGATCAAAGACATGTAGGGAGGAATCCCGCGCCGAGGGGTCACAGTCTGGGTCGCTCCGATCTCGTTCGACATGAGCGGCATTTTATGCCCAGGCCGCCGTTCAAGTCAACAAACAAACACCCGCGGATCCGGACTCGTCATGGCCGCTGACCGGACAGGTGCTCGAGGAATTCCGCCGGACTGTAGATCAGGATTCCCAGATATTCCCCGATGGCCTTGAGCGGCCTGTCCCCCGTGATAATGACGTCCGCGTTCAGGGCGACCGCGCATTCCAGGAACTTGTCGTCGCCGGGATTGTCTTTGACGACGATTCGCTCGGGGGTCTTGGCGGTAAACAGAAGGTTGAAATCGCGGCTGAAGAGCGAAAGGAGCTCCTTGAGCTCTTCTTCTCCTTCCAAGCCGATCCGGTGCAGGACCTCGACATATTCGTCCAAAATATCCCGGGAAAGGCAGAGAGTGATCCGCTGTTCCTTCCAAAGGTCAATGATCCTCCGTGGATTGCCGCCGAAGAACGACGAAACGAAGACGTTGGTGTCGACGACACTCCTCATCCCGTCTTACCCCTCGATCGGTCGATCGCCTTTTCTACGTCCCGGGGGCTCACGTTCCTCACGGCCAGCTTCGTGCCGATCCGCGCCCACAGGTCATCGACATAGGCTCCGATGTCCCGCTCCTTGACGTAGTCTTCAATGATCTCGAGGACCATCCGGTTGGTGCTTTTCCCCTCGGACCTGGCGAGCTTGTCGAGCTTCTCCTTGAGTTCCGGCGAAAGCCGAACGATCATTTGAGTGCTCATGAGCCGCTCTCCGACGATGATATTATATCATTTCATAAGAAGTTTTTTCTTGTCGAGGACCGCCCGAAGGATGCCACCCGCCAACTCCTCAAGCTCCCTATCGTCGAAATCGGAGCGGCTGACTTCCAGCTTTCCATTTTCTAGGAAGCAGAGAACCCGCCGGGTTCCCCTGGCATACTTGACGTTGCGATCTCCCCTGCTCCGCTCAAGCTGCGTCACCTGGAGGGTCATTCTCTGCGGGGCTCGCTCGTTCTCGATGAGGACGACAACGTGCTGGTCCTTGTTCGTATCATCATCGTCCGGCCCGCCGATGAAGAAATCCCAGCGGATGTAATCCTGTCCTGGATAGCGGCCCAGCTCCGCCACCTCATCGTGGACCCTCTTCAGGACCGCCGGACAAGCAGATTCCGGGGACTGCGTCCGGCCGGACATGGGGAGTTTATCTGAAGGCGCCAGGGCAGTCGAGATTATGCATAGGAGGCAGTATGCGACCAATCCGGCGGCTTTCGTTCCCATAAGCTTTGAATACCATAGAAAAATTGGGGACACAATACCAATTTCCGAATTAACGATTTCTCCCCTGGGAAAATTGCCTATTTAATCAATTCGGAAATTGGTATTGTGTCCCCAATTTTTAGACCCTTCCCACCGGGGCGGCATAGATGACGAATTCTTCTTTTCCATCCGCGCTGACGATCGCGTCCATTTTGTCTTGGTCGTAAGCCCCAATAGCGCATGTCCCGGCCCCTATGGCCGTGCAGGCGATGTACAGATTCTGGCAGACGTGTCCCGCGTCGAGGGCGATCATCTTGGGCGCCACCATAAGATACCGCCATTCCGCGCGGTACGGGACAACCGTCCAAACAAAGACGACCGCGCCTTTGCCCACGAAGGATTGTCCGCGACATCCCTCGTTCACTTTTCGAGCAAGATCATCGTCCGGAAAGAGAAAACGCAACTCATGTTCCCGAGGGCTGTACCTGTAGACGCCGGGCTCGAGTCCGATCACTCGGTTCACGAGAAGATACGTTTCGAACGGATGCCGTGAGCCGGCCGAGGGGACGGTGCGCCTCATCCCCCGCTCATCGCCCTCGCCGCGCATCCCCTGCACGGCCCAGAGGAGGAACGACAACTCGTCTTTGGTCAGGGATTCGGCCTTGAACTTCCTGTGGCTCTTCCTGTCGCGGATGGCCTGGAAAACTGGCATGAAACCCATCTTGAGTTCCTCCGGCGGGGTCAGAACAACCCGGGGGATCTCTCCAGGGCAAGGGATCTCGACTGGAGGCGCCGGAATCCCTTTATTCAGATCGGTTTCATATTTATCCCTCTCGTCCCACCAATACGCCTTCAGAAATCTGCGATAGGATTCCATGTCTTCCATTTGACATCTCCCTCGTGGCATTCGAGACGTCGAGTATTTTATTTTAGCATGCTCTCCGAGGTTCTCAAACGGCCTATTCGTACCTGAGGGAACCCGCGGGTGAAGCCAAGGCCGCCCGAACGGATTGAAAACTAACCGTCAAGAAAGCCGTGATGACGGATAGAAACGCAGCGATTGCGAAAAGCCAAAGGCTTATCGAAATCCGGTAGGCGAACCTCTGGAGCCAGATATTCATCAGGATATAGGCCGCCGGCCAGGCGATGACGTTGGCCACGACGACAAGGAGAACGGTCTCC
>CAZJBD010000229.1:0-3141 GCA_964544265.1 uncultured Eubacteriales bacterium
TCAATGTCATGGCTTGAAAAAAAAGCGTCCTATCGGCAATTTTGGAAAGAACTTGTTTAGCCTGTCTCTCTCTTCTATAATCATCCCATGATCGGCATCCTTGCGGACTCCCATGACAACCTGACGGCTCTTCGGCGTGCGGTCCGGCTTTTCAACGACGCAAAATGCAGCCTGGTTATCCACGCCGGCGACTTCGTCGCCCCTTTCGCGGCAAGGGAGCTCCGTGACCTGGCCTGCCCGGTGAAGGGCGTTTTTGGGAATTGCGACGGGGAGAAACCGGGCATTCTTAAAGCCTTCCAGGGGATGGGAGAAGTCGCCAAAGCCCCCTTCGTCTTCGAGCATGAAGGGATAAGGTTTTTGGTTTCCCATCTGGACGCCCCGGTCGAAGGCTACCTCAAGAGAAGGCGGAAGACCGGAAAACAACCATTTGACGTCCTGGTCTTCGGGCACACGCACAAGGCGAAGGTCAGGACGGAGGGGGGTGTCGTCGTCGTCAACCCGGGCGAGGCCGGTGGATGGCTCCACGGCAAGAGCACGGCAGCCCTTTTACGGACGGGAACGGAAAAAGCAAAGACGCGGAAGATCGGCGTTTCACCGAAAATTGAAGTCGATATCATCGCGATTTGAAAAATGGCCAAGAGTATCTCCAATCGTTATAAGCCGGGCTGGCAGCAGGTCCGCAAGCCTCTGCCCTCCTTCCTCAAGCGGGACCGCTCCCAGCCTGGCCTCGGTAGAAACCTGAGAAAAGGATTTTCGCGGTTGCCAAAAAGGGGCGGCTGACGGAGGGCGCGCCCCGAGCCTCGATTCCTTCTCACACGAAAAGATGCTTCCGCCTCACCCGTCAAGCTTGTCTGGCTCTTTTATTTCTGTTATAATTTTTGTCTCTTTTTGACAATTGAGTATGCGGGATTTTTGAACGGTGTAATTTATTTATTTTTAAAGGAGTTTTATTCATGAAAAAGGTCCTGATCCTCGGAGCCGCCGGACGCGACTTCCACAACTTCAACACGTATTTTAGGGACAACCCAGAATACAAGGTTGTCGCTTTTACTGCCACCCAGATTCCCGATATCGAGGGCCGGAAGTATCCCTCAGTCCTTGCGGGCAAGCTTTACCCTAAGGGGATCCCCATCTACGCCGAGTCCGAAATGGATGCCCTGATCGCCAAGTACAAGGTCGACGAGGTCCACTTCGCCTACAGCGATGTTCCCCACGAATACGTCATGCACAAAGCCTCCCAGGCCATGGCCGCAGGGGCCAACTTCGTCCTCCTCGGCCCGAACTCGACGATGATCAAGAGCCGGAAGCCGGTCGTTTCTGTCTGCGCCGTCCGGACAGGCTCAGGTAAGAGCCAAACCAGCCGGAAGGTCGCTCTCCTCCTCAAGGCCAAGGGCCTCAGGGTCGCCGCCATCCGCCACCCCATGCCCTATGGCGACCTCGCTAAGCAGAAGGTCCAGCGCTTTGCCAAGTACTCCGATCTCGACAAACATGAGTGCACGATCGAGGAGCGGGAGGAGTATGAGCCGCACATCGACAACGGCATCATCATCTACTCGGGGGTAGACTACGGCGCCATCCTGAAAGAGGCCGAGAAGGAAGCCGACGTCATCTTATGGGACGGCGGCAACAACGACTTCTCTTTCTACAAGTCCGACCTCGAGATTGTCGTGGCCGACCCGCACCGGGCCGGGCATGAGCTCCTCTATCACCCGGGAGAAACAAACTTCCGCCGGGCCGACGTCATTGTCATCAATAAGATGAATACGGCCAAGAAAGAGGACGTCGACCTGGTCATCGCCAATATCGGAAAGTTCAACCCCAAGGCGACGATTATCCGAGCCAACTCCAAGATCATCGTTGAGCGGGGCGAAAGAATCCGCGGCAAGCGTGTCCTGGTCATTGAGGACGGACCGACCCTGACCCACGGCGGGATGAAGTACGGCGCCGGCATCGTGGCCGCCCAGATGTACGGCGCAGCCGAGATCATCGACCCCCGGCCCTACGCCGTCGGCAGCATCAAGCGGGCGTTTCAGAAGTACAACCACCTGGACAAGGTTCTGCCGGCCATGGGCTACGGCGAGAAGCAGACCAAGGAACTGGCCCAGACGATCGCCAAGATCGATTGCGATCTCATCGTCAGCGGCACGCCGATCGACATCACCCGCGTCCTCTCCGCCCGCCAGCCCATTCTGCGCGTTGGATACGAGCTCGAGGAGATCGGATCGCCCGATCTCAAGGACGTTCTGAAAGGTTTTTAATGAAGCATAAGACCGCTCTGATCGCTTTCGGGGGCAACGCCCTCCTGCCGGACAACGAACACGGTCAACAGGAGGACCAGCAGAAGAACGCCCAGAAGGCGGCCGAGCTTATGGTCCACGTCCTAAAAAAGGGCTATGAACTCATCCTCGTCCATGGGAACGGCCCCCAGATCGGCAACCTCCTCATCCAGATGGAGGCGGCTGCCGGCAAGATTCCGCCCTACACGCTCGATGTCGGCGACGCCATGACCGAGGGCAGTATGGGCTACATGCTTGAGAAGGCTCTCATTAACGAGCTCAGGCGGAATTCCCTGGATAAGGAAGTCGCCTCGATCGTAAGCCAGGTCATCGTCGACAAGGATGACCCGGCCTTCCAGAAGCCGACCAAGCCCGTGGGCCCGTTCTACGCCAAAGAGCGGGCCGGAGAGCTCCAAATCGAAAAAAAGTGGACGATGATCGAGGACTCCGGCCGGGGATGGCGCAAGGTCGTCCCCTCGCCAAAGCCCATCGACGTCGTCCCCAAGTGGATCATCCGGGACTTGGTCCAGGCCGGCCGGATCGTCATCGCCGCCGGCGGCGGCGGTGTGCCGATCATCATCGACGGCAACGGGCTGTTCCGGGGCGTCGAAGCGGTCATCGACAAGGACTATGCGGCGAGTCTGCTCGCCCGCGAGGTCAAGGTAGACCTGTTCATCATCCTCACGGCCATCGAGCGGGTTTACCTCGACTACGGCAAGCCCAGCCAGAGGGAGGTGCCCGTCCTAACCGTGGACGAGGCCCGGAAATACCTCAAGGAGGGGCAGTTCCCGCCCGGGTCCATGGGCCCCAAGATCCAGGCAGCGATCGAGTACATCGAAGCGGGCGGGGAAGAGGTCCTGATCAC
>CAZJBD010000230.1:0-3096 GCA_964544265.1 uncultured Eubacteriales bacterium
GGGCGTCGAGAATCCCAGGTACATGATATACAGGCCGTAGAGGCTGGCCAGAACCGCCAGGATGCCCAGGGCCGGAATGATGTAGAAGATGCCGCCGATCCAGGACGGCGTCATGCTGTAGACGGCCAGTTTCATGGCGTTTTCCAGGCCGGGCTTGGAGGCGAAGGAGGGGGCCAAGGCGTTGATGACGAGGCCGAAAACGTAGACGGATACGAGGAGCAGAATATAATAGACGACTGCGCGCACCAGCGAAGTTCCGACGGGGAAGCGATAGAGGCCGACGAACGGGATGCGGATCCCGATCAGGCCGTAGCCGATGAACTGGGCGATGGCCGGGATGGCCGCCAGAAGGGCGGCATAGCCCATGAAGAGCTGGGGAACGGGCGTAGATTCCGCCTTGATCTTCACCCACTCCTCTTTGGGTTTCAAAAGAATGCCTTGAGCTCTCGCGACTAGGTTCATGTCGGTTCTCCTTTCAGGTGAAAAAAACTATATACGCTTTAAAAAGGTATGTCAAATGAAAGGGCTCGCTCGAAGCGGGCGAACGCTCCTAATGTCAGCGGGTACTCAGGCAAGGTCGGGAAACGGCCTCGCTCCCTCTCGGGTTTTTAACGCCGTTTCCTCACCGCCTTTCTCGGCGGCTCAGAACTCGCTTCCCGGCTTTTTCATTACGGGAGTGCGCCGGGAAGCTCAGACATGCTTCGCCGGCCGGCTACTTTCCGAGCCGGCTCCCCTCGAAAGACGGTTCGGAAAGGCTAAACCCTCCATGGTCGCTTCAACCGTTCCCCGACCTTGCCTTCGTAAAAGAATAAATTAGAGTGTACGCCCGCTTCTTCGCTCGCCAGGTTAAATAGAGGACGCCAGTGGCTCCCCCTCCGCTCGCCTTAGGGCCAACCCTGTCGTCGCGTTTTTCTATCTTTTGTCGAGAGGGCGTTCGCCCGCTTCTTCGCTCGCCAGGCCAATAACGGAACAATCAAGCCTTGGCGTAGGAGGGGGATTCAGAAAGTTGGTGCTGGAGGGGACCCCGAAAAAGGGACGCGTCTTCGCTAGCCTGGATTCCCACGGTGGTATCTTAGATTAACACTATCTCCTTGGCAAGCCGGATTCTCTTGGCGCACTTTAGGCGTGTATGTTATTTTATATGATTTATTTATTAACATAGTATCACTATATTATTAATTCGAAGAGCTTTCGCCTGGTTAAGATATAGTGCTGCTTATCCCCATATATACAAGTAATTGAGCCTCATGTCGTTTTGCCTATTGACATTCGCTGTGATATATGACATAGTGAATGTATGTTTAGCAGTGAATCATATAAAATAACAGATTGGACCCGCTTTTTCCTCGTCCCCTCCAACGCCACCCAGCGCCAGTATGAAGCCTTGAGAGCCTATTTTGTCGAAGGCCTCCGGGGCCGGGAGGCGGCCGCACGTTTCGGCTACAGCGAGGGCGGTTTCCGGGTCCTGGTCTATGCTTTCCGTCACAATCCAGGACGGCCCTTCTTTTTGCCCCCGGCCAGGGGACCCCAAAAGGCCCCCAAAAAAGACAGCCTCCGCGAGACCGTCGTCGCCCTCCGAAAACAGAACCTCTCCATCTACGATATCCACCGCGTCCTCCAAACGCAGGGATCGGTTCTCAGCCCGGTCAGCGTTTCCCTCATCTTGAAGGAAGAAGGATTCGCCCGGTTGCCCCGGCGGGCCGACGAACAACGACCGTCGACCATCAAGCCCGCGGCCGCGGCGGTCGCCGACGTCCGGCAACTCGACTGGACGCCGCGGACGATCCGCACCCGGTTCGGAGGGCTTTATCTTTTCCTTCCTTTTTTGGCCGCCGTTCCCCTGGACCGGATTCTGGACAAAGCCGGATTCCCCGGTTCCGACATGGTTCCGGCCGGGGCGGCCCTCCGTTCTTTGCTGGCTCTCAAGCTCTTCGGCTCCGCCCGCCACAGCCACGTCATGAGCTACGTTCTGGACGAGGGATTGGCCTTGTGGGCCGGGTTGAACGCCATCCCCAAACGGGCCTTTATGACCGAGTACAGTTGCCGGGTCGATCCCCAAAGCTATCCCCGCTTGATGCGGGCTTGGTTTGAAGCCATGGGCGAGCTGGGCCTTCGACGGGGCGCATCCTTTGACCTGGATTTTCACACCATTCCCTTTCACGGGGAGGACGCGCTGGTCGAAAAACACTATGTTTCCAAGAGAAGCCGCCGCCAGAAAGGGATCCTGGCCTTCGTCGCTCAGGATGCCTCGGCCCGGGTCTTTTGCTATGGGAACAGCGACCTGCGAAAAGGCGAGCAAAACGACGAGATTCTTCGTTTTGCCAGATTCTGGAAGGAGCGCACCGGGCACTTTCCCCGAGAACTGATCTTCGACTCCAAGCTGACGACCTACAAGAACCTCGACCAGCTCAACCGCTGGGGAATCGCTTTCATCACTCTCCGGCGCCGATCCCGGCCGATGGTTCGGGAGATCGGGGCTGTTCCGCTCTCGGCTTGGCAGCGCATCTCCTTGCAAGGCGTCAGCCGTCTGTATAAAACCCCCCGGATTATGGACCGCCAAATCGGTCTCAAGGACTATGGGAGTTCCCTGCGGGAAATCGTCGCCGCGGACCTGGGGCACGAAGAGCCGACCGTTCTGTTGACGAATCAACTCGACCGTCCGGCCCCCCGTTTGATCGAACGGTATGCCCAGCGGATGCTCATCGAGAACAACATCGCCGACGGGATCGATTTCTTTCATATGGACGCCCTGTCGTCGGCCGTGGCGATGAAAATCAACCTGGACTTGCAGTTGACTCTGATGGCCAGCAGCCTCTACCGTCTGCTCGGAACCAAGGTCGGCCGCGGCTACGAGCGGGCCAGGTCCCGCCATATCTTCCGGGACTTGGTCGATGCCACAGCGACGGTCTCGATCGGCCCCCGCAAGATCACGGTCCGGTATCAAAAAAGAGCCCATAATCCGTTGCTCATCGCGGCCGGATTCGATAAGATCGAACCGGCCATTCCTTCTTGGGAAGGTCGAAAACTGAGGTTGGTTTTTGGCTGATTGCGGGCGTGGTGTTAAGTCAATAAACTAACATGGGAATCCAGGCTAGT
>CAZJBD010000231.1:0-3089 GCA_964544265.1 uncultured Eubacteriales bacterium
GATGAGGAGACATGATCAATCGTCGCGATCATGCTCTCGAGGCCTCCGGAACTCGCGAAAGCCATCCGGCTATAGCCATAATACCAGACGGGGGCGACGGCCCGCTGGTCGCCGAGTATTGTCGGAAGCATCTTGATGATTTTTTTGGCATTGCCGAAGAGGATGCCGAAGACGAGGTAGTGCTCCCAGAGCTTGTAGGCTTCCGGAGGAACCTCCTTGAATTCGGAAAAATCGTCCAGGAAGCGGTCGAAGGCTTTCCACAGCTCGTTCTCTCGGGCCCAATTTAAAGCCCGGCGCTTCATCTTGGGAATGAGGACGGATACAAGGATAACGAGCAGAGGATTAAGGGTCAGGATAGCGATAGGCAGGGATATAGCCAGAAAAATGTTGCGTGCTTTGAGACTTTCCGGCTCGATGAACCGGAGCGGCTTGGCCTCCTCCTTGATGCTCTTGACCCAGGTCAGATACCAGGTTTGGAACTTTTGGGGTTTTTTCTTTAAGTAATCCTTGAGATCATCCAGGTTGAGCCGGGCCCCTTTTTGGCCGTCAGTCCCTCCGACCGTGCTAAAGAGAAATCCGAGGAGGTCCTTTTCATACTCTCGCAATCCGGCATCTGAAAAGATGTCTTTCCGGAGGGTGGCGATCGATTCGATTTCCTGCTTCACTCCGAAGAGCTTCCTTTTTTCAACCGCCTTGTCTTCGATCTCGAGGAAGCCCCGTCTGGCCAGATCGAACAGGGTCGCGGTGAAAGAGCTGGGGGTAACGTTGCGGCCCTCCCTGAGCAGGACCTGCACCAAGGCCGGCGGAAGATCGGACGGCAACTCCCTAAGATATTGGGGGATGTCGTCGAATCGATAATCTTTGCCTATCCGCTTCCAATATCGGACATAAAAAAAGAGCCAGATCATCGGGCCGACGATGAGCCATAAGGCCCATAGCCCGGCCGCTTTAAAGAGAATCCTCTGCGTCCTCTCCCGGGACTCCCTAGCCCGCCGGACATCTTCAATCGTCTGCTGGACGTACTTGGCCTCCTCCTGTTTGATGGACTCGAGGGTTTGGCGCGTCGAGGGCACGCCGTTGACAATTCCGGAGGGCCAGAGCACCCGGACTTCCAGGAATTTGTGCGACCCGATATCCGTGGCTGTAAACCTGGCCGTTTTTTCATCCACGATCTCAGCCCAGCCGGTAAGCGGGCCGTGTCCATAGACTCGGATATCTTCCTTGCTCTCAACGGCCTCGGGGAGATGAACGTTGACCGTCGCCTTGCCCGTGGGCTTATCCCAGCCGCTTCCGATAGCCTGCCAGTAAAGCTCCGAGACATCGGGATAGCTTATGATCCCCCGATTCACCCGGTAATGAATATGGAACGTCTTCCTCTCGTTATGGGCCGAATAATACCACTTAGCCGTGTATTGATCGTCCTTGGCGGATGACTCCGTTTGCACGGGGGCGCCTTGCTCGTCCGTGATGCCGAAGTCTTCAATGACGACTGCATAATCATATCCCTGCCGACTAACCCGGAGCGGAATCCAGAGCGAAGCCCAGGAGAACCTTCCTTGGAAGTCATACGTCCGGTATTCGTCCATGATGAAAGAGCCGTCCTTCTCGACATGGATATCAATCCTGACCTCGGGAAAATAGAAGTTCTTGGTCTCCGCTGCAAGAAGGACGGGCAGGACCAGGATAAAAAGGGACATCGTGAACAGGGAAACAAGTTTTTCCGCTCGTTTTTGTATCATGGGCGGCGCCTCATTGTTCTAAGCAAAGACGCAAGAACGGGCGTCTTCTAACAGCAAACCGACACCTCATAAAAGCAGCCAAAGGTCCCTAATCAAAATTATTTCAAAAAAAGTTCAATAACAGGGACGGCGACATCCGGCTGCCTGACCGGAAGCCTGAGAACAAGTGAGTTCGGAGCTTGGCCTTCCCTCTTGCCGGCCGAATATCCTGTCTCCGCGTTCTCAAAGAACTTGACCTCAGAGGCGTCGTTGAGGAGCTGGGCATAGGCGATTTTGCCGGCATAGCCTTCAAGGGACAGAACATCCAGCGGCCACTCCAGGACGTGGACATAGAGGCGCTTCATATCCGGGTTGTAGGTCAGGAGGCAGTTCGCGGGTTTCTTAAAGGACTCGGGCGCCTGGGTGCATCCGTAGATGGAGCGGCTATTGGTTTTCATCCACTCGCCTATCCCCTTCAGCCGGTCCGTCGCCCTGCTGTCGAATAATCCGCGGGCCGTGGGGCCGACGTTAAGGAGAAGGTTTCCGCCCTTGCTGACCGTCTCGATAAGCATGACGATAAGCTGCCGGACGCTCTTCCATGTGGACTCGTCCCGATAATATCCCCATGATCCGCTGAACGTCTGGCAGGTTTCCCAGGGCACCCTCTTGCCATCGACTGTCACCCACTCCGGCGGCATGAACTGTTCGGGCGTTCGATAGTCCCAGCCGCCCGGGACGTCGAGGAGATCGAGCCGGTCGTCAACGATAATATTGGGCTGCAGCTCCCGGATCATCTTGATGAGCCTCTCCGAATCCCAGTCCTTCCGGCCCTTGCCGTTCGGCCCCGGGAACGAGAAATCCATAAATAGGCAGTCGATCGTCCCGTATTCCGTCAGGAGTTCCCGAACCTGGTTGTGCAGATATTCGATATACTTCTTCTGATCGCGGTTCTTCGCCTTGGCCGCGAATGCCTCGTTTTGGAACATCGGATGGTGCTCGTCGAGGGTGTATTCGGGATGGTGCCAATCGAGGAGCGAGTAATAGAATCCGACCCTGAGCCCCTCGGCCCTCATGGCCTCCAGAAGAGGTTTGATGAGGTCTTTGCCGTAGGGCGTCTTCGTCGCCTTGTAATCGGTGAACTTCGAATCGAAGAGGCAGAATCCTTCGTGATGTTTTGACGTGACGACAAAATACTTCATCCCGGCGTTCTTTGCGGCCCTTGCCCACTCCTGCGGATTAAAGAGGTCTGGATTAAAATGGTCGAAGTATTTCTGGTAGTCTTCGTCCGTGATGTGCTCCCGGTTCTTGACCCACTCGTGGCGGGCCGGAAGAGCGTAAAGCCCCCAGTGGATGAACATTCCGAAGCGGGCG
>CAZJBD010000232.1:0-2960 GCA_964544265.1 uncultured Eubacteriales bacterium
GATACGAGAGGCTCCGGAACGGCCTCTTCATTTGAAAACCTCAGGTTCAAGGTAATCCTGCCGGCTTCAAAAGCGAGAGTCATGGGATAGGCTTGACCTTTCCCGACGGAGAGGGTTTTGAACAACTGTTCCCTGGGGCTCAGGACCTGCTGGACTCGTTCTTCGGCGGCCCTAGCCTTCTCGGCATCGTTCAGCCGCTCATAACACTTCCTGAGTTTAATAAGGGCATTCAGATTCCTCGGGTCGATGGCCAGGGCTCTGATATAGGAATCCTCAGACTCATAGACATAATCCAGCTTTTGATAGGCGTCCCCGACCACGACCAGGATCTCGACAAGGTCCGCTTTCATGTCATCCGGCACGATCAGGAGACTCCTCTCCAAAGAGGCGCCCACCCCGATGATATCCCGGTACCTGCTCTGTTTGAAAGCCAGACCAAGCCTAAAAGCCATTTGTTTCAGACTTTTAACGCTCAGGGCAGATTCCTCCGTTAGGATGCCCCTTTCTTTGAGGAACGATTCGAACTCTCCCAGCGCGGATACCTGGTTTTCGAGCGATAAATAAGCATCGATTTCGGGTTCCGCGTCGTCCAACTTCCGGGTTTCTTCGATCTTGCACTTGGCAAGGTAAAGATGGGTAGTCTTGAGCAAGTCCTCATATTCCTTCCGGTCAATCAGGGGCTGGCCGATTAGAGTCTGATAAAGCTTGATTTTCTTGAGAATGTCCAGACAGGCGGAGAAGCGGCCGGTGGCCTCAGCAACCTGGAAATAATTGAATGCCCTCTGTCCCCGTTCAAACTCGTTTTTTGCATTCATATACTCGAGGTATTCGGCCCGGGAAAGCGCTTTCTGACGTTCTTCCAAGGAAAGGCCCCTCTCTCCCAGGAATTCGGCTAAAGTACGTTCCACCCCGGGATCGTCGGGAAGGATCTTTTCGAGCACCGAATAATCCTTGACGTTTATTTCCCAAATCCTAAGAAAAGTCAGGAGCTTCTCCTGGTTTTTTGGGGCCAACAATTTCTTGAGCATGTCGAGAGTGAAATCCTTTTCCCTAGCGGAGAGTTCCGGCCAGCGGGAAAAAAGCACCTTGCCGACCTCGTAGTAGATCGGACTGTTATGCCCGGTCAGCTGCGCAGCCTTCTTATATTCCTCGAAGTAGCCGATGGGGACTGGGAGCGAAAGGTAGGTCATATACAGCAGGGATTGGGCCATCTGGAAATGGGTCTGGAGCGATCCGGGGCTGAGGCGGAGCGAGGTCTCAAAACCCCGGAGTCCCTTCCGGAAGTCGGAATCGCGCTCGCCGACTCGGCCCAGGTTCTCGTTTCCCAGTTCAAAGTATGCCCTACCGAGCTCGAAATGAACGAGGTCGTTCCAGGGAAAAAACTTGTTCGCTTTTTCGAGCAGGCGGACCTTCCCGGCCGGGTCTTCGACCAAGTCTTTAGCCCTGTAGTAAAGATGGGCGTTCCAGTACAAGCAGACCGCCGCAAAGCCGATGAGGCCGAGGACGGCCAGGGTCAGCAACTTTTTCATGAGAAGCCCTTAAGCCTTTCGGTAGTAGGCCGTGACGAAGGTCAGGGAGAGGACGATCGTGAAAAGGAGCATATTCGCGGGAATGTGCAGGTTAAAATCCGTCAGGCTGTGGATCAGGATGACGATCAAGGAGATGGTCCCGCCCAAGACGATCCCTTTGACCGTCGGATTTTTTCGTTCGCGCCAACTCAGGAAGGCATGAAGACCCATGTACAGGATGGCGCCGAGCAGGAAGACCATGCCGACGGCCCCCAGCTCCGAAAGGTATTCGAGGAAATCGTTATGGGCGTGGACGAGGAGGAGCTCAGGTCCGGCCAGTTTCTCATAGGCCGGGTAGACCGAAACGAAAGTGCCCAGCCCCGTTCCGAAAACCGGGAACGCAGAGATAATCTGCGTCACGTTGCTCCAATAGATGGGCCGGTTTTCCTGGAGGAGGTTGTCCAGAGCGAAGCGTTGGATGGTGGACCCAATGCCGATATATAAGGCGATAACTGTGATGAGGAGAAACGTGACCCAGATGAAATTCCTGATCCACCTCCGCCGGGGGCCGAACCGGCTGAAGTGAAGGACGATAAACTCTAGGAACAGGAAGAACGTGAAGACGAGGGCGAAAATCCCGGCCCGGGACTGGGAGAAAATGATCCCCAAGGACATAACGATCACGGCCGCGATGAGGAGGACGTTCGTCAAGTGCGCCTTGCCCGTCATATGAAGGATCTTCTCTTTGAGCCCCTCTCCTCCCAATGAGAAAAAGTCCATCCGGGCAATGATGAGGCCGATGGCTAACGGAACGATCATCTCCAAGTAACCGGAGAGGTGGCTGCGGTTGACGAAGGTCCCGGTCACGGAGTCCGGGCTGTAAATTTTCTTATAAAATAAGATGTGCGGATTCTTAGTGGACAGCTCGTAGAGCCCATAAAAAGCCTCGAAGGCGCCCATCCCGACCAAAAAGAGGATGATCCTCCGGATCTCTCGGCCCCGGGTGACGGTTCTGATGAGGAGGAAGCCGACCAAAACATAAGTCATGAGTTCCAATCCCTCGCGGAAAGTCTGGGCGGGGGCCACGGAAAGACTTAAAAAATTCCTGTTCGCAAATCCCGGGGCAAAAAGTTCGTGGAATCTATAGGTCCCTGGCGAAAGGAGCCCGATAATGAACTTAGGCAGGGGCAAGATTTGGAAGACCAGAAGAACGAACAGTGCGGTGAATGCACGGGACGGCCAGCGGAGGTGGGCGGCCAGGTGGGAATTGATGACAGGCTTCCTGCCCATCAGAACATATGTTCCCGTCATCAAGAGGACCGTAAGCTGGATAACGAGGATCGACCATTCGTTGACCGACGCTGCAGGAAGCGGGCTGAAGACGATCAGGGCTAAGAGACCATATTCGATGATCTTTTTCGGCAGACTTTCCCCAGCCCCGGGGAGCGGCTG
>CAZJBD010000233.1:0-2909 GCA_964544265.1 uncultured Eubacteriales bacterium
CGCCGCGGGCCGCCTTGTCTTCGTACGAGGCGACAATTCCGAGACTGGTTGTGCCGATCTTTCTTGCGCCTTTCCGTTCCTCGGAGATTTTTTCGACCAGGGGATGATAAGGAAGAATCAGGTGCGCCCCGCGACTGATGACCAGACGTCCCTCGACGGAAACGCCATATTCTTCAAGGGCCGAAATCTCCTTGATAAAGGCCGGCGGGCTGAAGGCCACGCCGTTTCCGATTACACACAGCTTCCCCGGATGAAGAATCCCGGACGGGACGAGGTGGAGGACGATTTTCCGGCCGCCGATACAGACAGTGTGTCCGGCGTTGTGCCCCCCCTGGTAGCGGGCGACCGCATCGAATGCGGGCGCGAGGAGGTCGACGATCTTGCCCTTGCCTTCGTCCCCCCACTGCGTTCCAAGAACAACTACGTTTGCCATGAACTGCCTTTCTCAGATCATTCGCTTCTTTATTAAAAGTGAACCGATACCTGAGCAAGAAAAAGATCGTTATCGACATTCCCCGTGGCCTCCCGGTTGAAGTCATATTCAACCTTGAAAAGAAAACGGGGATCCGGGGAGAAAACGAGCCCGACGGCCCACCGGCTGATGTCCCTGTCGATGCCGGCTCCAAGCGAAGGCTCCAGGACATTTTCTCCGTGATAGGGATCGCTGTACCGCAGGGTCTGGTAGCTGACCAAAGGTGAGAACTCCCCCAAGGTCAGTGAAGCCAGAGCAAAATGACCATCAGCCGTCCCCTGCCCGAAGCCCGCCGGATTGTCGAGGACCGCCTTATCGTATTCGTACGAAAATTGAAAGGATTCCGATTTCCAGCTGATGTCTGCCCCGCGGAGGTGGAGCGAGCGCTGGCCCTCATCGTCATAGCGGCCCCGGTAATAAGAGAGGCCGAGCTCAAAGCTCTGGCTCAATAACAATGAGGCCCGGCCGCCGCCGGCCGGGCGGCCGTTATTGTCTTTAAACTGCTGGCCGTCCCGAAGGTCCCGGCCTTCGCCCAGTCCATTCCCATAATAAACGGAATAGCCCAGAGCCCCCCACCGGCCTTCGGCCAAAATTCCAATGTCGCGCCAGCTCTCTGGGTAAAGAGAAGCCTGGGGCAGCGGCGTCTCGATAAAGGGGTTTTGATAAGGGCGATTGGCCACATTGTACTTCCCGAAAGGAACGAGATAAAGTCCGAGCTTTAGAGCGAAGGAGGAAGCTGGCGCGATGCCGACCCAGGCTTCTTCGATTTCCAGCCGGCTCTCCGTCTTGAACCGGGCCTCGAGGCCGTAGGTGAATATTCTCTCGGCCGTGCCGACAACCATAAAGCCCGCTTTGGCCCGGCTGAATGTCCCTTCGGGGGAAACGCTTTCCTTCTGCCCGTTCTCGTACGCGGCCGACAGGTATCCGCTGAGCTTGGTCTGAGAGAAAGCAGGCAGGAAGAGGCCTCCACATCCCGTGATGATCAAGAGGCTGAGAGCTCTCAAAGCACCGAAAAATCGAAGCCTTCTTCGAGGAGGGTATTGATCCATTGGGTGACCTTGGCCTTCGCCGTGACGGCGCGGGCGATTTCGTTTACGCCCTTTTTCGTCCCCATCCAGATTGCGCCGACCAGGGCGCCATCCTGGAGGACAATTTTTTTATAAATCCCCTCTTCCGTGTTGAATTTGCGGATCTCCTCGAAACCCTGGCCTTCGGGGTTGACCAGCCCCAAGGAGGTCACATACAACCCAACCACCTTTAAGGTGTTTGTGGGGACCGTGCCTTCGTATTTCTTTTCCTGGCCGAGCATATTGTACGCGGCCGCGCGCGCTTGTTCGAAAGAAGCGGGAATGATGCCATAGACCTTGCCCCGGTGCTGAACGCTGTCGCCGGCCGCGAACACTTGCGGATGGCTTGTCCGCAACCGGTCGTCCACCACCAAACCCCTGTCGGTGGCCAGTCCGGCTTCTTGGGGGAGGCTCAGATTCGGCCGGACTCCAGCGGCGATGATGGCCATGTTAGCGGCGACGATTTCGCCGCCCTTCAGCCGGATCCCAGAGACTTCTCCTTGTCCGAGAATTTCCTCGGTCACAACCCCAAGGCGAACCCGGATCCCTGTGGCCTCAATCTGGCTCTTGAGGAGTGCGGCTCCCTGGGCATCGAGCTGGCGCGGCAGCAGACGATCGAAGAACTCGACGACTTCGACCTCGGCGCCCCTTGACCGTATGGCGCGGGCGATCTCGAGGCCCAAGAGTCCTCCTCCGATGATGACCACTTGGCCATGAGCCTGAAGATAGTCGATCACGGCCCGGGCATCATCCAGGGTTCGCAGGGCGAAAACTCCCGGCTTCGCGGCACCGGCGATCGGAGGGATGAAAGAGGAGGCGCCGTTGGCGACGAGGAGGACATCATAGACTTCCCGCCGACCCCCGTCCAGCTCGACCTCGCGGGAGCGAGGATAGATTTTGCGCACCGGGGTCCCCAGACGGATATCGATCTTCTGGCGAACGGCCCACTCTTCGGAAAAGGCGAAAATGCGCTCATAGGGGACCTTCCCGGCGATGAATTCGATGAGATTGGGCCGCGGATAATACGGATAGCTCTCCTCGGCAAATACCACCACTTCCACCTGAGAGTCCAACTCCCGGAGCGTTTTGGCCGCCATCGTGCCCGCCAGGCCGTTTCCGATAATCACTGCTTTCATCCGAGTTCCCTTTGAGGGCTTGGCCGAGCAGGCTTTAAGCGACTTTCTGGAAGAACTCTTTGCCGACGCCACACTGGGGGCAAACCCAGTCGTCCGGGAGCTCTTCGAAGGGAGTTCCCGGCGCGACGCCGTTATCGGGATCTCCTTTCTCGGGGTCATAAATATAGCCGCAAGCCTGGCATTCCCATTTCTCCATGAGCACTCTCCTTATTTGGATTAAGTCTCCGCATACCC
>CAZJBD010000234.1:0-2878 GCA_964544265.1 uncultured Eubacteriales bacterium
GCATGCGGCTCATATCCGCAGTGTCGGGGGTTCAAATCCCTCCGCCGCCATTTTTTATGAAGGATGGTTTATAAGAAATTTAAGCAGACCGTAACCCGGCACGACCTTATCGGTCCGGGGGACAGGGTGCTCGTAGCTTTTTCCGGCGGACAGGATTCCGCGGCTCTTCTGGACCTCCTTCTGAGACTCCGAAAAGAAATTTCCATCGATATCGGCCTGGCCCACTTCAACCATAAGCTGCGGCCGTCGGCGGATGCCGATGAAGCTTGTGCAAGGGCCGTTGCCCGGAAATACAGGCTGGCCATTGTCACGGGCTCACGAAATGTCCGGCTGTTCGCCGGGCGCCGGAAGCTCAACCTCGAGGAGGCTGCCCGGGAGCTTCGCTATGAGTTTCTGAAGAAGGCCCTCCGTCGAACGGGCGCGACGAAGATCGCCACGGGCCATACGTTGACGGACCAGGCCGAGACCGTTTTGATGCACCTGTTTAGAGGGACGGGACCTCAAGGACTCGGGGGGATCGCACCCAAGCCGGATGCCGTGCTCATCCGTCCACTCCTCGACCTGGAGCGGCGAGAGATCGCGGCCTATCTGAGCAGGAGGGGAATCCCTTTCCGTTCGGACGAAACGAACCTCGACCGCCGCTATCTTCGGAACCGCATCCGTCTCGACGTCCTCCCGAACCTGGAAGCGGTCGAGCCCGCGGTCGTCAGGCACCTCGGCCGCCTGGCCATGATCATGCGCGACGAAGAGAGGCTCCTCGAGAGGGTGACGGCCACGGCATGGCATGAGCTCCACCGTTTGGAGGACGGCCGTCCGGCGCTCGACGCCAGCGGGCTTGGGGTGCTTCCCCCGGCGCTCTCCCGGCGCGTCGTGCGAAAATTTTTATCCGAGTTGCGCGGCGATCTGCGCGGCATCTCATACGAGGACGTAGAGTCCATCCTCAGGCTTAAAAACGGGAAAGAAAAACCCATTCGAAAGGGTTTGGTCCTGAGACGGGAAACCGGGCTCCTGTTCCGCAAGAGTTCCCGCTCCGATGGAAAACCCCTTGAGGTCCGCTGGGACGGGACTAAAGCTCTCCGGCTTCGAGGAAGAGGACCGAAGTTCCAGGCTTCAACGATTAAGCAGGAGGCCACGGCCAGATTAAGATTTGACGACCAGCACAGGGCCTATTTGGATAAGAACCGGCTCGAGTTCCCTCTCCTCGTCCGCAGCCGCAGGCCGGGTGATCGTTACCGGCCGCTGGGCGCGCCGGGATCGAAGAAGCTCAAAGAGCTGTTTCGGTCCAAAGGAATCCCGCTTGCTCAACGCGACAGCCTTCCCGTGTTCGTGTCCGCCGGCCGGATCGTTTGGGTTCCCGGCCTTCCGATCTCCGAAGAACACAAGGTCACCGAACGTACGAAGACGATATTCGCTATTGAAGCTAAGTAAGGGTCAAACCTACTCTTTTGACAAAACTATCCATGATAGGCCTTATTTTGTCAAAAGAGTAGGTTTGACCCCTACTTGAGATAGTTTTCCTTCCAGATCTCGAAGACAAGCAGGGTCCAAAGCTGGTGGCTGAAGTTCTCCCGGCCGTCGAGGTGGGACTTGATCATGGCCTGGACGGTCGCCGGCTCGAAGAGTCCTCCTTCCCGGATCCGTTTCTCATCCAGGTGGTCGAGGAGCGTCGCCCGTAGATCCGTCCTCAGCCAGTGCTTGATGGGGATGGAGAATCCCTCTTTTTTTCGGTAAATCGTTTCCCGGGGCAGGAGCCTTTCCATCGTTTTTTTGAAGATCCACTTGGTTTCGAAGCCGTGGAGCTTGAGGTTTCCCGGAAGCGTGAAGGCAAACTCGACCAGCTTATGGTCGATGAGGGGAACCCGGGCTTCAAGGGAAGGGGCCATGCTCATTCGGTCGACCTTGACCAAGATGTCGTCGACAAGGTAGGTTTTGAGATCCAGATAGAGCTCTCCGTTCGTTCGGTCGAAGTCTTTCAGGCGGGCGAGGAGGGATGCGAACGGCTCAATGTCCGCAAGATTGGGGATTCCGCCCAACTCGCGCACGAATCCCTCGGAATAGAGTCCTTTTTTGTCTTTCCCGGCCAAGAACATCATCCAGCGCAGGTGGCGGACCCTTGCGGGACTGTCGAAAGCCTGGACGTATCGGCGGAGCTTGTTCCATGTCCCTTTCTTTTGCGCCGACGGCCGAAGTTTCCGGACCAACGTTCCGGCCGCCCTTCCAAGGGGAGCGGCCAGGGGAAGCCGGGCCAGCTTCTGAGCCTGGTAGTGTTCGTAGCCGCCGAAGATCTCATCTCCGCCGTCGCCGGAAAGGATGACGGTCACTCGAGCGCGCGCCATCTTGGAGACGAGATAAGTTGGGAAGATGGAGAAATCGCCAAACGGCTCATCCAGGTGCCGGACGAGCGTCTCCGTGAGCTCCAGGGCCTTGGGTTCAAGAATGTATTCCTCGTGTTCCGTTTCGAACTTCTGGGCGATCCGACGGGCGTGCTCCAATTCGTTGTAGGACTGGTCTTTGAAGCCGATGGAGAATGTTTTAAGAGGAGAAGCGCCCAGCTCGCGCATGAGGCCGACGATCGACGAGGAGTCGATCCCTCCGCTCAGGAACGCCCCCAGGGGGACGTCGCTGATGAGCCTGAGCCTGACGGACTCCTTGAGCAAGGCATAGAGCTCGTCCTCGATGCCGGGAAGCTCCCGGGCCGTGACCGGACGCCTCTTTTCTCTCCCACCCTCAATGTCCCAGTATTTCCTGAGTCCAATCGACCCTTCCTTGTATTCGAGGACGTGTCCGGCCGGGAGCTTGTGGATTCCCTTGAAGATAGACCAGGGCGCTGGGATATACTCGATGGTCAAATACCATCGAGTATATCCCAGCGCCCTGG
>CAZJBD010000235.1:0-2866 GCA_964544265.1 uncultured Eubacteriales bacterium
CCCCAGGCAAGCGCCTGTTTGGTCTGAAAGTCGTCGACCTGCGCGGCCGTCCGCGCCTTACCTGGTACCAAGCCTTCGAACGCACCCACGGCTACGCAGCCTCGCTATTGGTGGGCGGGCTTGGATTCTTCCAGGTGTTGTGGGATAAGGGGGGGCTCACCATGCATGACAAGCTGGCCGGGACCACGGTTGTGCGCTTGCCGAAGCGACCTCACTCCAAACCGCGGCCCGCTCCGGAAGAGCACCCTCCAAATCATGGCGCTGGACCGGGGTCGGAACAAACCCCAGGTCCTCGTTCTTCGTGAAGAAAAATTTCCTCTCGAGAAACCGTTTTTTAGGCCTATCCGGGCATCGATCATCCGGAGGTGGAATTCCGCCCGGTCGTCGTCCGGAGTTCAGAGAAGGGGCCGGATGGCCTCGGCGAGCATGGGCGTGAACAGGTCTTCGGACCTGAGATGATCGCCGCCTCCATAGTCCTCAATGCGAATGCGCGGGTCGTGGGAAAAATCGATGAACGCGACCTGCTCTTTTGCAAGGTATTCGCGCAAATCTTTAACATACGCCAGCAACGGCTCTGACTCCTTTACGCCCATCGCTTGGCTTCGCCGTTTCATGCGGACGAGGATGAGTTTGATTCCGTTTTCCCTCGCGATTTGAATTATGGGAGGCAGGAACGAGCGATCAATCCATTTTGAAAACTCCAGCGAGTCCCTCGATTGAAGAGAGAGATCTTCCTCCGCAAGCTGTCTTTCTCCAAAAAGTTCCGGATTGAGTGCGCCATCGGGGAAAACCTGGTTGAGCACTCTCGCAGGGATTCTTGACTTGGGGCCGGAGACAATCCGCAGGAAGAAGGCCTCGACCTGTCTCTGCACGTTGGAGCGCACCTCGTCGCGCAGCCTGAAGGCCGGCCAAAGGCGCTCCAATCCGTAGCGAAGGAACCCTCTCTTCTCCTTGTAGGCCAGCGTCTCAAGGAGGGGTTCCTCCGGGTTCGAAAATGGAATGATCTTCGATGTCCGGTTGGTGCCGTCGACCCGGAACGTCGGCAGCGTTAAAAAATTATCCTGGAAGTAGATAAGAACGAATCTCGGCTTGCGGGACGCAGCTGCGATCACGTTTTTCATGAAGAGGTAATAGCAGGCCGACTGCGCGCCGCCCCGAAACAAGAAGTGAACCCTCAGCCCGGTGAGGCGAGAGAGTTCCGCCGGGCTGACGGCCGCAGCCAGATAAGAATTGCCCACGCAAATCAAGTCGGGACGAGCCTTCTCGATCTTTGAGATTTCGTGCTGGATTTCCGTTCCCTTTGGTTCCTCCCGGGGCTTGATGAGAAAGGAACCCCCAAGGATCGCCAGAAAGACGATCGCGGCAACGCCGATTCTTAGTTTAGAAGCTGTCATGTTAGAACTGCAGATAAATGAAGTCCTGTGCCTCCCCATAGTGGAAGACGGCGATCATGATGATGACCGAAGCATAGAACGCAGCCCAAGCAACAGAGCTTCGGGGCAGCCAGCGATTGAGCGCCCCTCGTATGAATAGCGGAGAACAATAGAATAAGATCACACCCAGGATCATAGCGAAAGCGGCGATTTTGGGGCCCGAAGTCCCCCACTCGGGTGCATGAAAGACGGACCCAAGCCAGCCGAGACTCGGGGATCGAAAGAGACTCCACCCGGCGAGAGTCAGGAGGAACATGATGGCCCAGGCGAAGGCGGCGCGCAAACCACGCGGTTTCCAGTTTCCCTTGATACCAAACAGATGATACAAGACCATAAGAAGGCCGTAATAGGACCCCCAGGCCACATAGTGCCAAGCCGCACCGTGCCACAATCCTGCTAGGAACATGGTCCCCATCGTTCCGAGGATATAGGCAAACGATTCGGTCTTGAGAAAGAGCACGCGGTCCGAACGGATCCGCCGCATGACGGCATAGGAAAGAGGCAGAAAAAGATAGTCCCTGAGCCAGGTGGACAGCGAAATATGCCATCGCCTCCAGAAATCGGAGGGCGATACCGCAAGATAGGGCGAACGGAAATTTTCAAAGAGCTCGATCCCGAACAGCCGCGCCGTGCCCCGTGCGATGTCGGTATACCCCGAAAAATCTGTGTAGATCTGCACGGCGAAGCCGAATGCGCCCAGAAGGAGGAAAAGCAGGGGAGGGTGACGCATCATGAAAATCCTGTCAACCCATACGCCGACGTTATCGGCGATGACCAGCTTCTTGAGGAACCCCATCAATAGGAGAGGAGCGGCGGAGCTTACGACGCTTGCCTTCCACCGTCTTCGGGCTTGGATTTGAGGAAGAAGATGGTTGGCTCTTTCAATCGGGCCGCAGACCGTCTGGGGAAAGAACGAGGCAAAGAGCGCATACTCAAGGATATTCCGGCAAGGTTCGACGCGTCCCCAGTACACATCGACGACATACCCGATCATAAGGAAGGTGTAGAAGGATATGCCCGCCGGAATCAGGATCGAGGAGGCGAACGACGGGAGATGGATGCCCATCGTGGATAGGAGATGGCGAAAGTTCTCGAAAAAGAAATTGAAGTATTTGAAGGCGGCGAGGATTCCGAGGTCGGCCGCCAGACAGCCCAAGAGAAGGATTTTCCGGCGAGCCGGGACGGCCGCCATCAGGCGGGCACCGACATAATTGATCAGGGTCTCAGCGGCAAGAAGCAGGCAGAACCACGGGTGAACGAAGCCGTAAACAAAGTAGCTGGCCGCAACGAGGAGGACATTCTGCCAGCGCACCGACGGCAGAAACCAGTAAACCAGAAATACGATGGCGAGGAAGGCGATGAAGTTGATACTTGTGAAGAGCATCAGGCGTTCAATGCCGTCTTGACAGTCGCTTGCGGGTGCCCGGATGAAT
>CAZJBD010000236.1:0-2855 GCA_964544265.1 uncultured Eubacteriales bacterium
AGGAGTTTCCGGGACATCGCTCGGGATATCGGGAGTTCGGCCACGGCGGTCATCCATGCCGTCAGGAAACTTGAGCGAGCGGGGGCAATCAAAGGCTATGTCCCGGACGTCGATCCCCGGTACTTTGGACTCCATCTTGTCGCCATCATCGCCGTGCGCATTTCCCAGGGCAAGCTAATCGAAACTCAAGAAAAGATCTCTCTGGATCCCCATGTCTCCGCCGTCTTTGACGTAACGGGTGAATGGGATTCTTTCATCGTCGGCCGCTTCGCCGACAGCGAGGACCTCAACGGCTTCATCAAGAGACTCCTTTCCATCCGCCACGTCGACCGGACGGTCACCCACCTTGTCCTCAACGTCGTCAAGGATGAAAAAAGGGTTCCCGTCTGATCCGCCGAGCTCGATTCGTTTCTTGACAGATTCCGCGGTTGTGCCATAATCGAATCACCTTCAATTGAGGAGGAGAAAATGACCAAGACGATCCATCCTTCGATCGGTCATCATTATATTGTCGAAGCCTCCGGTTGTGAGCCTAACATCATCGGAAGCGTCGAGAAGGTCCAACAGATCCTGGTCAAAGCGGCCGAGATCGCCGGCGCCCACGTCTGGTCGATCTCATTTAATCGTTTCCCTCCAAACGGGGTCAGCGGGGTCGTTGTCATCTCGGAATCCCATATCTCCACCCACACCTGGCCGGAATTCGGCTATGGGGCCCTCGACATCTACACGTGCGGAAACAACATCGACCCGGAGAAAGCCGTCATCTTCGCAGTGGAGGCATTCGGGGCCTCGACGTCCCATATCACGGAGATTACGCGGGGCATCGACGAAGGGGACAGCATCTTCTACCACAGCTTCGTGACTTGGGAGGAGTATCTTAAAAAAGAGGGGATGAAGAAGGAAGAGGTCAGATCATGATTGCCGAGTTCAGTATCGTCCCCGTCGGCAAGGGGGAGGGGCTGGCTAAGCTCATCGCTGGCGTTATGGACATCATCGATAAGAGCGGCCTTCCTTATCAACTGACGGCCATGGGCACGCTTGTGGAAGGGGAGTGGGATGACATCCTGGCTCTTATCAAAGAGTGCCATTTCAAGATGCGAAGGCAGGAAGCCCGCGTTCTAACCCGGATTTCCATCGACGATCGCGAGAAAGCCGTGAACAGGCTGACTGGGAAGGTCAGGGACGTCGAAAAAGCCCTGGGCCGCGAGCTCAGGAAATGACTTTTTAGGTGTAAACAAACTTTACATACAGTAAATATCCTTGGGCATTTTTTCTCTTCCGGGCCGAGACAATCGGCTTGGTCCTTTGGCACAAATCCTGCAACCAAGAGGGGCGATAAGTCCAAAATTGTCTATAAGGAAAAGAACCTCGTCGGCAATTTTGGAGCGGATTCACCGATGTTTCTGATATAATAAAACAAGGTGAAAAAGAACTTCTTCCGGCCGCTGGTCGTTTTCCTGGCCGCCTTTTTTATCACGGTCCCGTCTCTCCTTTCCATCGACCAGAGTGCGGAGGCTTTCACGGACCAGTTCCAAAAATCTCTCGAGGGCCGTGACCTCGCCGCCTGCCTGGCGTCGTTTTCCCCGGAGGTCCGCGAGAAGGAGAGGATTGCCTTGGAATCCTATTTCGAGAGAGCCGCGATGGAATCCGTCAGGTCTCGGAGGGCCGGTCAGCGGAAAGAAGAGTCCGGGGAGGCGACGGTCTTCCTCCAGGTCCTTTTTGAGAACTCCTATTCGGCGATGGTGGAGGTCTGGCAGCTCCACCTCAAACCGATGGACGGCCAGTGGCAGATCCGGGGAAGGGAGGTTTCGGGGAGCATCCACAGCCTTTACAAGGTCCGACTGCCTTCCGAAGAGACCGAAAGGGTCGAGAGGATTGAGGTCAGCCACGCAGATATTCATCTTACGTTTGAGGATGCCCTCGTCTTCCACGATAATGTCCCTGGTTTGGAAACGGCCCTTCTCGTCTTAGGCAAGGGCCGGGTCCGCTTCACGCCCTCAGATCCCATCGAGAGGCACCAACTCCAGATCGCCTATAAGAGCTCCTCCCTGGAAGACAGCGTCCCTTATGCCTATATCCGCTGTTCTGATACCTTCTTCCGGACGAACATCGTCATCAAGAAACGGGAAGGCGGGCCGGAGCGGCCGGCAAACCAGAACGAAAAGGACAGGGCCTCCGCGCTGTTCGCAAAATGCTACCCTCGTTCGTTCACCATCCAGAATTCGATGACCGGCGAATACCTCTCCTTCCTTCCCCAGGGAGATGAGGCCTCCTTCGATTTCAAGGGCGAACGAACGGGAGAGCTAACCTACATCTATTATCCCTACTCCGAGGAGCAGGTCAATCTTTTTGATAGGTCCCGCGACCGAATCGTGAACCTCTATTCACCCCGTACGGAGACCGAAGATGAAGGCCGGAAGCTCTTCATAAGCATAGGCGAGCAGTTTGACGTCCAGAGCTGTGAGATTGACCTGGACTTCAATCCGGCCAAGTTGTATTTGTCGGCCAAGGCCAGAATCCGAGTCATGGCCCTGACCGACGGACTGGATGGTTTGAAGTTCCACTTCAGCCCCGATCTCGAAATCCTCAGGATCTGGGATGAGGAGAAAAGAGAACTCTTCTATACAACGGACAAATTGCGGAAATACCTCTATGTGTATTTTGTTGAGCCGCCTCCCCAGCGGACGTCAACCTCGATCGAAGTCTATTATCGGGGCAAACTCGCGCCCGTCCCGCCGACGACCGACGTCGCCGTCCAGGCGACCGCGGGCGAGAACCGCTATGTCCTGCAACCCCGGTATGAAACCTATTTTTATACGCACTCGGCATATTGGTATCCGGGTCCGGCCGACAAT
>CAZJBD010000237.1:0-2853 GCA_964544265.1 uncultured Eubacteriales bacterium
CAGACGCCGGACGTAGGTAACGTGGGGGGCCGCATGGAGTGTATCTGGGTTTTCCTTGGCCTCCCTGGCGATTTCTTTCATAGCTTCAATGAAAAAGTCCAGGTCGCGTTTGCTCTCCGTCTCCGTGGGCTCGATCATGAGCGCGCCGTGGACGATCAACGGGAAGGACATGGTCGGCGGGTGCAACCCAAAGTCGATCAGCCTTTTGGAGATATCGAGGTTGGAGATCCCGAACTCCTTTTGAAACTTATCTGAAAAGACGCATTCATGGAGGGTTGGAGATGCGTATTTCAGGTGGAAGGCGCCTTCCAGATTTTTACGGATGTAGTTGGCGTTGAGGACCGCCGTCTCGGCCATCTCCCGGATGCCTTTGGGTCCGAGGTTCAGGATGTAGGCCAGAGCCCTGAGAAGGACCAGGAAGTTTCCATAAAAGCTCCGGACGCGCCCGATCGTCTTCGGCCTGCCGGAGTCGAGGAAGAGCTTCCCCCCCTTCTCCCCGATCACAGGGACCGGGAGGTAAGGCGCAAGGGCTTTCTTCACGCCTACCGGACCCGACCCAGGACCTCCCCCGCCGTGGGGGGTCGAGAAAGTCTTATGCAGGTTGAGGTGGAGGACATCGACGCCCATGTCACCCGGCCGGACGATCCCGGTCAGGGCGTTCATATTGGCCCCATCCATATAGAGGAAACCTCCCCTTGAATGAACGACCTCGGCAATCCGGCAGATGTCGGATTCGAAAACGCCCAGCGTATTGGGGTTCGTGACCATCAATGCGGCCACGTCTTCGTTCATGACTTCGATCAATCCTTCGAGGTCGATCGTGCCGCTTTGATTCGACTTGATCTCTTTGACCGTGTAGCCGCAGATGTGGGCGCTCGAGGGATTCGTCCCGTGAGCCGAATCCGGGATGAGAACGTATTTCCGGGGGTTCCCTCTATCCTCGAGCGCGGCCCGTATGAGCATCATGCCGGTGAGCTCGCCGTGGGCCCCGGCAGCCGGCTGGAGGGTGAAAGCATCCATGCCGGCAATCTCGCAGAGGAGGTCATCGGCCTGCCTGAGGACCCTGAGGCTTCCCTGGACGACATCCTGGGGGGCATTGGGGTGCACGCCCGTGAAAGCCGGCAGGGAGGCCATCTTCTCATTGACCTTGGGATTGTATTTCATAGTGCAGGAGCCCAAAGGATAGATCCCCAAGTCCACGCAGTAATTCGTCTGGGACAAGCGGGTAAAGTGGCGGGTGACTTCGACTTCGGAGAGTTCTGGAAAGCCCTCGATCTCTTTCCGAAGAGGCAGGCTGCCGAAGATATCAGTCTTTTCCGGAACATCCAGCTCGGGCATCCGGACGGCCCTTTTTCCGGGAGAGCTGATCTCGAAGGCTAAGGGTTCGCGCAGCCGGCGGCTCATCGGACGACCTCCTGCAGGGACTTAGCCAGTCGGTCGATGTCTTCCTTCATATGCCTGTCGGTGACACAGACCAGGACGCAGTTTGAAAGCTCCGGGTAGCTTTCCTCAAGTCCGAGCCCGGCCAAGATGCCCACGTCCTTGAGCGCCTTTCCCACAGAAGCCCAGGACCTCGGGAGTTCGATGACGAACTCGTTGAAGTGAGGACCGGCGAACTTCCGCCGGACGCCGGGAATTCTGGTCAGCGCACTCAGGGCATATCCCGCCTTCTGGACGTTCTGCCAGGCCATTTCCCTGAGCCCGTCCTTGCCCAAGCATTCCAGGAAGATCGTCGCCCGGAGCGCGCAGAGGGCTTGGTTGGTGCAGATGTTTGAAGTGGCCTTCTCCCGTCGGATATGCTGCTCGCGGGTGGCCAGAGTCAGGACGAAGCCGCGGTTCCCGTCAACGTCGGTCGTCTGGCCGGCAATTCTGCCCGGCAACTGGCGGACGAACTCCTTCAGGCAGGCCATGAACCCAAGGTAGGGGCCGCCAAAACTCAGGGGGATGCCGAAGGACTGGGCCTCCCCGGTGACGATATCCGCGCCCAGCTTTCCGGGGGTTTCGAGGATGCCGAGTGATAATGCCTCGGCCACGACCACCGCCAGCAGGGCTTGGCGGCCGTGGGCCAGGTCCGCGATGGCCCGGACGTCCTCGCAGATCCCCAGGTAATTGGGCGACTGAAGGATGACCGCTCCGGTTTCCGCGTCGAGCATCCGGGCGAGAGTGCCTTTATCCAGTCCTCCCTTTTCATCGTAAGGAATTTCTTCCGTCTTGACCCCGAGGTTTCGGACGTAGGTCTGGATGACGCTACGATAGGCCGGGTGGAGGGTCCGCGCGACCAGGACCTTGGGCTTGTTCTTCAAGCGATGGGCCATGAGGACGGCCTCAGCCGCTCCCGTAGCGCCTTCATAGAGGGAGGCGTTGGCGATGTCCATCCCAGTGAGCTGGCAGATGAGGGTTTGGAATTCGAAGATGGCCTGAAGAGTCCCTTGGCTCACCTCAGGCTGGTACGGCGTGTAGGGGCTGACGAACTCCCCCCTGGAGCTCAAATAGTCTACGGCCGAGGGGATGAAATGCTCGTAGGCCCCACCTCCAAGGAATGAAAGATACTTTGAAAACGTATTCATCTCTCCGAGCCGGGCAAAATGCCGGACCAGTGTCGGCTCCGGCTCCGGTCCCGGAAGGTCAAGCATCCTTTTAAGCCTCACGTGTTCCGGGACGCAGCCGAAAAGCTCATCGACCGAAGAGACGCCGATTGAAGCCAGCATCTCCTGGCGATCCTTTTCGCTTAAAGAAATATAGCTCATGGCCAAACCTCTATGGAGAGAGGACGTCAAAGCCTTAGGCTTCGAGGCCCTCCAGGTTTTTTTCGTAGTCGGAAGCGGTCATCAGTTCCTCCACGGTGGCCTTGTC
>CAZJBD010000238.1:0-2849 GCA_964544265.1 uncultured Eubacteriales bacterium
GCCGTATCCTCGAGAGTGACCGGCCGTCCCCCCGAGAAATATTCGAAGGGAGAATCCGGGCTCACGAGCCGGAGCGCCGCGAAGGTATAAGACTGGACCTTATGGACGTTCCTGAGGGCCCAGGCGACGATCTCGGGGACGTCGGCAAGGGTATCCGGGAAGACGGTCACGTTGAATCCGCAGATCATGCCGCCGGCGTCGTAAACCATGTCGGCAAAGGTTTGTCTGAGCTCATTGAGCTCCCGTTCGGTCTTGCCCTTCCAGCCGGGGCGGGCCTGATGGCTGTCGACGTGAAACGTGAACCCAAAAAGTCCCGCCCGCTTCATTTCGCCGATCCAGTTGGACGTTAAGCCGACCCCGTTCGTGATGAGCACGGGCTTGACGCGGCGCCTTTTGACCATGGCGATAATCTCGAGGATGGCGGGATGGGTCAGAGGCTCTCCCCCTGCGATCAGCATGGCGTCGCACCGCCTTAGGCTGAGAAGTTCGTCAAGTTCTTTTTCGATTTGTTCGACGGTCTTTTCACTTTGGGGGTCGTTTCGGGCAAAGCAGGCGTCGCAGCTGATATTGCATTTTCGACTGGGTTCCAGCCAGGTTAACGAGTTATCGGCCATCGTCCACGGCATCCTGAACAGGCTCTTCGTGTCCAGCCGCGGGAAAGTCTCGGCTCCTTGTTTTTTCATGATCCCTCCTTTCGGGCGCAATCCGGCGATTCTCCCTCCGAAAGTCCGCCTTTTCGTATAGGCCTGAGCGCCTCTCCAAACAGCCGATATTCGTCCAGCCGACAGGAGGGAATGAGCCGGCCGCGGTAAACCATCGCGTTCATGCAGCCATCGCACATGTTGGCCTCGTTGCCGAGGATTTCGTTCGGCTGTTGGAAAGATATGCTCTGAACGTAGACCCGCTCCAGCAAGCGTGTCGGGCGTCGGAGCGCGCCGGCGAGATAGCGCGCGATCGTCCTGCGCAGTTCCCGGTCGAAAAGTCCGAGCACAAAAAGCTTCCGGCCGGCCTCGGGGAACCGCAAAAAATCAAAATAGCGGCCCGTCCACAGATGATGAGCGGTTTGAGTGATCTCCAAAGTTTTGGCGCCCAGGAAGCCATCAAAGCCGGAGCGGCCTCCCACCTGAACGCCCACCAGGAACTTATAGCTCTCAGGATCCGAGGTGCCGCCCAAATAGGCGCAGGGGACGAATTCGCCGAAATGCCCTCGGACTGTTTTGAAAATATCGAGAGAGGTCAGCCCGATCGTCCCTTGGTCCTTTACGCTGTGCGTAAGGACGTGGAGATCGACCTTTCGCCTCCCTGCATAGAATTCGTAGGTGCCATCGAGAGGAATGGCCCGGAAAGCGACGAAAGAAAGATGTTGGACCTTGGGAATATTGGATCGCGCCCATTCAATCACAGCCGGGACGTCAGGAAGCGTCCGGGGAAAGACGGTGATGTTAAAGCCGCACTGGACCCCGCCCAATTCCCAACAAAGATCGGCATATTTTTGTCGAAGCGCATTCATCTCCCCTTCGGTCTTTCCCGTCCAGCCCGGCCTCGGCATTCCGCTGTCGACATGAAAATGGAACTTCGCAAGTCCCGCGGCTTTTAAAGCCCGGCCCAGCTCCAAAGTCAAATTCTCCCCGTTTGTCAACAGCATGGGTTTCATCCCGAGGTGGGAGATATAATCCACGACTTCCACAATTTCCGGATAGATCAACGGCTCGCCCCCCGCGATGCCCATCCGGTCGCAGTTGGTGAGTCTCTGGCAGGCGACGATGTCGTCTTTAATCTGCGATAGCTCCCGGTGGCCCTCGAGCCGGCTTCGATAACATCCCGGGCAGGATAGGTTGCACTCGTCGGTAACCTCGACCCAACCGCCGGGATTGTCCGTTTTTGACCAGGGAAATCTGTACAATCGCTCACGCAGGACACTCATGGCAAGCCTCCATGTTCCGCTGCCGGCCTGTAAAGTCCCCAGAGCCAATAGACGTAAATCAATACCGCCCAAACGACGCCTGCAACGGCGTCGAGAACGACATGCTGTTTTAGGGTGACCGTCGATAACGTGATGGAAAGGGCAGCCAAGCAGGCCGCCGCTTTCCCGGTCCTGGAGCGAAGCAGGGAAAGCCCGAGCAGTGTGGGATAGACCGTCAAGGCCACGTGCATTGAAGGCAGGCACGCAAAGGGCTTGAGGTTCAAGCCGTTGAGGACCCAGGCATGAACCGGATGCAGGACGTCGGGCCAGAGGTTTTGTGCCGGGATGATCAGCTGGAGGGAAGCTCCCCCCGTGATCATCAGGATATAGGCCCGGACCGCCCGTCGAAAATTCGCCGCCGACAGGCGGCGGAGAACAAACGCCGGAAGGGCAATAAAATAAATGTCTCCGCCGTAGTAGATGATCCAGGTCCAACCGAGATAGGGAATGGCATCGTCCAAGGGAAGCCGAAGATTAACCAAGTGCGAAGTCGGCCTGAGGGCGTTAATCTCATTGACCGAAAGGTAACAAAAGAGATGGCAGATCACAATGACGGCATACCAGAAAACCAAGGAGCGTATCCCCTGCCGTCCGGCCAGCCGGCTATCGCCGACCGGCCCGAAGAGGGACTCGCCATTCAAGTTTCTCATAGGCCATCTCCTGTATCCATATGCTTCAAAGGACGATCTTCGCTCTGACCTCCTTGAAAACGGAGAGGATTCTGTCCAATTGGTCATCTCTATGGGTCGCCATGTAGCTCGTCCGGAGCAGGGCCTGGTTTCCGGGTACGGCCGGCGGAAGCGCGACGTTAACGTAGATCCCTGCTTTATAGAAGTGCTTCCATGCCTGAAGAGCCTGGAATTGATTTCCAATAATGACGGGGATG
>CAZJBD010000239.1:0-2781 GCA_964544265.1 uncultured Eubacteriales bacterium
GCCTTGTTGTTGGCCCTGGGGAGAATCCGTTCCTGGAGGGCAAAGGAAAACAGGCTAACGATCAGGGCCATAAAGAGGACCGGGAAAATCAGGCGGTAGACGCTGATGCCGCAGGCCTTCATGGCCGTGACCTCGTTGAATTTGGTCAAGATGCCCAGCGCCAGAAGGGCCGTCGTCAGCGCCGTGACTGGAAGGATAAAGGAAATGAATTCGGGGACCCGGAACCAAATGTATCGGAGGAAGAGCAAGAGGGGTTTATCATGCGCGTACACATTGCCGATCCGCTCAAAGAACGTAACGATGATTGAAACCGAAACCAGTCCGGCGAAAATAATCAGGAAAATGGCTAGATACTTTCGGATGACATAGCGATCCAGGATATTGGGAAACCGAAGGCGGATCCGCGGGATCTTACGGAGGGCCCTCCCCATCCTGCCTTTCCCCGGGGTTGTTTTCCACTTGCGGAGGAATCCGGCCAACCCTGAGAAAAAAGCGGCTTCCCTGAGGGCCTTCAGGAACAGGTAAGCCCCGGCCAGGAGGAGGAGGATATTAGGTCCCCACATCCCCAGGAACGGAGAGACCTTACCGTCCATGGCTAGCTTTTCTCCTGCCGTGATCAAGACGTAATAGAAGAGAATGATAGCGATGCTGATGGTGAATCCGCTCGTCCGGCCGCCTTTCCGGGTCGTGACCCCGAGGGGAAGTCCGACTAGGACGAAGATAAAGCAGACGAAGGGAAGGGCGAACTTCTTATGGATCTCAATCCAATGGGACCGGAAGTCCCTCGTTTTCTCCCGAAGGGCCTGAGCGGCGGCGGCAGGACCGGAGGCAGCGTCCTTGCCTTTGCGCAAGGCGTCCTTGGCTGCCCCCGCTTTTCCTGCTTCGAGCTCAGCCAAGTCCTTCTTGATCACTTTGACTCCCGAAAAAAGCTCCAGGATGTCCTTTTCCCGGACACGCTTCTCACTGCTGATGGAGGCAAAAAGGTCCTCTACGTTGATCCCCTCCTCCAATCTCTTAAAAGAGGTAAAGCTGTACTTGCTGGGGTTCTTCAAGGGATAGGAATGAACGGTGCCGTCCTGAAGGACCAGGGTGGCCTTTTTCTCTTCAGGGTAGAGGTTGAGTGTCCCTTCCCGGGCCAGGATCAGACGGGGCTCAGCGGGATCCTTAGTCAAGTAGACGAAGATATTCTCCCACTTTTTTTCCCTGATGATGTCCTGGATATAGATGACCATCTTGGGGATGGACTCGTTGAATTCCCGGGGATTGAACTTCACCGAGACCTTGGCCAGGACAGAACTCGTCATGGTCTGGACCCATTTATAATTGGCACGGGGGGCAAGGAACATCGTGAGATAGGAGGTCACGAGCCAACCTGTTAGGGCGAAAAGGAAGATCGGCCAGGCCAACCGCTTGGAGCTGATGCCGAGCGTTTTGAAGGCGACGATCTCGAGGTCCGTGGACAGGCGACTTAGACCGGCCAGGATCCCCATCAGGACGGCCATGGGAACGGCGAACGCCAGGAGCGAGGGGATGAGGTCAATGAGGACCTCGGCTGCCAGCCGGAACGAAACGCCCTTGGTGATGAAGAGTTCGGCCAGGACGAGGATTTGATTCATCAGGAGGACGAACGTAAAAAGGAGGAGGCCGATGCCGAACGGCGGGCCGATCTCTCTCAGGATGTAGCGGTCGAAGAACTTGAGCATGTTCCCAATTTATACCATAAAACGTGGGTTGGCGACATGGGCGGCGCGCGCCAAAAAAAAGGGGAGCGGCCGTGCGGCCGCTCCCCGGTTCTTCTCAAATCCTGCCCGGAAGAACCTTAGTACATATCTCCGCCGGGAGGCGTGGGATACTTCGGAGTCTTCTCTTCCTCGGGAAGCTCGCTGACCAGACCTTCCGTGGTCAGGAGCAGGCCCGCGATGCTCGTCGCGTTCTGGAGAGCGATGCGAACGACCTTGGTGGGATCCAGGATCCCGGCCTTAATCATATCTTCGAACTTCTCATTCAGGGCGTTGAAGCCATGGTCGGTCAACTTGGCCCCCTTGACCTGTTCCACGACGACAGAACCTTCCCAGCCGGCGTTGTTGGCGATCTGCCGCATGGGCTCTTCCAGGGCCCTGTGGACAATGTTGATGCCGATCTGGACATCGCCCTCGACCTGGAGTTTGTCCAGGACCTTCTGGGCCCTCAGCAGAGCAACGCCGCCGCCGGGAACGATGCCTTCCTCGACGGCCGCTTTGGTGGCGTGCATGGCGTCCTCGACCCGGGCTTTCTTCTCCTTGAGCTCGGTCTCAGTAGCCGCGCCAACCTTGATCAATGCGACGCCGCCGATCATCTTGGCCAACCTCTCCTGGAGCTTCTCACGATCGTAATCAGACGTCGTCTCTTCAATCTGGGTCCGGATTTGTTTGATCCGCGCCTGGACGTCGCTCTGTTTGCCCTTGCCCTCGACGATTGTCGTATTATCCTTGTCGATGACGACCTTGGCGGACTCTCCTAGCCAGTCAACTCCTACGTTCTCAAGCTTGACGCCGATGTCTTCGGTGATCACCTTTCCGCCCGTTAAGGTAGCGATATCATCGAGCATGGCTTTGCGCCGGTCACCAAAGCCCGGGGCCTTGACGGCCGCGCAGAGGAACGTGCCCTTCAGTTTATTGACGACCAGAGTCGCCAGCGCCTCTCCCTCGACCTCTTCAGCTACGACGAGAAGCGGCCGGCCCATCTTAGCCACGTTCTCCAGAAGGGGCAGGAGCTCCCTGAGGTTGCTGATCTTCTTCTCGT
>CAZJBD010000240.1:0-2745 GCA_964544265.1 uncultured Eubacteriales bacterium
GCCTGGCTCGCCGGGACAGGCCGCGGCCGACGGAGGGCGCGCCCCGAGCCTGAACCCCTTCTCACACGAAAAGATGCTTCCAATCAAGTAGGAAAATTTGACTACGGAAGCTCTGTGAAGATATAGTATGTCCAATGTCCATCCTGGCGAAAATCCAAAGATGAAGGGAGGAGAATCATGAGGTCCATTTCGCGCAGAGAATTCATGGGCAAGACCGCTGCGGTCGCGGCTGGCCTGATGGTCGTCTCCAGACGCGTTTTAGGAGGCAAGGGCTTCCAGGCGCCGAGCGACACCCTGAACATCGGCTGCGTCGGCGTTTGGGGAAAGGGCTCCTCGGACATTATCAGCGTCAGCACCGAGAATATCGTCGCCCTCTGCGACGTCGATGACACGATGATGGCCAAGTTCATGGGTATGAAGGAAATGCCCGCGGAAAAAAAGCCGATGTTCGAGAAGGCCTCCAAGTATCGCGACTTCAGGAAAATGCTCGAAAAGGAGAAATCCCTTGATGCCATCACGGTTTCGGTCCCCGACCATAACCACGCCGTCATCGCCATGACGGCCATGAAAATGGGCAAACACGTTTTCTGCCAAAAGCCGTTGACTCACACCATCAAGGAAGCTCGGCTGATGGCCCTGGAGGCAAAAAAAAGGAATCTCGTTACCCAGATGGGGAATCAAGGCCATGCAGGCGAAGGCGCCCGTCTGGTCAACGAATGGATTTGGGACGGCGCGATCGGCGACGTCGCCGAGGTCTATGTCTGGACCGACCGCCCGATCTGGCCCCAAGGCATCGACGCCCCAAAGGAGATCCCCTCCTGCCCGTCCACCCTGGATTGGGACATCTGGATCGGCCCGTCTCCCTTCCGGCCTTACCACCCCGCTTACCATCCGTTCTCTTGGCGAGGCTGGTGGGATTTCGGGACCGGAGTCGTCGGCGACATGGGCGCTCATCTCATGGACCAACCTTTCTGGGCCCTCAATCTGGGCCATCCCCTGACCGTCCAAGCCAGCTCAACGCCCTCGACCGCGGATTCCTACCCGGTGGCCGAGCTGATCACCTATAACTTCCCGGCCCGCGGCAAGATGCCCCCGGTCAAGCTCGTCTGGTCCGACGGCGGCCTGATGCCGGCCCGGCCGAAGGAGATCGAGAACGGCCGGATGATGGGCGATGAAGGCGGCGGATGTCTGTTCGTCGGAAGCCGCGGCCTTCTCTTATGCAGTACCTACGGTGAGAATCCGCGGCTCCTTCCCGAAAAACTGATGAAGGAATACAAGAGGCCCGAAAAGACCATACCCCGCTCGCCCGGGATCCACGAGGAATGGGTCGCGGCCATCAAAGCCGGCAAGAAGTCGACGACCGACTTCTCCGAATACGCCGGACCCCTTACCGAAGTCATGCTCCTCGGCAATGTCGCCCTCCGTGTCCAGCCCGATAAGGCCGTCCTCGAATGGGACCCGGTTAAAATGGAGTTCCCCAACCTGCCGGAAGCCAATAAGTATATCCATATGGACTATAGACCCGGCTGGTCCCTGTAATTCATACGGGAGGTCAAGTGAATAACGCATCAAATCTCTTTCTTCTCTCTGCCATGTTGATCGTTCTCGCGGCGGCTGCGGGCGCTGAAATCGGCGCTCCGACCGGAATCCAAGACGATCCGATGACCAAGTGGTCAATCCACGACATGAACCGTCCGCTGCCCCCGGTTGTTACCCCGCAGCCTCCAGGACTTCCTGTGCCCCCGCCATCGGACGCGATCGTCCTCTTCGACGGCAAGGATCTCTCCCTATGGGAGGACGGGAAGGGCCGGCCCGCCGGGTGGAAGGTCGAGAACGGCGCCATGGAGGTCGTGGATAAGACCGGCTCCATCCGGACAAAGCGGGGATTCGGCGACTGCCAGATCCACGTCGAGTGGGCAGCCCCGGCCGCGGTCAAGGGTGAAGGTCAGGAGCGGGGAAACAGCGGCGTCTTCCTGATGGACATGTATGAGGTCCAGGTCCTCGATTGTTATAACAACAGGACCTATGCCGACGGATCGACGGCCGCCATCTACGGCCAGTACCCGCCGTTCGTGAACGCCTGCGGCAAGCCCGGCGAGTGGCAGACCTACGACATCGTCTTCCACCGGCCCCGCTTCGACAAGGACGGAAAACTCCTCCTGCCGGCGCGGATGACGGTCATCCATAACGGAGTCCTGGTCCACGACAACGCCGTGCTCACCGGGCCCACGGCCCACAAGGCCAGGCCTCCCTACAAAGCGCACGGGGACCAGCTCCCGATTTCCCTCCAGGACCACGGCTGTCCGGTCCGTTACCGAAACATCTGGATTAGGGATCTGGAGAGATAAGGGACCGGGAGAAATAAAGCCGCGCTCGCGCGATAGGGCTTGAGGAGAAGCCGATGAAAAAGAAGATTCTTATCTTGGTCCTGATGACCTTGTTGACGGGATCAGGCACTGCCCGGGAAAAACCAAGGAAAGCCCTGTTCGTCTGGGGCGGATGGGAAGGCCACGAACCAAAGCAGTGCGTGGACATTTTCGCGCCCTGGCTCAAGGAGCGGGGTTTCGAAGTCGAGATTTCAAACACGCTGGATTCCTACCTCGACGCCGCCAAGCTTCAATCGCTCGATTTGATCGTTCAAGTCGTCACCCAAGCCACGATTTCACCCGAGCAGGAGAAGGGACTCCTCGACGCAGTTAGGAACGGGGTCGGGATCGCTGGCTGGCACGGCGGCCTGGCCAATTC
>CAZJBD010000241.1:0-2740 GCA_964544265.1 uncultured Eubacteriales bacterium
AACGGAAGGGACCAGAATTCCTTCCGGCCGGTCAGGCGGTCCAACGGATGTCCGGCCAGCCGTTTCTTGATGAGACCCAGGAATTTTCTCTCGATTGTCCCGGGAAGCTGAGTCCCCAGATGGGAATAAAGGTCCTTCTCGTCGAGCGACGCCGCGTGAAGGAGGAGGACTTTGGCCTCGAGCGCCGGATATGGGACCGCCCTGAGCAGTCTCCTGCCTTCATTAAAGAGCGATTGAACGGTTTTAGGAAGCAAGTTCCTGGGAATGGAGGATCAGGGCCTCCGTGATGTCGTCCAGTTCGCCGTCCAGGATCGCTTCCATCTTATGAAAATTTTCATTAAGACGATGGTCGGTGATCCTGGACTGGGGGAAGTTATAAGTCCGGATCTTCTCGCTCCGCTCCCCCGTGCCGACCTGAGACCTGCGATTTTGAGCTATCTGCCTCTTCTGCTCGTCCTGGGCGGCGCTCATGAGCCGGGACCGGATGATCCTCAGGGCCCTTTCTTTGTTGCGGTGCTGGGATTTCTCGTCCTGGCAGGAGACCACGATCCCGGAAGGCCTGTGGGTCACGCGAATAGCCGTATAATTCCGGTTAACATTCTGACCGCCCGGGCCCGAGGCGCCAAATGCTTCAATCCTCAGGTCCTTGGGGTCCAGCCGGACGTCGATCTCGTCGGCCTCGGGAAGCACGGCTACGGTCGCAGTCGAGGTGTGGATGCGGCCGCCGGCCTCAGTCTTGGGGACCCGCTGGACGCGGTGGACCCCGCTTTCAAACTTCAGGAAGGAATAGACGCGTTTGCCGCGGATGCCGGCGATGGCTTCTTTAATCCCCCCGATAGGAGACGGGCTGACGTCCAGGACCTCGAACTTCCACCCTTTGCGTTCGGCATACCGGGAGTACATCCGGAACAAGTCCTGGGCAAAAAGGGACGCTTCGTCTCCGCCGGCCCCCGCCCGGATCTCGAGGATGACGTTCTTCTCATCATGAGGGTCCTTGGGAAGGAGGAGGAGCTTAAGCTCGGTCTCCAGCACCTTCTCCCTTTTTCCAAGCTCTTCGACCTCACCCTCGGCCAGGCTCTTCAGGTCAGAGTCCGCCGACGGATCCTCCAGAATCCTGCAGGATTCTTCTTTGTTCCGAACGACCTTCTTGTATTCTTCGTATTTGCTGACCACGGGCTCTAATTCGGCCCGTTCCTTGGAAATCTCTCTGGCCTTCTGGGGATTCGCGAGACAGGCGGGATCGGAAAGCGAGGCGGTGAGTCGGCGGTATTTATCCGCCAGGTTTTTCAGCTCTCGGAACATCGGATTCAGTCTTTAGGATTGCCATATTTTTTCCTAAACTTCTCGACGCGTCCGGCGCTGTCAACGAACTTCTGCTTTCCCGTGAAGAACGGATGGCACTGGGAGCAAATCTCGACACGGATCTCGTTCTTAGTGGATTGGGTCTTGAAAGTGCTCCCGCAGGCACAGGTCACCAGGCAGTCCTTGTATTCGGGATGAATTCCTTTTTTCATCGATAAATCTCCTCGATAATCAAATTATTATAGCACATTCTCCCTGGAACCGCAAAGGGCCGGGACGTCCTTAGCCATTGCCCGGAATCCCTCCCAATCCACGGTAAATTCCAGGCCCTTCTGGGCCTCCCTCACCCGTTCCTTATAGCTCTTCGATTCCAGGTATGCCCGGAGCGTCCTGTTCAACGGATAGACCTGCTCCTCGGACCTCCACTCATAAACCGAACCGTCCGCCCGTCTCAAGCAGTTCAGATGGACGATCCAAGCCAGTTGCTTAAAGGGCATATGGCTGAAGGCCTTCCGGATGGCGAAGACCTCTCCCTCCTTTTCGGGGTTCATGAAGTGGAAATACCTCGAGAAGAGCAGGGCATTGTGGAAGTAGGCCGGAAAGGCCAGCAGGCAGTCCATATGGGAGAGCCTGGCCAGATATACAAAAATATCCATGATCTTCTTGGACAGACTCAGGCCGGGATGCATCTGCCCCGGCAACGGGGCCCTTTTCTCTGTGAAAGCAGCTAACGGATTTTGAAGGGTCAGCCATTCGAGGATGAGACTCTTTGGGGTGATGACGGCGGCGAGCCCCTCGAGCCGGACCCTGAGTTTGTACTCTCCCTCCCGAATCCTTAGGTCCACGATCAGGTTTTCGGGAGTCTTATCCCGGTAGAAAATTTGCAGCCTTTGGAGCGGATATTCCCGCGAATCCAGTTCGAAATCCAGGGGCCAGAGGTTCCTGCGCTGAGCCTCCTTGAACAGGCTTTTTTTCCCCAGGACCGCTTGGACCTCGTTCATTGAATACCGGCCGAGGAACAGCGAACTGCCCTTGCTTTCGGCCAGGGAAGAAAATATCTCCTTTTCCCCGACCAGGGGCTCCCCTTCCAGGAAGGGTTTGGCCTTGGGCCCGGATCTCTTCAGGAAAGTCATAAGTTTTCTTCTTCCGCGAGCATAATCCTAAATTCTAAGCGATTTGATGAAACCCATCAAGAATCCTTGTGGACAAAAAACGAGAGAACGTCATCGCCGATCCGGACCGAGCGCTGGAGGAGGAAGCCTTCGGACTTAGGGGGGATCCGGAAATAGTGGCGGAGGATGAGCAAGCCGTCCCTCTTAAGGACACCTCTCTTTCGGACGACCTTCAGGGGGTTCCTCGTTTCGAGAAGACGGTAAGGAGGGTCCAGGAAGACAATGTCAAATTCCACCCCGTCCTTGGCGAGCTCGATCACCGCCCG
>CAZJBD010000242.1:0-2703 GCA_964544265.1 uncultured Eubacteriales bacterium
GTCTACCCGGCCTTCTTTTTGGCCTCCTTCGACCCGGTGACCGTCCTGAAGACAGAAACGGCCGGGAGATCCCGGAAATCCCGGCTGCGCAGCATCCTGGTCGTCTTTCAGTTCGCCGTCTCCATCATCCTTCTCATAGGAACCCTCATCGTCCAGCATCAGATGACCTACATCCAGGAGGCCAACCTGGGATTCAACCGGGAGCAGGTCGTCATCGTCAGGAAGACAGACGACCTGGGAAACCAAATCGAGGCCTTCAAACAGGAACTCCTGAAGTCCCCCGCCGTTATCAGCGCTACGAACACGGAGGACATTATCGGCGGATTTTTCGGGAACTCGACATACCAGGCGGCCGGGGAGACGGGCATAGAGAACCACCTTCTTTCGACCTTTGTTACGGATGCGGACTTCGTCAAGACATACGAAATCGGGATGGCCGCCGGCCGTTTCTTTGAGCCCGGAAATCAGGCCGACCCCCAGAACGCGGTCATCAACGAAACGGCGGCCAAGAGTTTCGGGATAACCGACCCCGTCGGCAAAAAGCTCCTCGCCCTCGGCCGAACGGCCGAAACCTCCCGCGCCTTCACGATCATCGGCGTTACCAAGGATTTTAACTACGAAAGCCTCCATACTCCGATCCGGCCGCTCATCATTCACACCCGGGGGCCGCAAAGCCGGGGACGGTTCGTGTCCGTGAGGATCAGGCCCGAAAACATCCGGGAAACCCTGGCCTTCATGGAGAAGACCTGGCGGAAGATGGCCTCCAACCAGGCCTTTGAATTCCAGTTTTTCGACGACCACATGGACGAGGTCTATCGGTCCGAAGAACGGACGAAGCAGATATTTGTTTCGTTTTCAGTCCTGGCCGTGTTCGTGGCCTGCCTGGGGCTCCTCGGGCTGGCGGCCTTTGTCGCCGAGCGGAGGACGAGAGAGATCGGCATCCGCAAAGCCCTGGGGGCCTCCGTGGGGGGAATCATCGTCCTCCTCTCGGGCGAATTCGCGAAATGGGTCGTCTTGGGCAACGTCGTGGCCTGGCCGGTTGCTTATTTCTACATGAAGGGCTGGCTCCAGAAATTCGCCTACCGGACGGGAATTACCCTTTGGCCTTTCTTGCTGACGTCCGTTGCCGTTCTGGTCATCGCCCTGCTAACGGTCAGCTACCAGACGGTCAAGGCGGCCACGGCCGATCCGGCGAAATCGTTGCGCTACGAGTGAGCGGCGGCCAGAATCCCTAAGCCGGTTCATTCGTTTCCTCGGCCGGGCGGGGTCTTTGAGTCGGCCTCCACTTGACAATGGAAATCACGTTTAATTAAGATTCCCGAACGGGAAGGAGGCCGTTATGAAATCATTGCGCATTCTCTTGCCTATTTTTATCTTGATTCTTGTTACAGCAGCACTGAACGATCCTGCCTGGGGCGCTCAGGATCCGGACTTGTCATTCGGCGAAGCCGCTTGGACCCTCAGGTTTAAGCAAGGTCGCATTCCTTTAAATCAGCAGAGCCTGAAGGATGTCCGTCTGAGCGATATGAACGGCGACGGGTATACCGATCTCATCATCCTTCAAAGCAAGGAGAAGGCTGTTGTCGTATTTCTTGGGCCGGGATATACAAAAAAATATTCGAGAAAATATACGAATGTCGGAGAACGCATCATCGGAATCGCCGATTTCAACGGCAATGGAAAGCCGGATGTCGTCACGGAAAACAAAAATGCGAGCTTGCAGGTCGCAATTTTTCCCGGAAACGCCTCGGGCGGTCTGGATACGGCGCGGGTCATCCATAAATTAAGCGTTGAGCAGAAAATAGATCATGGGGCTATTGCGGATATGAACGCAGACGGCAAACCGGATATCATCGGCTTGAAAGGCGGCAAGGAAATCATTGTGCTCCTGAATAAGGGGGACTTTAAATTTACCTCTGTGCGAGCAACCGTGGATAACGCCTATGGCGGGATCCTTCCCGCGGACTATGACAAAGATGGGATCATGGATCTTGCCTTTGAAACGGGGAGCTCCCCTATGGGAATCGTTTTCTTCAAAGGCAATGGCGATGGTTCTTTCCAGCTGCCCAAGGTCACGACGACGACATATTGGTTTGATGCCGATTATAAGGCTTCAGGGGACATGGACGGAGACGGGAAGATCGATATTGTCGGCTGTGAAGACGACTTTATCTGGATGATGAAAAACTACGGGTCAGGGAAGTTTGCAGCGCCCAAGAAAGTTGCGGAGGTCACCTCCTTCTGGCCGGGTTTTAATGGAATTCGTATCGCGGATATGAATGGAGATAAAAGGCTCGATGTCGTCGCCCTGGGAATAGAGGGCGTTTGGATTGCCACCTCGAAAGGGGCGGGGCGATTCAATCCCTGCGTCTCATTTGGCCAATCGATTGAATTCGAAAAGGGCATTTTCGACGTCGCGGACCTGAATAAGGATAAAAAGCCCGACGTCGCCGCTTGCCTCGATTCAAATGTTCATCTGTTGTCGTTCCTGAACGGGACAGCTCCCGCATCCCTCAAGATCTCCAACCTCGCCATGACCAATCTTGTTTATTTGGACGGCTTCTATAAGGGAGCCAAATGCAGCGGTCATGTTTCGTTTTCAGGAACGGGAATCGACCTCCGTTATACTGGGTCCGGAGGCGCTTCTCAGAATGCCTACTTAAGGCTCGAGATCAAGTTCGTTTACTCAGGCTGGCCCTATAC
>CAZJBD010000243.1:0-2688 GCA_964544265.1 uncultured Eubacteriales bacterium
ATTGATCTCCCGGGCTTTATCCTTCAGGTAAGACAAGACCTCCGGGACGCGTCCTTCACGGACTTTCACCAGAAGGTGATTGGCCGCAGCCGGCCGATATTCCAGGACCAGGGGCTCGATCGGGCCGTGGAGCGAGGCGAAGTTAAAATCCTTGATGACGCCCACAATCGGGGCCGACCCTCCATGGATGTCGGAGAGACATTCGATGCCGAGCGGCTCATCCATCTGGAGCGCGGCCGCAGTCGATTCGGTGATGATATAGGCCGATTTCTGACCGTCGCCGGGGGCGAAATCGCGCCCCTGGATGAGGGTCAGTCCCATGGTTTTAATGAAATCCTCGTCCACCCGGAGGAACCTCAGCATCGGCATAAGGTTCTTGTCCGGTGTGCCGACGGGAGTCAGGCGCTCGTTGCTGAAAGGCGTCCCGAACAATTGGGAGGTCAGGGCGACGCCTTCCACAGCGGAATGCCGGCGCGCTTCCTCTCTCAGGGAGTTCGTTCCCCGGTCCGTAGAATACGTGAAATCCCTGGAGAGGTTTACGGCGATGACGTTGTCCTTTTTAAAACCGAGGTCCTTTCCGTGGAGAAACACGAGCTGGCGGGACATGGTGATGGTGCTGAAAATGAGAATGATCGAGATGACGAATTGGAATACGACCAGGCCCCTGCGGACCAAGACGGTTGACGAGCGAGGGGTCCGCACGCCCTTAAGAACGCCGGACGGCCGGAACGAAGACACGAAAAAAGCGGGGTAAAGGCCGGCCGTCAAGCTGAGAAGGATAAGCAAGATGATGAGCCCCGCAACGTTCGTGGGCGCAAACAGCTCCCGGAAGGTTAGGCCGGCCCCGGTGAGACGATTGTAAAAAGGCACCGCAAACCTCATGAGAACCAGGGCCGAGCAGGCCGAGAGCGCCGTGAGCAGGCCGGCTTCTCCGAGATACTGTCTGATGATCTGGCCTTTCCGGGCGCCGATGACTTTACGGATGCCGATTTCTTTGATCCGCTTGAAGGCCTGGGCTGTGACCAGGTTGACGAAGTTGACCACGGCGATGAGCAGGATAAGGAGCGAAGCTCCGGAAAAAATGAAGACGTAGACAACGTCGCTCGTCGGAGAGAGCTCGCCTTCGAGCTTGGAATAAAGATGGATCCGCCGGATCGGCTGGAGAAGAAGAGACTCGGACCTGCTGGGCTGCGCGGCATGAAAGTTCTTCATGAAAGACGCCGCGTTGGCGGCGACGGCCTCGGGACCTTGACCGGGCCTGAGCATGACATACGTGTAGGCGCACTTCCACGTCCGGTGGTCGAGGACCTGCGGACCTTGACCCACCCATTTCACGAACATCGGCACCGAGATGAGAAGGTCTATTTTCAAGTGCGTCTTGCCGGGTAAGTCCCGAATGATCCCCGTGACCTGAAGCGGGTCTCCGCCCGACTCGCTCAGCAGGGACTTGCCGATGGGATCCTCGTCGCCGAAGTATTTCTTGGCGACAGATGAGGTCAGGACGACGGCCGAAGGGTTCCCGAGAGCCGTCTCCGGGTTTCCCTTGACGAACTCCAGGTCAAACATCTTAAGGAAGGCGGGGTCGGCGGCGAAACCGTTTTCTTCCACAAAGCGCCTCGCGACGCCCCCGGCAGGACGAAAAACAAGAATCTGGGACCCCACTCCAAAGAGCCTGGCCGTGGCCTCGACTTCGGGAAAGGCCTTTTCAATCTCCGGCCCAATTGACGGGGCGGATGCGGCCCACTTTCTGACGGTCGATCCGTATCGCGAATCCGTTTGGACCCGGTAGATCCTTTTAGACTTCGGGAAAGCCCGCTCGTAGCTGAGTTCTCCTTTGACGTGGACCAGGATCATCAGGAGGCAAACAAGGCTGATTCCCAATCCGGCGATGTTGAGGAAGCTGTAAAGTTTTTGCCTGGTGATAATGCGCCAGGCCATTTTCAGGTGGTTCCGGATCATGTCCATCCTCCAATAAATTTTGTCAACGATAAACATGGGGACTGAGGGCAACAGCATCGCCCAGAACCTGCGGCGGGCCGCTTGAGGACCGTCCTTTTGCCAGTCCCATCGATATTGCTCCTCAAAATCCCCCGCCGCCTGTTCGTAGTCGTCGCCGTCCAGGAAAAGCCAGAGCAAGGTCTTTCCCGGAAAAGGCAGGCGTTTGCCCGTCTTTCTCAAGGTTCCCCCTTCAATTAAATGCGGACTCGGTCGTCCTCGTCCAGACCGCCCGGTAGACCTTCCGGATCTCCCTCAAGGCTTTGCGCCCGTCCGGAGTCAGCCGGTAATAGAATTTGCTCCGGCCCCCCCGCTCAGGGGACGGATCCCCGGCCGTCTTTTCCACATATCCCCTGTGGACGAGTTGTTTCAGCGGCTTGTAGACGGCGCCGAACGACCAATCATGGCTGGTATCCGCCGACACACGATCCCGGATGGTGACGCCGTAGGCGTCATCGCCGAGCTTCCATATGGCGACCAAAACGATCTCTTCCGACCGCGAAAGGAGAATCATCGTCCGACCTCCATGAGATATCCTTGAATAATGGAGACATATAGATATACGTAAGACCGCCGGAAAGGTTTCCGTCCATTTTCATTGCGGGCGAAAATAGCGCGAATAAGAATCATCTCTTTTCGTTTAAGAAGGAATTCAGGCTCGGGGCGCGCCCTCCGTCGGGAGCGGCCTGGAGC
>CAZJBD010000244.1:0-2630 GCA_964544265.1 uncultured Eubacteriales bacterium
CCTTCCCTCCTCGAAAACAGGGCTTCCGTCGGCCATCGGCTTGAACCCGGCCAGTTCCTTCCGGAGCCTCAGGACCGCCCGGTGGAGGCGCGTCCTGACGGTCGTTTCTGGGATGCCCAGCATGCGGCCGATCTCGTTGTGTTTGAAACCTTCTATGTCCTTAAGGACGAAGACCCGCCGCTCTGGGCCGGGGAGACGAGAGACGGCCCTGCGCAAACAGAGGCTGATGTCCGAACGTGACTCTCTGTCCTCATGCGCGTGTCCGGAGGCGTACCAGCCCGAATCGCCGCCAGGGGCCCCCTCGGCCATCGACCTCTTCTTCTCCAGGAAAAAGAGCCGCCGGACGCGCTTCTTCCTCAGGGAATCTCTATGGGCGTTGGCTGCGATGGCAAAGAGCCAGGCTTTGGATTCGCTGGCTTCCATATCCCGATCCGTCGGGTAAGCCTTGAAGGCCCGGAGCCAAGTCTCCTGGAATAGGTCCTCGGTGTCCTGGGCGTCGCGGCTCAGGGCGTAGGTGAACCGATAAATGTGGGCGTGGTACATGGCGTAAAGCTCGTCGAAGCTTATCATCTCTTCGTCCGTCTTCATCCCATATAACGTATGGGAGGCCAGAACGTTCCCGCCCTGAAAAAGGAAACCGTTAGTCGGCGCTGACGAGCGTGAGCCTGACCTTTCGCTCTTTGCCCTCCCGGGCCACGGTCAAGGTGACCGTATCACTGATCTTATGGCTGTCGAGGACGCCATAGAGGTCGTCGTAAGACGTAACTTTCGTCCCGTCGATCCCGACGATGATGTCCCGTAAGAAGAGCCTCCCATAGCGGTCACGGCCGAGCCCTTTTAAGCCCGCCCGATCGGCTTCGCTTCCGCCCGGAGCTTCGAGGATGACGACACCCTGGACCCCGATCCTGCGGGCATATAAATCGTTCATAAGGGAAACGCCCAACCCCGGTCGTTTGACCTTGCCATAAAGGATGATCTCCGGCGCGATCTTCTTGATCGTGTCCACAGGAACGGCAAAGCCTATGCCGCTCGAGGAACCCGAAGGCGAAATGATCATCGTGTTCATTCCAATGAGCTGGCCAGTCGAATCCAGAAGGGGCCCGCCTGAGTTCCCCGGATTGATGGACGCGTCCGTCTGGATCATGTCCCGGATGGTCACCCCGCCCGCTCCCGGCATGTTCCGGCCGATAGCGCTCACGATGCCTTTGGTGACCGTATGGTCGAAACCGAACGGATTACCGATGGCAATAACCTTCTGGCCGACCTGGAGATCCCTGGAGGAGCCTGTTACGACGGGGAACAGGCCGCTCAGGTTTCCCTCGATACGGAGAACGGCGATGTCCTTGGTGGGCTCCTTGCCGATGAGCCTGGCCCGCCTTTGTTCCTGGCTTGGCAAAGTCACATTGAAGATGTCTCCGTCCTCGATGACGTGGTAATTGGTGACGATGTGGCCTTTGTCGTCCCAGACGAACCCCGACCCGCTGCCCCTGGGGACGGCCTCTTCGGAGGCAAAAAAGAAGTCGCGGACGAGCTGGATGTTGGTGATGAAGACGACCGAGTTCTGGTTCTTTTTCACGACCTCAATTGTGTTTCGTTCGTCCTCCGTGAGTTGGCCTTGGGTATGGGCGAAGCAGGGGAGAGCAACGGCCAGGAGCAAGACGGCGTATGCGAGTTTTTGGTTTTTCATGGGCATTCCTTTTAATTTGAATTTCAAGGCGTCCTCAAACTGGCCGGGCCAGGGAGCAGGCCCATCGATAAAAGCGCGATGCGGCTTTGGCCAACTCTTCGGATTCTTTCGCCGAAATGTTCCGGCGTTCATATTGGATGAGGTTCTTTCTCCCGATGATCCGCCTGAGGAGATCCGATCGATCTTTAGCCTCGGGCAAGGGGATCGCGGCGATCAATTCGCAGATGTCCAGGTCGTCTTTGGATATGGACCGGACCCCTTTGAAATAGACGCACAGGGCATCTGCCGAGGAGATGGCGCACTGGAGAGCCAGGGTGCCGGCCGCGTTAAAGTGGCGGGCCGCGAAAGCCGCGAGCATGGCCTTATGGTTGTCTTCCGCCTTGTTGAAATAATCGATGGCGGCGCTTCTGTCCTCCTCCTTGAATCTGACCGTTTTGGGCATCAGGTCACCCGATTTCGATGGGATCCTTGCCCAGGATGATTTCATAACCCAGCATCATTGTCGAAATGGGGGGCCTCTTATTCCGCATCTTCTTTCTGAATTCCTCGAGGGTTTGGACGTAGGGATCGAGGTGGGCCCCGAATTCCGCGTAGAACTCCCTGGCGATCCCGGCCTGGAGGAGTTTTTCCAACTCATCTTTGCCTTTTGGGTCGCTGACAATGATCGCAACGTCGCAGTCGCTGGCCTCATGGGTTTTTCCCAGGGCTAGGCTTCCATATAAGACAAGAGAAACGATTTGGCGGGTCGCTTTCGCGTCCTCGATTTTACGGACGAGGAAATTCCGAATATCTTCCTTGAATGCCCCCTCCTTGCGAAAGGCGGGCTTGAGAATATCCCTGACGGTTCGGTTGGCATGGTCCAATCTGTACAGGTGCTGATTGCCGAGGATCTCTCGCTTGAGAACCCTCCTTGCCAGCAGGTCCTTCAGGGCGGCGTGGGCGG